>CAYGSZ010000169.1:0-5635 GCA_964352705.1 uncultured Rhodobacterales bacterium
CCAATTCAAGCGCCAATTCTGCGCTGCCAAACAACATTTCATAGCCGGTCCATTTGGTACCGGTGTCATCCATCTGTTTGCGATGCTGGTCGCCCATGCGTTGCGCCGTGAGAAAGGCCCGAAGCGCCGTCCACAAATCATGGCCGTACGCCACCACAGGTCCATCCAGCCCGATGCCGCAGGTCACACCGGCATCGAGAAACGCCCGAGAGTCAAAATCGACCAGACCGAGGACTTGCTCCATATCCGGCACCAAGGCAATAGACGCGCCGCGGGCTTTGATCATGTCTGCCTCACCCGGCCTCAAATTTTGGGCGTGAGCGGCGATCACGTTCGGCCCCAAAATGCCCTCGTGGTCCATCCACTCGAAGGAGCCACCTTCCCATCCGCGGCGTTCGGCCAGATATTTTGTGTCCAAGACAGACGGGGCGTGCACATCAAACTGTCGATCATGATCAACTGTCCATTGCCAAATGGCTTTGAACTCATCGGGTGTGCAATAGGTGATGCCGATGGTCGATGCGGTGACCGTTGTAAACTCATTCTCCCATTCAGATTTCACCCGCTCGGTCTCAGCAAGCCCAATATCCAAATCTTCCCTGAAGCCATTTGGCGCGTTATCAGGGTCACTGAGAATCAGCCGGGCCATGCGGCACCGCATTCCGGACTCGCGCACGGCACGCAGAACACCATCAATTGAGCGTTTGTGGAGATGAGTGAAATGATCATCCGCCGTTGTCGTCACCCCGCGTCGCACCAGATCCAACACCGGCGGCAGAGCCGACGCATAGGAACGCTCTTCATCGCAAGCGCCGGTCATCGGGTAATAAAAGCCAAACAGGCGCTCTTCGAATGTGGTGCCTTCTGCCATGCCGCGAATACAGCCCTGCACCAGATGGGCATGCACATTCACAAGCCCCGGAATAACGATATGTCCGTCTCCGCCCAGGGTCTCAGTCGCGTCATAGGCGCAATCAGAAGCTGGTCCCACTCCAACGATCAGACCCTCTTTGACCGCGACATAGCCGTTTAAATAGGCATGGCGTTCCGGGTCCATGGTTATGACTGTGCCGAGGAGAAGTGTGTCGCAGGTTTTCATCCGGTTATTCCTATTGTCGTGCAATCTTAAGTGAGGTTTTGATTAAGCCCTGATTTCACTCAACCGCCAACAGGCGAGCGCGACACCATCGCCCTTGGCGATCATCTGTGGAACAATAAAATCCGATTATGCTCTGGGATGGATAACTGCTCATGACTGATGCCCCAATCGCTGCCAATTCTATGCCGCTGCGTCTGAGACTCGGCTGGGGGCTTGGCAGTCTCTCCATGTCGGCCATGTTCAATGCAGTCAGCCTTTTGCTTCTGACCTTCCTGATTGAATTTGTTGGCATTCCGGCTGTCACGGCGGGCGCGTTGATTTTGGTGTCGAAAATTTATGACGCGGTGACCGACCCTTTGATGGGGGTCTTGAGCGACCGCACCAAAAGCCGGTGGGGCCGGCGGCGGCCATACCTGATGCTGGGAGGCATATTGGCCGGGGTGTCGTTCATGATGATTTTCACCGTTCCGGCTTTTGAGTCTCAGAACATGCTGCTTCTTTATGTTTTTGTTGCTCTGCTTCTCAATGCAACCGCCTACACTGTCTTCAATGTGCCGTATCTGGCCATGCCCGCCGAAATGACCAACAGTTACGATGAACGGACATCGCTCATGTCCTTCAGAGTTGGTGCAATTGCCGGCGGACAAGTGCTGTCTTCTGTTCTTGGCCCGGCCGTCATCGCCTATTACGGTGGCGGACTGCTTGGTCATTCGGTGATGTCCGTGGTTGTCGGTATCGCGATTATTGCGGTGTGCACCCTCTGCTTTTGGTCCACCCACGATGCGAAATTTACCGAACCCTTAAAAGACCATAGCCATTCCCTGCGCGATCAAATCAAGCTGGCTGCCGGCAACAAACCTTTTATGGTTTTGCTGATGGTCAAGTTTACCCAATTGTTCGGATTCTCAATTTTTATCGCAGCTTTGCCGCTGCTGTTCACACGGATTTTAGGCGTAACGTATGCGGACTTGGGAACCTATTATTTATTCCAGGCTGGCGCGACCATGGCTTCACAACCCGTCTGGGTTGCTCTTAGTAAAAAATACGGCAAGACGAACTGCTACTACATCACATCAACAATTTTTGCGATCGCGTCCGCGTCTTGGGTGTTTGGCACGGCAGCGGATCCCACTTGGTATATTGGCTTGCGGGCCGTCATTACAGGGATCGGCGCTGGCGGTTTGTTGTTGATCGGGCAATCGTTATTGCCTGATACGATTGAGCATGATTTTCGCCGGACGGGTCTGCGGCGCGAAGGCGTTTTCGCGGGCGTCTATACAACCATCGAAAAATTCTCTTTCGCCTTTGGACCCGCTGTTCTTGGCTTGCTTCTGGGCTTTATGGGGTGGGTTGAGTCCCAAGGCGGTCAGCAGGCAGAACAAACCGCGCGGGCGTTGATGGCGATTGATATCGCAATGCTGGTGCCAACTGTGACCTTGGTTTTGAGTTGTATATGTCTGTCGCAGTATTCGTTAGGGCGAGATAAAATCGATGCGCCCCTTTCATCCTCAGAGCCTAAGCAAACTTAACCGCATAGACCGGCGGCAGATTAGCACTCACCAAAACCCAACTGTCTCCCGAAGTGTCGCTGCTCCACAGCGACCCTGTGGTTGACGCCATAAGCAGCTGAGTGCCCGTATCATTTACAGCCAAGCCATGACGATACACCAGATCAAAGGCTTGATCTTGGGGCAGTCCTTCACGAATCACTTCGAAAGATTTGCCGCCATCTTTGGTGCGTGTGACAACCACTTTACCGTCGACCGGATACCGCGCTGAATCTTTCATCGCAGGCGCAAACCAGGCGATGTCCGGGTTTTGCGGGTGGACAGCAACGGCAAACCCAAATTTTGAAACTGCGAAGTCTGTAATTTCAGTCCAAGATTTTAGATTATCTTCACATTTGAAAATTCCGTTGTGGTGTTGAATCCAATACACATCTGGGGTGCTGCGACACTGCACCATGATGTGAGGGTCTTGCGTTACCGGGTCAAACTCCGCTTCGGGCGGCACGTATTCAGCGCGCAAGCCGTGCGACCCGATCTGCCATGAGTCGCCATCATCCTCTGTGACCCAAACGCCTCCGCACGACACAGCAATCGCAACGCGTCGGCTGTCCCGCGGGTCGACACAAATGGAATGAATACCGGCTTCATCCATGCCGCCACCGAACCATTTTTCCCGCTCGGGCCGGTTCCATAAACTCTCGTTGAGACCCCAGGTCTCACCGTGGTCATCAGACCGGAAGAGCCCTCCCGGCAGAGTTCCGGCCCAAACACGTCCGGGTTGATCTGATCCGCCCGCTTCCAGAGTCCAAATCAACGACAATGCAGGGGCGTCAGGCGAATCGCTTTTGGGATATTTGGGTGGATCAAGCTCTTGCCACGTCTCTCCCGCATCCTGTGATCTATGTAATTTAACCCCGAAGTGCCCGAGATCCAGCGCAGCGTAAAGCGTGCCGTCACGCGCATCGTGTAAAACATTGGTTACGGGCTCGCCCAAGAAATGTGTTCGGCGGTGAGTCCAACCCTGACCGTCGTGCGAGTATTCCAATAACCCTTTTCGTGTCGCCGCAAACATTCGGTTTTTCATGATTGCCTTCTTCGCCTGTTACAAACACCCGCCGGACAACGCTTGCAGAACATGAACTTCTGTTGAGTCCTCAACGGGATGGTCCAAGGCCGCTTGTCCACGAATTAAGGTGCCATCGATGAAGATCGCGATGTGCTTGCGCACCCGCTCTTGATCATCCAGCACGTATCCTTTGAGTTTCTGGTGAGAGTGCCACACGCACTCAAGCGCCTGACGCACCGTTTTACCGTCCACCGGCAAGGGGTCAGGTGGGGCAACAGCGCTCAGGTGTGCTGTAAAATACACCACAGCCATAGACTAAAATCCAACCTAAGGTTTGCGTCTTGGGCGTGATGATGCAGGATGAACATTCGCGACGCAATCTCAAGTATGTGACATGCCAAATTCAAACCTTAAATCGTTATTTTCCCGTGGCCTTTACATTCACGCTCCAGATCAAACCCTAACCCATTTCTCGGGCTGTTTGGTTGAAGGGCTGTTGGACTTGGGCATCGGCGTAAAGACCAATGCGACACAGGTGACCTCGCGTCCGGCCTCGACCCCGCTGACGGATTTCGACCTCTCAACCATTCATGCGGAACCGCTCACCGGTTTTTCAGCGTATTTGGTTGATATTTCGGCGACCAACACGTTCGTTCGTTTCGAGGGTGTTGAACCAGCCCCCGTGGCATACATCACCACCAGCGACATCAGTATTTTCAGTGAGGTGCCTGACCCTCATATTGTATTTGTCGCCCATGACAGCACAGCTGCCGTGAAACCGGGTCGCCGCATCCCAATCGCGTTCGGATTGCCCCAGCACTTATGCGATACATCCAAAGACAGTCTGACACCAAACAAACGCGATCAAGTGGCGCTCGACAGCTTTCGCCCAACACTGCACCAAGGGGTCAGGGCGCTGCTAGATTTGGCTTTCACGCCAGCGCTCGCACAAAACATCCCAGTCACGAAACTCAATGTGCCGCCTACGCGTTACATCAAGGCTTTGGAAAACTCAGCCCTGTGCCTGGCCTATGGCGGCGAATTTTACAGCCCAATTATGGGGAACCACTGGTTCAAAAACCATCAACCGGCCCTTTTTGCGCAGCACACCTTCGACCATGTTGATACTGCAGCCGTTTTGCGGTGGGACAGTTGGCGGTTTTGGGAGGCTCTTGCCTGTGGCTGCATCCCTATTCATCTCGACTTTGAAAAGTACAAATTTAACCTGCCTGTGATACCCGAAGCCTGGACGCATTACATTCCTATCGATCTTTCAGACTTATCTGAATCAGCCGATGCCATTTGGAAAAGACGCGCACAGTGGCCCGACATCGCTGCGGTAGGGCGGGCCTGGGCCATAGAACATTACGCCCCGGCGCCGACAGCCCGACGCATCCTGACCGCCCTGGCAGATGTGTTGCCCTAACTCTCAGATTAGGTAGCATACGACGGTGAAGCGTATTGAGAGGGGTTTGATCATGGCGTTTAAACACGAGCAATGGTCTTCAAGCACAACATTTTTAATGGCCGCTGTCGGCGCGGCCGTTGGCCTCGGCAACATTTGGCGCTTTCCCTATATGACAGGCACAAACGGCGGTGGTGCGTTTGTCCTGATCTATCTTGTTGCGGTCGTTCTGATTGCCATCCCCGTTCTCATTTCAGAAACCATGATCGGTCGTCACGGGCATATGAGTGCCCCCGTCTCGATGCAAACGGCAGCCGCAGAAGTGGGGGCGTCAAAAAATTGGGGCGTCGTCGGATGGTTCGGCGTTGCTGCCGCGTTTCTGATTCTCTCGTTTTATAGCGTGATCGGCGGCTGGGTTATTGCCTATGTCCCCAAAACCATTTCCGGTGCTTTTACCGGCATGGATGCCGCCGCCGTGAATGCAGACTTCAATACTTTGTTAGGCAGCCCGGGCGTCGTTCTATTCTGGCATACGGCCTTTATTGCTGTGACTGTCG
>CAYGSZ010000170.1:0-5618 GCA_964352705.1 uncultured Rhodobacterales bacterium
CGCTGTCAAAGCAGAATATACCGGCGGCTATGTGCAAAAGATGGCCGAGGTGGATGCCCGGGCGGCCGCAAAACTGAAAAGAGACTAGGTGCGAATCTCCTTTATACTTTTTTACCCCCTGCGTCTTTTCTAGGTGTCGCTGGTGCGGATTTCCTGATCGGTTCCAACCTGTGAGTTTGCATCCCACGGGTTGGCGACGGTGCGGAACACGGCGGTAAAATCTTTCTCATCCGCCACACACCTTAGATAACCGCGCTGATCACCGTCTAAGTACATCATGTGTGGATTGGCATCGCGTGAGTCATACATGTCGGCAGCCCAGGGACAATTGGATGAAATTGAGGTTGCCGCAAAATTATGGGCGACCACGGGGGTGCGCGGATCATCAGGCTTTTGATGGACCTTCATCGCGACGGCACTGTGCCAGTCGCCACTGACCACCACCGGGTTGGGCACCTCATGGGCGACCAGGGCATCAAGAATGCGCTGGCGCTGCGCGGGATAACCGTCCCACTGATCCATGTTGTAGCGCGGCCGACCCTCAGTAGTGTATTGCACCGGGCCAAACCAGGTTTGACTGGCGAGCACGTTGTGCTTGGCTTCGGACGTACGCAGTTGCTCCATAAGCCAGGCTTCCTGTTGGAGGCCGGTCATTGTGCGCTCAGGACCGAAGGCGTCTTCGCAACGATCATCTCCAGGGAAGACTTCCGGATCACAGGCCTGATCCGAGCGGAACTGACGCGTATCCATTAGGTTGACGTGCATCGGCCCGAATCTGAACGCGCCATACATCTGCAAGCCGTTCATGGTGGGGGGCATCTCCAGAGGCATATGTTCCCAATAGGCCTGCAAGGCCGCGCGTTTGCGCACTGCAAATTCGTCCGGCGTTTGCTTTTCCGGGTCTTGGGGTACGTCGGCAGCCCAGTTGTTGTCGATCTCATGATCGTCCATCGCAACAATCCAGGGCGCGGCGGCATGCGCGGCTTGAAGGTGGGGGTCGCTTTTGTAGAGGCCGTAACGATTGCGATAATCCCACAACGAAACAATTTCCGGGCCATTGTGTTGGCGCACCACTTCCATGTTTAGGGTCCGACCGCGTATATCTCGTGTCGTTTTACCGAGAGGACTAACGCCCCCTTCATAAAGGTAGTCGCCGACATGGACCACACAGTCCGGTGCCCACTCCGCCAGATCACGATAGGCGGCAAAATACCCTGTTTCCCAATGCTGACAGGTGGCCACCGCCATGCTTGACGTTTTAGCTTTGGGGTCCGCCGTGCGGGTGCGGCCAACGGGGCTTTCATCCTGACCAAAATAGAATTGATACCAGTACTCGCGCCCGGGCTCTAAGCCCTGGGCAATGACATGCACGGCATGAGCTTTGGCACCAGACGTCGGTACATAACCGTCCTGTACAGTGCGACGCATCGCCGCATCAGAACACAACCGGTAACGAACCTGAGTCAAACCTGCGGGCATGCCGCCCCCTTGCAAGGGGGCGGGCGCAAGACGGGTCCACAATACAACGCTATTTGGACGCGGGCATCCGGACGCAACACCGAGACTAAAATGATAGGCGTTGCTTTGGGCGCGCGCACTGGGCACCCAGAGAGCGGCACCGGTTGAGGCCATAAACAAGCGGCGTGAAAACATGGCGATCTCCTCTAGGCTCTGAGCCTTATTTGAAACATAAAACGTAAAACATGAGCTGCGGCAAAGATGTGAAAGGGCGGTAAAACACGATGGGGAGAGATCTTTACCGCCCTCGCACAATGGACTTCCTTTACGGGGTGATCAGGAAGGCCATGAACTTGGTCGTCTTTGACTTCACCTTGGTCGACTTAAGTTTTGTCGGCTTAGAAGTTATATTCATACTGAAGCCAGAAGGAACGCGGCTTCCCATTCCATCCGTAAGTGTAATAGTAATTAGGATCGTTCGGCCCGAGTTCGCCGCGGATCCCGGCGCGTGACAATTGCTGATCGGTCGCACCACCACGTTCAAAGTATTTTTCGTCGGTGACATTGACGATACGCAGCATGAAACGGTGTTCCAAATTATCACCCATCAAGTATTGAACTGAAGCGTTCAACAAGAAATAATCGCCGATGTTCAGATCTGGGTTTGTGCGATTGCCATTGGCATCAACCAGACGGGCGGCGGTGTTCTGCACATATGTCGCTTCCGGCCCCTGTAGGCGCGGGTTCGCTGAAAGTATCCACCGGTCGGTCGGGGTGTAGGTGATCAGACCGGACAACATCCACTCGGGTCGCTCACTGGATTGACGAAACTCATTGCTACCCGCCTCCCCTGGAACAACTGTTGTCAAAACTTGTCCGCTGCCGGCGCGAATGGCCGTGGCACCAAACACCGGATTGGGTTCAAGTGATTTCTGATCCGTATAACTCAGATCGAGTTGCCATTGATCAAGATCCAGCGCGATATCAATCGTGAAGCCCTCAATATCCTGTTTGTTGAGTGTGTTGAACACTGCCGTGTCGAGAGGGCTTAGACCAAGAGAGGCAAAGTTTGCACACAGTTCCGTCGGTGTTTTGATGTTGGGGTTAATGGTCCGGAAGGGGTCTACGCCTGGGCAGACATCGCGAATTTGATCGGTGCCGAACAGGTTGTCGATCACTGTATCAAAGTAACCGACTTCAATGTTAAAAGTACCGCCCCAAACTTCACCGTTGATGCCAGCTCCAAAGTTATAGTTTTCAACCCGTTGGGTTTCGAGGGATGCGTTTTCCGCACGATCAGGGCGCGCACCAGTCTCGGTCAGCGTTGGGTTGCTGTAGGATGTTCCGCCGTTGGAGCGAAGGTAAAACCCGCCCGGCAGTTCTTGACGGATGCCGTACTTCCAAATGAACTCATCCTGAAACGCACTGTTGAAATCGTTGCGCACCGCGAAGGAGACAGAGGTGCCTTCGAGGAGTGGCAGTTCGGCGCGCACGTCACCATAAACCCCGGTGCTTCTAACGGTCTGATTTGACAAACCATACACATCTGCCGAGGCGTCCTGGTAGGCGGTGTATTGTGCTCCGACGACGGTTTCTAAATAATCAGTCCACTCTATTTTGGCGCGGGCGTTTGCGCCATAGTCGCGATAACCAGCCTTAAATTGAGTGCCATCACCGTAGCCCTTGGTTGGAATACCTGTGCCGAACCCAGCAATCGACTGAATGACAGTGCCCATAGGATCCCCGATGCGGAAGGGGTTTTCAAGCGTGCCCAAAATGTTGCCGTTGGCATCCACATAGAACCCATCCCGCGATGTGCCATCGGCGCGGGGGCTGGATTCCGGATTGGTCACACAGCCAATGGGAAGACCATTGGCCGCCGCAAAGGCTTCATAGTCAGAGGCCAATGTAAACCGCGATCCTGTCGCCGGATTGATGACACCTTGTGGAATGCGGCAAATTTGCGCGTCGACTTCCGTATTCGATAACTTTGGTTCGGTGTAATAGGCCTCGGCTTCGAAGCCGATGCGATCACTGAATCGGGTTTTAAACTTGGCATCGAAAATCGGAAACTCTGTGTAGTTGGGATTAAACACATGAGAGTTTGGAAAGGAATCGCGGAAATCAACCGTGCCAAATTGTCCACCGAGACGGAACTCGGTATCTGCATCAACCTGGAACAGATACTTGGCCCCGATGAGATTGTAACTGTACGGGAATTCGTGCTTGCCGCCGAGCTCCAGCACAGTATCGACATAGGATTCTTCGTTGAATAGGTTGTGGGCATCGGTTTCATACGACCGCCCAAAAACCATCAAGCTATGGCGCCCCTCTTGATCAATGGGGAAGGTGTAGTTGCCGTAAATTTCGCGGGTTTTAAAAGAGCCTGCGTAGGCACCAAACTGGCCTTTATTGGTGCCGTCCGGCTCTTTGTAGCGCACATTGACGACCCCGAGGCCGCCGTTACCGCCATAATAAAGGCTTTGCCCACCGCGAAAAATTTCAACGCTTTCAATCATGCGGGGGTCAATCACGGTCGCGCCCCAGATTGTTTCCAGCGGGGTGCCGCGGTCGAAGGTGGGCACACCATCAAGCAACAACAAAGTGTCGCGGTCTGTGCCGCCGTCAATGCGGATGGTGAACTCCCCTTCATCGGGCGAGTATCCGATGTTGGCTCCGCGAATTAGCCCGGAGGCCAACTCGCCAAAGTTGGTGAAGCCACCGGTTTCAATTTCAAAGGAATTGATGACCTGAACCTGGGTGCCGAACCTGGCAAAATCGACCGCAATTTCGGAGATTTGCTCGGTCACCACCTGACCTTCAACAATAATCTCTTCAACTTTTATGTCTGGCGCCTGTTGTGCGATCGCTAAAGTTGGCATCGCAACAGACACCATTAACGCATTAATAAACGGGGTGCGTCGCCGCAGTGCGCAAAGTGCTTTATATGTTTCGGTATGTTCCATAAGTCCCTCTAAAAATGATCCCAAACACCTGCTGTTCGCCCGGATATCAGTCGGTGTATTCAGGCGGCCCCTTCAGCCGTCAGAAAGCGAATTTAGTCGTCGAGTGCGACAGAGGAATGGAGGTCTACGGACAAAATCTTGAATTAAAAAAGGCAACATGATTATGTATCTGACATAGAATTGCCGCACGACACGTTACGCAAATATAAAGCTGGGTGAAAAACCTTCTGCACGGCATAATTTTTATGCGCGTTAGAAAAAACTCGTAAAACTGTCATGTGACGGATTTTGGCGCGTGGCGTTAGGAAAATACGACACATCGAAAACAACAGCCGCCGATGATAACAGCGTTTGAGACGACCCTATTTTCCGCTTGACCCTGACGTTGCGTCAGGAGGTAGTCCTGCTCAAGTCTTAAATACAAACATGAGGCCCTGACATGACAACCTACACCGTTAAACAAATGGCATCCCTGTCCGGCGTGTCGGTGCGCACGCTGCATCATTACGACGCGATTGATCTGTTAAAACCTGCCGGCATTGGCGAAAATGGCTACCGCATTTATGGGCGCAAAGAACTGCTGCGCCTGCAACACATTCTGTTTCATAAAGAAGTGGGTTTACCCCTGGCCGACATTGCCGCAATTCTAGATGACCCCACATTCGATTCACTGAAAGCCCTTGAAGCGCACAAACTCGCTTTAGTCGCTGAAGCCGCTCAGCGCGAGGTTCTGATTAAAACCCTCACACGCACACTCGCAGCCCTGTCAGGCGATGGAAACATAGCGGACTCGGACCTCTACAAAGGGTTTCCACCGGAGCAGCAGTCTGACTACGCATGTTGGCTGATCGAAAACTATGGCGGCGACATGGAAAAGCGCATTGCTGACAGCACAAAAGCCTACGCAAAAATGAGCGCGGCCGAACGCAAAGACACCATGACCGAACTCGCCCTCATTGAGCAGGGATTGGCGGAGGGGTTGCGTCATGGGGAACCGGCAGACTCACCCGCCCATGACCTGCTGCTCAACCGTCACCGGGCCTGGATCGCCTTTATGTGGGATCGTCCCTGCCCGTTGGATTCCTATGCCGGCTTGGCAGACCTGTATCTGTCACACCCCGATTTTGAGCAACGCTATGAACAGATTGAACCCGGCTTCACCGCCTATCTGACCGACGCCATGAAAGCGTATGC
>CAYGSZ010000171.1:0-5592 GCA_964352705.1 uncultured Rhodobacterales bacterium
TCAAACCGTCTGGCTGCGCCAATACCAGCACATCAATGTCCTCTGAAATTTGATCCAGGGTCAGGTCCAGGCGTTCAACTTCAAAGAAGTCGCGCAACTGATCCATAATCTGCCACGGCGGTGTTGGCGTGCCGCCCATCCCCCCCATACCGGGTGTCATGCCGCCCTCGACCGGCAGTGATGTAATGAGCCCAATTTTCGGCTGTTCCGGATTAGACAGCGTATAAACCAACTTGGTCAGGTCGTATTCAATGAACGCTTCCCGTTCCAGATTGAAAAACGAAATCACTTCCTGATCATCGGTCGAGTTGGTGGCCGCCAAGCCAAAGTACCCAACCTCGCCCAGGTTCCCCAGCGGCACCGCTTGCAACCCAAAACCGACGGCACGGTCTTCCACATCAGAAAAAGGCTCGGGGTCAAAGTACTGCACTTGCAACATACCGCCCGACAGCGCCGCGTACTGGCTCAGCAGATCGCGCACGCGTTGGAAGTACACACCATGCCGGGGACTTGCTTCCGCCAAAGTCTGGGAAAAGTAGACGCGCACGATAATCGGCTCTTTGATGTCCTGAAAAACCGGAATGGTTTCTTCGGTCAGCGTAAACACGCGCCCTTCAGTCACATCCAGGCGCGCGGTACTAAACGTGGTTTGGGCGATAATATTAACGGCCAAAAACAACACTGCCGCAACGATCACGGCAAAAACGGCCAGGCGACTTTTATCTGTATTTGTCATCGTACCCACCTTTAAGCCGCTTTCTTGGCGTCAACTGCAACCGTGGTTGCAAACAGCCAAAAAGCCATCATCGATATGAAGAAGATCACATCCCGAAATTCCATAACGCCGCGGGTGACAGACTCAAATCGCACTAGAAAACTCGACGCAGCAATCACCTCAACCAGGAAACTTGGAGCCCAGGCCCGGAAGAAGTTCAACACCAGGTCCAGCCCGCTCATGGTAAACACGAAACACACCGCTGCCGCCGCAATGAAGGCGATGATCTGATTACGGGTTAAGGCCGACATGCATCCACCAATGGCCAGAAAAGCACCCGCCATCAAAAAGCTGCCAACATAACTAAGAGCGATCACGCCATGATCCGGTTGACCCAGGTAGGATACCGTAATCCACAATGGAAAGGTCGATGCCAGAGCAATGCCGCAAAAAATCCAGGCCGCTAGAAACTTGCCCAGAACGGCGTCCGCTGTGGTAATCGGCAAGGTCAACAACTGTTCAATCGTGCCGCTCTTGCGTTCTTCCGACCACAGCCGCATTGCCACTGCTGGCACCAGCAACAAGTAAAGCCAAGGATGAAAACTGAAAAACGTCTCAAGCGACGCCTGCCCTCTGTCGAAGAAACGCCCGATGTAAAACGTGAACGCCCCCGTAAGAGCCACGAAGATAGCGATGAACACAAACGCCATGGGGGTTGTGAAGTATCCGTAGAGTTCGCGTTTGGCGATGATCCAAAGATTACGCATGGCTTGCGCCTCCCGCCGTGATTTGCCGGAAGACAGAATCCAGGTCCCCACGATGCACATACAGTTGCGAATAGGCAATATCGTTCGCACGTAAATTGCCAACCACCCCGTCAAGGATTGCGGCGCCATTTTTTGGCATGCAACGCAGTTCTACTTCGCCATTGTTCAAAGACGATTGTGTCACTTCCGCTATACCGGCCAAGGATTTTAAATATCCGGCTGCCGCCTTAGCAGCACCCAACGGCAGCACCACACAAATCGCATTGTGATCTGGCAGCATACTCAATAGTTGATCTGATGTGCCGTCGGCCAACAATTTACCACTGCCGATAATTACGGCACGAGTACATACTGCTTCCACTTCTTCCAGGATATGGGTCGAGACAATGATCGCCTTCTCGGCGGCCATATCCTTTATTAACGAACGCACTTGATGCTTCTGGTTGGGGTCCAAGCCATCGGTCGGCTCATCCAGAATCAGCACCGGCGGATCGTGTAAAATCGCCTGCGCCAGACCGACACGCCGCTTAAAGCCCTTGGACAACACATCAATGGGCCGATCAATCACCGGCTCTAGGCTCACCTTAGAAATCACATCATCAATCTGAGATTTTGCTTTAGCACCTGTAAGTCCGCGCACATCGGCAATAAAGGTCAAGAACGCCCGCACGGTCATGTCGTCGTATGATGGCGAACCCTCCGCCATATACCCTAGCATCGATTTCACTTTGACCGGCTCAAGCGCAACATCATGGCCGCACACTTTGGCCGTGCCGGAAGTCGGCGTCAGAAACCCCGCCACCATGCGCATGGTCGTGGATTTGCCAGCCCCGTTTGGCCCAAGAAACCCAAGCACCTCACCCCGCTGCACGTTCAAGCTGATACCATCAACTGCAACGAAGGATCCGAAATGCTTTGAGATCTGGTCTAGCTCGACCATGCTGTGCATGCTGCGTGTCTCCATTTAGATTGCCGCCAACAGCCCGAGAACAGGAATAAGACGGAAGATTTGGCTGCAGTCATAACCGATTTCAAGACCTATGGGCACAGGAAAGAAGGCAAAACTTTACCAGAAACCAAATCATTTCAAGACTGTAAGGAATTTGAGTGCCGGCAAATGTGGAGCCGTAAGTTGCGGGTTTTGATTACTATTGAAAACAGAGCCTTATAAGAGATAAGCGGTTAGATGGTTTGGGGCTCTAGACGTGTGCCTGCTCAATCACTCATACTCAATCGGTCATTGAAGGGATGCGGAAAACTCGCACAAATCATCATTAGTACGCACAAATCATTATCAGTACGCACACGTCGGCATCAAGGCGGCATCAAATAAGGGGCCTCAAAACATGGACGATCAGATCAATTTAAGACTGACACGACGATCAGCATTACGAACCGCCGCTGGCTTGGGCACCGCTGCCACATTCACAACCGCCGCGACGACATCGACTGCCCAGGCGACCGTCGATAACGATATCAGTGTGGCCAAGGACGGCCTGTATGAACGCGTTCCCCTGAAGAAAGACGTGATCCGGGTCACTGCGATCCAATCACCGATGATCCCGGCCGATGCCGATAACCCCAGACCGGTGATGCGCGACAATCTGCAAAGAATGCTAGACCTCATCGATAAGGCCAACAACTTCCTTGCTGGCAAACAAGATTTAATATGCTTCCACGAACAGCCCCTCATGGGCTGGGCGCCGTGGACACGCGAAGAAGCGCTGAAAGTTTCCATTGACGTCCCCGGACGCGAAACTGAGGCTCTTGGAAAAAAAGCCAAAGAGCATGGCTGCTACATTGCCTTCGGTTCCTACGTCAAAGATGAAGAGAATTGGCCGGGCCACCTATTACTAAACGGCATTCTTATTGGGCCGGATGGAAATGTCGTCGCTAATCACTGGAAACAGCACAACGTGCGCCTGAATCCCAATGCCAGTTGGACGATGTTCACAACATCAGCTTACGATGTGCTCCCGCGTTACATTGAAATGTATGGGGAAGACGCTGTATTGCCCGTCGCCCGCACCGACATCGGCAATTTGTCCTTACTCGTTTCACCCTATGATCCCGACATTCATCGGGCCATCAGCCTGAAGGGCATGGAAATCGGTTTGCGGTTTTCCTCTGGCGGATTCAGTCAGGTTGATTCCCAGTCATCTTCGTTCTTCAACGGCAATTATACCGTCACTGTAAATCAGTCGATTTCCCCCGATAACACAGGAGCCTCTGGCGCAGGCGGGACCAGTATTTATGGCCCACGCGGCGTCGAACTGGCTATGGCAAAGTCTGTTTACGAGCAGAATGTCTCAACCGCCATTCCCATCGCTGACTTCCGGCGCACGCACCGTTTGCCCGACGTGCCCATGGCCTTGGTTATGCCAGTTTATCAGAAATACCACGTGCCGATCGATCCTGGTTTGTCCTTAGAGTATCTACCAAACGATATGACGGACGCCGCACGTTACATGAAAGAAAAGCGGAACTGGTAAAACGCGTCGCACCATCGCCCATCAAAACAACTCAGGATTATTACGTATGGACCGCAGACACATTTTAGGCCTCATCGGTGCCGCACCGTTCGTTGCAACGCCTGTCGTCGCTGCAACGCTCGCAGCCCGACCCGCTAAGGCCGCCACAACTCTCTTAAATCCGAATGATCCGGATGACCTCTACACCATCCACAGAAAGCTCAGTCATTCGTTCGATACGCGCGTGGTCTATTGGTACATACGCGCGGTGCGATACGGTTTGGTTGATAGCCAATTTACGCCGTTCTGGGACATGCACGTCGGATTTCTCTCGGTCACCGAGGATGAGGGGGAAGGCCATCGCACCAAAAACATGAGCGCTATTTTCTATACGGACTTAAACACGGGCAAATTGCTTGAAACCTTTGACAATCCGTACACCGGCGAAAAAATTCCCGTGCCCCAACCAGGATTGGGCCGCTCATCCGGTCTTTATAATAAACAAGGCAGAGCCAACCCGCCTGCTGAGCGTCCAGGCGTAACACTGACCTCGTATAGTGACATCGGACCAGCCTGGGTCATCGGCGACGATGTCTGGTGTCGTGGCGACACAGGGTTTCGAGCAGTCCCAACGACCGACGAAGGCAGTTTGCTGCAAATTAATGACTGGACCACATATCACGGCTCAATCGCAGAAGTGTCCGACCCGGATGTGAAAAGCGCCGCCGCCACTGAAACTTTCAACGATATCATTACCTGGCCAGCCTGGCTCAATATGACAGGTATGCCTGGCAATTACGTGTCGCGTGGCTTCGGGCGGAAATCATCGACCATGGATGGCATGCCGCCGGAATGGAGCGCTATCATGCGCGATCTCTATCCCAAGGAATTTGCTGATCCCCGCGCCTACATCGAAGGGGTCTGATAAAGTCTCTTAGGTTAAGGGCACACGTAAGGAATACTTGCCTGGGCAAGCCCCCTTGCACTCGCTCGTTATTGTGCCTACCAAAGCATTAGCTCTACGGTTCACTAAAGGTGGTTAAATGAAACATCTCGCCCTCGTCCTTGCTTTACTCGTGACCAACTTCTCGGTGATCGCAGACGATTTAACGCAAATAAGTCTGTCTGACCTTCGCGAAAAATACGCCGACGAAGGCACCCGCTATATCGACGTTGACGGGGCGGAAATTCATTATCGTGATGAAGGACAAGGGCCAGTAGTCCTGTTGCTTCACGCCTCCTTTTTCAATCTCAAAACCTGGGACCAGTTGGTCGACACGCTTAAGGCGGATCACCGCGTCATTCGCCTGGATTTCCCCAATGTCGGCCTGAGCGGTCCTGAAACAAAAGAGCCCCCAGGCGGCAAGTTTGACCTCATCGGGCGCAACGTCGAGATTGTGGAAGGCTTCGTTGAAAAACTGAACCTCGACACCGTTAACCTGATCGCAACCTCCAGCGGCGGCAGTGTTGGATTCCGGTATGCCGCCCAACATCCCGAAAAGGTAACGCGCCTCGTTCTCATCAATTCGGCGGGCATGCCGCGCACAGCTTCGACCGACCCCAACCGCGACCGTGGCGATACGGCCCAATGGGACGATATGCCGGTCAAACCGCTTGAGTACTGGTCCTATAACGTCAA
>CAYGSZ010000172.1:0-5582 GCA_964352705.1 uncultured Rhodobacterales bacterium
GCAGCTGACTCTTAATCAGCGGGTCACAGGTTCGAACCCTGTACAGCCCACCAATAATATCAAAGGCTTAGCTAGTTTCAGCTAGGCCTTTTTATTTTCGTGGAAGCACTATGGAAGCAGTAGAAATGCCCTCATCCGTTTAAAAAAATAATAAATCATCTCGTGTTATAGGATCGGATATGGCTACGGAATGCATTCAGATTGATGGTAATCGTGTTGAAACTCTTCGGGAGTTGGTCAAACTTGGACTGCGAGCCGTCTTTGTCGGATTAAATCCTTCACCTGTATCTGTAGCAGCCGGCCACTATTACCAGGGTCGGTTAGGAAAGCGATTTTGGTCCCGCTTGCAGCAATTTGGCTTTGTTAAAGAATTGCGATCAGGATTAGAGGATGAAGACGCATTTGCCCAAGGTTACGGGTTCATGGATGTCGTTCGTCTGCCAACAGCAAGAGCAAATAGCATTTCAATATCAGATCTCCGCATAGGCTCATTAAACCTATTGCAACGACTTCAGACTATCGGGGATCAACCGCCAATCGTTTGGGTTTTTAAAGCTGGTGAAGATTGTGCCGGACAACTTTTAAAAGATGCTGGTTTCAAAACCATGCGAATGCCGGGGCCGTATGCCTCGAGTAAAGAGGTGGAGTTAAAAATGAGACAGATACAAGAAAAAATCCGAGATTAGTGGTGGCCTTAGGACCGGGGGGTTTAGGAATCCTATGTATTATATAGTTAACATGCTGTTATATAGAAGATATTAGTGAAATATAATATCATGGATCGCAAATAGGTAGCGATTGACCTGTCACAGACTCCAAGTCTAAATGATAGTGACTAAACGCTTACCGCGTTAAGATGCAAAGCGCGGGGGTATATTTTTTGTCATGTTGTTTGATCCTTATCCAAGTAGATACTCCGATAAAGCCCACCGTCGAGCCCTTGGCAAGATTACACAAGAGCAACTCGATTGATGGCGAAGAACAGCAATAGAGACGACTTCTCTCAAGCGACCAAGAATCGTCTTGCAAAACTGGCCCGCTATCACTGTAGCAATCCTAGTTGCCGATGTTTGACATCTGCGCCAACGAGCGATGGCGAAAAAGAAGTAAATATTGGTGTGGCCGCTCATATATCCGCAGCAGCCTCGGGGCCCGGTGCGCGGCGGTATCGTGCCGACATGACCTCCGAACAGCGGAAGTTTCATGAGAATGGCATATGGCTTTGCCAAGACTGCGCGAAAACTATCGATTCCGATGACCCCGCGTTCTCAGAGGAAGTTTTACACAGCTGGAAGCGAAAACACGCTGAAGATATGTGGCGCAGCATTGTTCAGAAAAAACCGTTCGGACCGAGTATGCCACCGACGATCAGTGAGATCGGTGCAAAATTGCAAAAGGCGGCGGCGGCTGACCTTGAGGTTTTCAAGCGATCTGACAAATGGCCACAGACCAACGTTAGTTTGATGCTTGAAGTGAAGGGCCAAGCGGACCCCATACTAGCTAGTGTGCTTGGGCGGACGATGGGTAATCTGGATGACATTATTATAGTCGCACCGCCGGGTACAGGTAAGACGTCTACCTTGTTTCAACTAGCGGAAGCTTGTGTCAGCGCCAAGAACGGCACGCCGCTTTTAATATCACTTTCAGACTGGTCGACCGGTCGCTTCACTTTGATTGAAGAGATTTTACGTCGGCCAGCATTTGCTGAGTTTACGGAGGCTAATTTACGCTCCGTTGCAGAAGATCCTGGCGTCGTGTTTATGTTCGATAGCTGGAACGAGCTAGGGCGCGAAGAGCGTCGCAGGGCCCGCACCGAAATTCACAGTCTTCGTGCGGAAATACCTGCGGCGACCTTTATAGCCACAACTCGCACGGAAATTTCCGATGTACCATTTGACGGTCAGCTACTGACTGTTCTTGATCTTACTGAACAGCAGCAAATCGACATTGCGCGTGAGATTGGACAGTCGCAAGGTGAACGTCTCATTGATCAGGCATGGCGAACGCCCGGTGTTCGCGAGCTTATTACGACCCCCCTATACCTAACCACTTTGCTCTCTCTGCCCGGCGGGCAGCCGTTCCCACTTACCAAGGAAGAACTACTCCGCCGCTTTGTTGAAGCACATGAGCAACAGCCTAATCATGCGGACCCTCTAAACTCAGTTACGGATGGTTTGCAAGGCGAGTTTTTACGTGGCTTGGCTGTCAGTGCGACGCACAATGCCAATACATCGATAACTGATGCAAACGCTCGTCGCTCTATCTCACAGTCGGAACATCTCTTAGTCTCAGATGGTCTGCTCACAAGCAAGCCGCAGCCGAGTGAGGTGCTTGGCGCTCTGGTAAGTCACCATTTGCTGGTGCGGACCGAAAAACCAACTACCTATCGCTTTCAGCACCAGCAGTTTCAGGAATGGTATGCATCGAAGGATGTCGAGTGCATAATTCTCAGAAGTGTTGATGCTGAATCCGAGCTACAAGTACTGAAGACCCAAATACTTGATGCGAAGCTGTGGGAAGAACCGATCCTTTTCGCCGTGGAGCGTATGGCGCGAAGCGACGAACAACAGCAAAAAGCTTGCGCTAGTGCTATCATTGCTGCCTTCGATGTCGATCCTCTTTTGTCAGCTGAAATGATATTTCACGCGACTGACGACGTATGGGATCGGATTTCAAAGACTATTCAGAATCTCGTACGGCGGTGGCACAAAATTGGTAAAGTTGATCGCGCAGTACGATTTATGATCACGTCGGGCCGTCCCGAGTTTCGTGACTTAATATGGCCACTTATCGCCAACGAAAACGAACAAACAAGACTTCGGGCCTTACGTAGTGCATATCGTTTCCGACCATCTGTGATCGGTCAAGATGCCGCAAAGGACATTCTCGCGCTTCCCATTGACGTGCGGAAGACTATAGCTTCCGAGATTGCTCATAACAGCGGAATAGATGGACTGGATTTAGCTGCACAAATAGCGAAGAGTGATCTTGATCCGGGATTAAAAGTAGAGGTTGTTGTAGGCTTAGCGTTTCGCCGCGCTGACCGCCATGTTGCCGAAGTTTTGAGTACGGCGAGCGACGAAACCTTCGATACAATTTTCCTGAAAGGCTACCTTGAAGATAATGTTGACGAGAAGGTGCAGGAACGGCTTCTGGCAGCTCATCGGCGTGTAGAAAGCCAGATTTTTGATGATGAACGATTGCGCGCCATCGTGTATGCACGTGATGGTAAAGATCATAGCGCTGACCTGGCTGAACTCATTGCAAGCATGGAAATTAGAGATAGTCGCGATGAAGTGATCGGATTGATCCATCGCGCATACAATCAATCCAGTCAAGCAGTTGAGCACGGTTTACTCAATAGGCTGCTTGAAGGTCGCAATCTGTTTTATGGTGCAGACAATCTACTAGCCGCATCAGGTGTCATCTCTGAAGACGATGCGCTTTTGGAAATGGTTCTTTCCTCACAAGAGCGGATGGATAGTTGTGCTAAGGCTGCTGCGTCAGTCCTTGGCCCAGTCAGTGTTGGTAAACTCATCGATGCTAAGCTAATCGTGCATGCGAAGTTGACTAAGCTTGGTAAGCCCGAAAAGAGCCTTAGCGACCGTTACTATGCCCTTCGCGATCGTATCGCACTTACGCCAGGCATGAGCCTTGTAGCTGCTATCCAGGAACGTGCTTCAACTGCCAATAACGAAGAGATTCGCGAGCTTGCAGATTTGCTGTGTCGAAGTGATCAGGAAGGTGATCGCTCACGCCCATTTCCGCAGGAAGTATATGCGACGGTTGAACAGATGGTCGTGTGTTGGGGTGAGCGGCTGATTGCGAGTGGCGATAATGCTACGCGCAATCAGTTGGCTGCGGTAGCCAATCTGATAGGGCATTTTCCAAATGTCTCTCTTTTACCGATGCTTAAGCAGTTGCTCGATGACGAGTTGTACCGCTATAGGGCCTTCCGCCAACAGGCCGAGGCGGAACACTGGCAAGGAAGAGCAACGAATGAAGCGCGTATGTTGTATACGAATATCTATCAGCAAGCGTTCACGGCGATTATGGCGCCAGAAACAACGGAGTTAATGAACAGCTACTTGCTAGATGAGGATTTCGGTGAAACTGCAGCGCGCGTAATCAAAGTGCAATGGGTCCTTGAGAACGGGCCTAGTGACGACCGTCGCTTTTGGGGGAGCGTGAACTTTTCACAGGTGGACGAAATGCGTGCCGCGCGGGTACTGGAACCAAAACCGACGTGCAATGAGGCCGAGACCATTTTCGAGGCGATTATGCCGCTTCTCTCTGAGTCGGCAAGAGAGGTGGAAAAGAAACACGCTGTTAAAATTGCTATCCAGGCAGCACGCATGCCACATGGTGAGAAGAGCGATGTTATAGAGACTCTTTTATCAATTGCGCCGCAAGCTGCCCGTGCAAAGCTGGTCTTAAATCTTATCCTCTCCGGGGAAACAATCCCGTTCAAAGTCGTGCAATGTGGAATTTCTGAAGTTATTGAAGATGCAAAATCGCATCCATGGATTCTGAATGAAGGCTGGCAGTTGAAGGTGTGGCTCCTTCTACTGCCGTTTACCGATCACCCCGTGCAAATGGTTGGTGTGATCTCACACTTACCGCCGGAGCAACGGGAGCCGCATTTTCTAGAAGAAATGATACGCGCTACCGCATTCGTGCAAGTCCAGGAGATCGAGGAAGCACTTTTTGCGCTCGCCGATAATGACGCAGCTTTCTATTCTAACCATACTTGGCGAGACGCCGTTCTCAAACGTGGAACGCTGCCTTCGGCGCGGCGCTATCTCGAACTGATTATGGAAGGCAAGATTAAAGCGCGTGATGGTTGGCACCTATCCAGAGAACTTGCCGATTTACTGAGGACCCATCCGGAGCTTCGCGACTTTGCTTACGATATCTTGAAGACTGGCACGTCACCAGAAACTGTATTGCTTGCAAGTGCGGTGGCCGAAGCAAATGACCCCGATGGACTACTCCTGCTAGTAGAACTGGAAAAACGACTTGGCCGTTCACTGATTACATCGCAAG
Source organism: uncultured Rhodobacterales bacterium (assembly GCA_964352705.1). GTDB lineage: Bacteria > Pseudomonadota > Alphaproteobacteria > Rhodospirillales > Rhodospirillaceae > WLXB01. The sequence goes on from CAYGSZ010000172.1 coordinate 5,047, forward strand.
CAATTGAGGGAGTTGTGACAGAGCATGTTGGTTCCGACCACTGGCATGGAGCCATTGAAGTAGTTCCTATTCCTGCGACCGATTTGCGAAGAAAGCTCCTGGCGATGACGACGGATGGAGGTTCTGAAGATTCAGCTGCGCGTGTGCTTCGTGAAATCGATAGAATTCGAGATTGGTCCGGTGTGCCCGAAGATGAACCCCGTCATCCGGATATAAGTTCCGGAAGACCGTGGCCAATATTGATATCTGATCCAGACAGGGTAAATGGCACCTAATGTCTTAATGCTTCAGTTTGTTATGCGGCCGCCGTGATGGGCGTAGATACATATCTTCCTCCGCGAAGCGCGAGCGCGCATGGAAAATTTTTTGTGTAGACACTATTTGGACAGTTAGCCTAGTAGTGTGAACGCTAAACCCAATTCATAGGGGGCATTGAGCCATATTGATGACGCTTTTTCATTCGTGTCTAACTGAGAAAAAGTGACCTGAGACCCTGAACTTCCTCCATTTTTTGGTAGAGTCCGTCGAACGAAGGA
>CAYGSZ010000173.1:0-4021 GCA_964352705.1 uncultured Rhodobacterales bacterium
GCACGGTCGTGATCAGCGCCTGAGAGATACCACCGGCCATCATCTTCGGGTCACCTGTACCGAACAGGGTAATCGCTTGGAAGGTCTCGATCATCCCGGTCACAGTCCCGAGCAAGCCAAGCATTGGTGAGATGGCAGCCAGAACCTTAATGGTCGATAGTCCGCGCTCCAGGCTTGGCAATTCCTTAAGAATGGCATCGTCAAGCTTGAGTTGCAGGTTCTCCACATCCATCCCACGGTTTTGCTCGTAGGTGTGCATGATGCGGCCCAGTGGGTTGTTGGTGTTGGCTGTTGCGCTCTTCTTCTGTGCGCTCACCTTTGCTCCTGTAAGGGACAGGCTGACAATACGCACCAGTGCCAAGGCAATGCCCAAAACCAACAACGTGATGATCACGTAGCCAACCAGACCACCTTGATCGATACGCTCTTGCAAGGACGGTGTCTGAACCAACAGACCAAGCAGTGCTCCACGTGAGGGGTCAACTGCCGCTGTCACAACACCGGATTGGGCATTGTAGGTGTCTTCCCCAGCGCCGACAAACATTGAGCCGGGCTGACGGGGCAGTTCTGTCAGGCGTTGTGTTTCGCCAAGGTAGTCAACGAACTTGCCATCAGAGAGGGCTGTAAACGGTCCGATCCGGACCACTGTGTCGACTTCTTCTTTGCCGTCCACCGTCACCACAGGGGCTTGGTAGCGGACCACTCGTCCCTGTTCGATGGCTTCCTGCGTTAAGGTCGACCAAAGCGTTACGAGCTGCTCCATTTGGGGCAGTTCTGTGCTTTGGGCCAATTCATCAATGGCGTTTTCACGATCTGGGTATTGCGAACTGATTAAGGATTGGCGCAGTTGGCCGCGGGTATCCCCGGCAACCTGACGCACAACACCGAACAGTTCACCGAAGGCCCCGAGGCGCTCTTCTAGAACAGCTTCAAGTTCAGCCAAACGAATTTCGTTTTCCTGGAACTTGGCTTCGAGTTCTTCACTGCGGTTTTCTTCGCGAACCACAGCCGCCTTGCCTTCATTCAGCAGGCGTTGTTGGTTGGCTTTTTGTTGTTGAAACTCACGAATTCGGTTTTCGTTGGCTCGGTTATCCGTGGTCCGGCCCTGTTGAACGCGACCGAGCAACTCTTGCAGGGACTGCGCCGGGGCTGAGGTGTCTTGAGCAAATGTGAGAGGAGCCGTTGTGGCCAATCCGGCGGCCACAACAACGGCGGCTGTTAAAGTCTTGGTGAAGCGGTTCATTGTGCATTCTCCGGAGCATCGATCGGCAAGATGAGGAGGTCAGGCGCAGCCTGCTCACGGGCGACAGACAGAGCTTTTTTCACTGAGGAAATAAAGCTGGTGTCGATGGCTTCCCATGTCCGATTTTTCTGGTTCCAGCGGGCAAGCTCGGCATCGTCTAATGTTTTATAGAACAAAGCCACACGGCCAACGCGAAGGAAATCAACCGTCAACTGACGACCATCAGTTGTATTAACTGTGCCGCGAACGCCTTCAATGGTCCGACCGTATTCATTTTCGATCTGATAGGCTTCAAGCACCCGGCGGAATTTTTCAGCTGGGCTGGCATCGGCGCGCTGCATAAGGGCTTGCAGGTTTTTAACGCGGCTACGGCGCTCTTCAATTAGGAAGGGGACATCCAGTTCAACAAAGTCGGCCAAGCCGTCAACCATGCGCAGCATCAAAGGCACAACTTCACGGTCAATTGTCGTCACGCGGTCAATGTCACGCTGCACAACAATAATTTCGGCGTCCTGGGCGTCAATCAGATCGCTGAGTTGCTTGTTGTAAACGCGAAGCGTGTCCAGTTGTTGCAGAACAGCTTTGTATTCGGATTCGAGATCAGCCGTTTCGTCATCAAGAGTGTTGATGCGCTCTTGCGCGGTCACACCCTCGGCCTGCGCCGTTTGAACTTCCCTGATATTCGAGTCCAGAGCCTGCGCCTGGGCATCTGACAAAGTAAGTGGTGATAAGACCAGTGCCAACGCGAGGCTGGAGGCCAAAATAGCCCCGTAATGGGCCGACAATAAATTTTCGATAGCGTTCCGCATGTGTGCGGTCCCCTTTTCCCTAACAGTGTTTACCGAATCTCGCCCTTTGTAGAGAGGTCGTTATGATTCGCACAAAGCTGACCACAATCCCCTCGTGATCAGCGCGACAGTATCCATGGACCACCGCCCGCATATGAATCAACCATTTATTCGTGATGCGCTAAGCGAATCGCTTTAATTTCACATCGTTGGACGAAATTTGCAGTTTTAAGACCAAATCAAGACGCAATATCGCGTCGTTTGGAGCCTGTTGGTCTGCATGGTTTTAAGACGATTCGCTTGCAACGTTCCTTGGAGACGGGCTTTTATACCCAGATCAAACATGTGACTCACAGGTGAAACGAACGGGTGCGTCCAGCTTGTGAACATTGATCAGGTCCATATGCCATGCGTAAGAATTTTTTAGGCGCTTTTAGGCCACTTTTGAAGCGAGGCTATTTTGGCGTGAGGACCGGCGTGATGGGCGTTCTGTACGGGGTCTTCTTCGGCCTTTTCTTATTCATAGCGGGACTCGGGGTCATTCCGGAGGCCAAAGCCGATGTGGCCGGCCCGGTTTGTGTCGAAAATGGCAATGTGATCTCAGTTAATGGCCGACGTCACGCTGGGACCTGCATAGATGGCACGGTTGTAAGGCTTTATGGCGTCAAAGCCCCTCCTTTAGATCAGAACTGTCAGATCGGCGGGGATGAAGTCTGGCGGTGCGGGCTGGCATCTGCGGCAGCCTTACTCCAGGCGGTGCAGGGGCAACACGTCGAGTGCCGAGGCAATTCCAACGACAATAAGGGGCGTCTGGTGGCGATTTGCTTTGTTGTCGGGCGCAGTCTTAACCAGTTTATGGTTGAAATGGGCTGGGCTGGCGCGGATAAGGCGGTTTCCAGCATGTTTGTGGAGTTTGAGGCCGACGCGCGTGCCGCCAAACGCGGACTTTGGAGCAGCAACTACCAGCCGCGCAAAGACTGAATTTAACTGGTACTAAATTAAGCGATCAAAGTGATGCTTAGGCTTGGCTTAGCCCGATTTAGCCCTCGTTTTCAGAGGATTTGAGGTTTTCAATCATTTTGCCAATCAAGTGGAAAACCATATCCTGCTCAGGCCCTGATAGCCCTGCCAAGGCTTGGGTCGGCACCTGACGGGCGGTTTCCATCAAGTTATCTTTGAACGCCAAAGCCCGGTCTGTCAGGTAAATCCTGGCCCGCCGCTTGTCTGAGGCGTCCGCTTCCCGCCGAATCAGACCGTCCCGTTCCATCCGGTTGAGCGTGTTGGCCATGGTGGGTTGCTCGACATTAATACGCTTGCACAGGTCAGCTTGGGTGAGGCCATCTTGTTGATACAGCATGACCAGAGCCGGAAACTGGCCAGGAAGCACCTTGTAAGCGGTCATCTGCGACTCCAAGGTGCGATCAAACAGTCGGCTCAACAGGCCGATTTGATATCCCAACGCATCTTGTCGGCGTATAGCCATGGTCTGTTCCCCCTTGCAGCCGCGAAAGTGTCTCTCGGAGTTCACAGAACTCCATCGCATGCCCCCGGAGTTCTGTGAACTCCATCGCATGCAATGCGTATTAGCTCAGCTAGGTCAGGTTGAACATCCCCCAGCTGACGTGAACGGTTCAGTGCCGCTGATTAGTCTCCGGGGCGGCTGTAGCCTTTGCGGCTCATGCAACTTTCCACCAGGGCGTCCTGTAAATTGGTGGCGTCCGATCGCTCACTGATCGCCATGGTGTTGTCGCCGCGCGGATTGAATGGACCGGGCCGATCCGCAGACTCCGTGCCATAGCCGGGTCGCTCTTCGCGGCGCAGGATCAATGTTGTTTCTTCGGCCTGCTTTCTGCATTGGGCGTAGTCGGCCCGTGTGGAAGCCTCGTTTTTGCTGGATTGCCGCCATCCGCCGACCGACGCCGTGCAGGCTGCGAGACAGAAGATGAGCGCCAAGAACGTTAAGCCCTTGCACAAAATATCAGCGCTGATG
>CAYGSZ010000173.1:4121-5533 GCA_964352705.1 uncultured Rhodobacterales bacterium
CGCTCCGCAATTCGTTTCTCTTGACCACGTCTTGCCGACCTGATTGTTTGCCGCTCACTATCATCCACTTAACCCTTATAACGTCTCATTCGCATTTCGAAAGGCATTCTCGCATGGCTCAGGACGGCTCGACCACTGGATACTTTTTTGAAGATTTGAACGATGGCATGTCCGCCGCGTTCACCAAAACAGTTACCGACGCAGATATTGTTAAATACGCCGAGATTTCGGGCGATACCAATCCAGTGCATCTGGATGCGGACTATGCGGCGGCCACGATGTTTAAAGAGCGCATCGCCCACGGTATGCTGACCGCTGGCTATATTTCGGCTGTTTTTGGCACCAAACTTCCTGGGCCAGGCTCGATTTACGTCAATCAGTCTTTGAAGTTTAAGGCACCGGTCAAAATCGGGGACACGGTCACTGCCACCGTTACCGTCACCGGCAAGGTCGCGGAGAAGAAGTTCGTGACGTTTTCCACGGTGTGCACAGTCAATGACAAACCCGTGTTGTCTGGCGAAGCCACGCTGATGGTTCCCACCAAGTCATAAAAGTAAGGCTTCCGCACCCAGCACGCGTACCTTCGCCATGCGCCTGATCAGATATATCCGTGATGCGCCTGCCGCCCTAAAGGGGGGCGTGGTCGCGCTCGGTAACTTTGATGGCCTTCATCGCGGTCACCAGGCCGTGATCAAGACCGCGTTGTCGATTGCGAATGACAAGGGCGTGGCCTCGGCGGTGATGACCTTCGAACCCCATCCGCGTGCCTTCTTCCAGCCTCATCAGGCGTCTTTCCGCCTCAGTGCGTTCCGGGCCAAATGTCGCCAGATGCGCATTATGGGCGTTGACTATCTTTACACGCAGCGATTCGACGCCGCGTTCTCCAGCCATACCGCTGAAGAGTTCGTCGATACGTTCCTCATCAAAGGCCTGAACGTCTCTCATGTGGTTATTGGATACGATTATGTCTTTGGCACCAAGCGTGGTGGCAACGCCGACTTCCTGAAACAGCGCGGCCAGCAGGCTGGCTTTGGGGTGACGGCGGTTGAAGAATTTCGCATCGATGCCACGGCCCAAGTGTCCTCAACGGCCATTCGGGAGTTCCTTTCTGAAGGGGCGTGCCAGCAGGCCGCGCGTTTGCTCGGCCGCTATTGGGAAATCGCTGGTCGCGTTCAACATGGCGATAAGCGCGGTCGTCAACTCGGCTTTCCCACGGCCAATGTGCCGCTCGGGGAACACCATCATCCCCGCGAGGGCGTGTATGCGGTGCGGGCCGGTATTGATCGCGGGGGCGAGACGATTTGGTACGATGCGGTCGCCAACTTTGGCCGACGTCCCACATTCAACAAATCTGATGTCCTGCTTGAGGTCCATATCTTTGATTTCGAGGAAGACCTTTATAACCGCAATCT
>CAYGSZ010000174.1:0-5529 GCA_964352705.1 uncultured Rhodobacterales bacterium
TCATCAACCACGCTGGGATCGGCCAGGGTTGAGATGTCGCCCAATGCATCCACTTCGTTCTCGGCAATTTTGCGCAAGATGCGCCGCATGATTTTACCGGAACGGGTTTTGGGCAGACCCGGTGCCCATTGCAGATGATCCGGCTTGGCGATGGCCCCGATATCGTTACGAACCCATTGAATGAGTTCGTCATGCAAAGCGGTTGACGGTTCAATGCCTTCCATCAGCGTGACATAGGCATAAATGCCCTGGCCCTTCACGTCATGGGGGAAGCCGACCACGGCGGCTTCCGCAACGGATTTGTGGGCGACCAGCGCGCTTTCGATTTCAGCCGTGCCCATGCGATGACCGGACACATTGAGAACATCATCGACGCGACCGGTGATCCAATAATACCCATCCGCATCGCGCTTACAGCCGTCACCGGTAAAATATTTACCAGGATATTGGCTGAAATAGGTGTCAATGAACCTTTGGTGGTCACCGTAAAGGGTGCGCATTTGACCGGGCCAGGAGTCTTTGAGGCACAGGTATCCTTCGCCCGCGCCTTCAATTTCCGTACCTGCAGCGTCCACCAGACAGGGCTGAACCCCAAAGAAGGGACGGCCTGCGGAGCCGGGTTTTAGAGCCATAGCCCCGGGCAGGGGCGAGATTAAAATGCCGCCGGTTTCAGTCTGCCACCAGGTATCCACGATGGGACACCGACCATCACCAACAACGCGGTGATACCACAGCCACGCCTCTGGGTTGATGGGTTCACCGACCGAGCCGAGTAAACGCAATGTGGTGCGGGAGGCTTGTTTCACAGGCGCGTCGCCTTCACGCATCAGTGCGCGCAACGCCGTTGGGGCGGTATAGAACGTATTGACGCCGTGCTTATCAACAACGTCCCAGAAGCGACCAGCATTAGGGTAATTAGGCACGCCTTCAAACATCAAGGTGATGGCCCCATTGGCCAGGGGACCGTAAACGATATAGGTGTGGCCAGTGATCCAACCGACGTCGGCGGTACACCAATAAACCTGTCGTCCGTCATAATCGAAAACATACTTATGGGTCATCGCGGCGTACACCATGTAGCCGCCGGTGGTGTGCAACACACCCTTTGGTTTACCTGTAGAACCGGAGGTATAGAGAATGAACAGCGGATCCTCTGCCTTCATCTCCTCGGGTTCACACCAGCTACCCTGCTCTTCGGTAAGAACGTGATACCAGTTGTCGCGCGTTTTATTCATAGGCACGCCAACGCCCGTGCGCTCAACCACGATCACATGTTTGACCGTGTCGCAGGACTCCAGAGCCTTATCAACATTGGCTTTAAGAGGAACTTTTTTTCCACCGCGCACACCCTCGTCGGCGGTGATAACCACTGAGGCCCCGCAATCATTGATACGCCCCGCCAAGGATTGAGGGGCAAAGCCGCCAAACACAACCGAATGAACCGCGCCGATGCGCGCACAGGCCAGCATGGCGACTGTAGCCTCGACGATCATGGGCATATAAATGCAAACGCGGTCGCCTTTTTTAACACCGAGCATGCGCAAGCCGTTGCCAAGTTTGCAGACCTGTTCGTAGAGTTGGCGATAGGTCACATGCTTATGCTCAGTAGGGTCGTCACCCTCCCAGATGATCGCCGGCTGGTCAGCAAGCTTATCGAGATGGCGGTCTAAGCAATTGTAACTGGCGTTGAGAGAGCCGTCTTCAAACCACTTGATAGAGACATCATCCTTACCATACGTCGTCGACTTCACGGTTTTGTAGGGCGTAATCCAATCAATGATTTTTCCGTGCTCGCGCCAGAACCCCTCGGGGTCTTCAACAGATTGCGTGTACATCTCGGTGTAGCGGTCTGCGGTGACCAAAGACGATTTCGTCCAATCTTCAGGTACAAGAATAACGGTGGGTTCTGTCATGAGGGTCTCCGGCGTTTTTGTAATTTGTGAGCGAGAATACTAAAGGAGTGCTTTCGCCTAAGTCACTACGTCAAAGCATCAAACATTTATGATCGACGTTCGTCACCAGGAATAACGACGACAGCGCCCTTTTCGACGGCAACAGGAAAAGACCTTAGGCTTTTTCCACGGCACGGCCCACGCGTGCAGTAGCCATCCGTCGGCCTGAAATGTGCGCCATGGGTGGTGCAGAGGAGATACTTGCCCGTGCGATCAAAAAATGTGTCGCCAAACAAGTTCAACGGAACACGCGCGTGTGGACAGGAGTTTACAAACGCCCGCACGACCCCTTCCCACTGCACGACCATGATGGCGTACTGCTCGTCATCATTTTTCAGGGTGACATCTTTTGCATTTGTAGCAGCAAGGTCGCTGACCTGACACAGGACTCGGCCAGCCAATTCATCTGGATCGGGAAGCATTTTTGAGCTTTAGCCGAGCGGTAAGATATTTTTGCTCGGACGCATGGTCACGGATTCGAAAAGATCAGCTTTGTAGTAGGGCTCATCCGCAATCCATGCCCGCGCGGCAGCAACGGACTCAAAATCCAAAATATACAAACTGCCTTTGAAGGTTTCACCGTCATCACTGAGCAGCGGACCAACATAGACACCATCGGGTAGGTTGGCTTTCAACCACTTAAGATGTGCGGGCCGTGTGGCCATACGCAGGTCAAGATGGTTAGGCTTGTCGAGACACATAATGGCAATCAACATAACGTATTCCTATTCAAACTAAATTTCGATCTGCCGTGATACTGGATCAGGCCAGATAATGTGTTGGGTGGCAGGGACACGCGGGCAAGCACCTCTCCTGTCTCGAGAGAAACCTTAACAACATCGCCGGAGAACCAATTGGCCGCATAGGCATAAGTTTGATCATGACCCGGTGCAGCCAAGGCCCAACCAAAACCATCAAGTGGCACTTCTTTAAGTGTCTCGCCGGTTTGAGACAGCACAGACAACTTAGTGCCGAGAGGAAGAATGAAGTTATCCCCCATGCTTTTAACATCAAACACCATCGGCGGTGGACCAGCGCCTGCCCCAGCGGGCAGCGTCAACACATCAGGCAACTGAGCGCCGGACTCCAAATTAACGCGCATCACCCGCGGGCCGGTTTCAGAGGTGTAAACAAGCGTTTTGCCGTCAGGCGCAAGCGCCGTATGCGTTAACCCCATGCTGCCGCTCATGCCGCCATGCACGTCTGGCTCCAGTGTGCGGATCAGTGTTTCTGAAGAATCGTAAATATAGATTTTACCCTGACCAACGTTGTGAGTATCATCCGGTAAATAGGGATAGCGGGTGGTCAGATTCTCGGGCTGTGCCGCGCCTTTAAGATATTCGATCAGAGCGAATTGGCCATTTTCTAAAAACTGCACCGAGCCAAATGGCCGGTTGGCAAAGTTTTTAGTTGGCAAAGCCGTGCCATCCGGTCTGATCCGAACAACCTTCCAGGCAAAGGTGTCAAAAGCCCATAAGGTGTCATCCGGCCCAACATTCAAACCGCCGACCAAATGGGTTGTGCCCTCCGTCCATAAAACACCCTTGAGATTAAGGTCTGCATCAAACTGCAGAATGCGACCGCGGCCCGCATGATCATCATCTGGATTATTTAAAACAGTGGCGCCGACAAACACATCACCGGGCGCGAACGGCTTGAGTGTGGACTGGGCGGGTTCAAAGTCAGGCATGGCATCCTCTTCGCTCTGTGCCGGAGTGATCAGCAACAGGCCAAATAGAAAAGCAAAACCCTTCAGGCGCATTGAAAGAGCGTTCGTTATTTCGGCCCTAGTTATTGCGGCCATAATCATCCTCCATGCGCACGATGTCGTCCTCGCCGACATACTCGCCGGACTGAACCTCAATCATTTCAAGGTCAACTTTGCCGGGATTCTCCAACCGATGCGTGGTGCCCGCCGGAATATAGGTTGATTCATTTTCACTAAGCAGGCTTTGAATTTCACCATTGGTCACCAGGGCTGCGCCTTTAACAACCACCCAATGCTCTGACCGATGCCAATGTTTTTGCAGCGACAGCTTGGCACCAGGTTTCACACCGATGCGTTTAACCTTAAAGCGCTCGCCTTCATCGACGGTCTGAAACCATCCCCAGGGGCGATAGGTTTTGGCATGCGCTATGGCCACGTCATTCCCCGAGGCTTTGAGGTGCGCAACCACGTCTTTTACTTTTTGATCGTGCTGACGATCAGCAACCAGAACCGCATCATCTGTCACAACCACAATAACGCCATCTAACCCCACGACGGCTGTGGTCTGACGTTCGGATCGAACATAGGTGTTTGTGCTGTCAATAGAGACAACATCGCCTAGTAAGGTGTTGCCATGTGCATCTTGATCGCTCTGGTCATGCAGAGCCGACCACGAGCCAACATCTGACCAGCCCATATCGACAGGCACCACAACCGCTTTATCCGTGCGCTCCATCACGCCATAGTCTAACGACTGGCTCGGCACCGTCGCAAATGACTGCGGGTCAAGGCGGAAGAAAAAGAGATCGTTGGAGCCTTTGTCGAGCGCCGCCTGACAGCGAGGGGCAATGTCGGGCTCGAACCTGTTGAGTTCCTCTAAAAAAGCGGCTGCCGAAAACAGAAAAATGCCGCCATTCCAAGAGTAATCTCCTGATTTAAGAAAACCTTCAGCCGTTTTAGTGTCCGGCTTCTCAACAAAAGCGGCGACATCGAATGCACCGCCCTGAAGCGACGGCCCTTGTTTGATGTATCCGTAGGCCGTGGAAGGTTCAGTTGGTGTAATACCAAAAGTAACCAACTTTCCGTCTTGACCTAGAGGCACGGCTGTTGCGACCGCCGCGCGAAAGGCATCGGGATTGCGGATCAGGTGATCAGACGGCATAACCAGCAGAAGCGCGTTTGGGTCATCGGCCACCACCTGCGCTGCAACAGCAACTGCGGGTGCCGTGTTGCGACCCTCCGGCTCGATAATGATGGCTTTGGGTTCAACACCAACAGCACGTAACTGCTCGGCGACAATAAAACGATGCGCATCGTTGCAGACGATTATTGGCGCTTCGACTTTAGGAGTGGTTTTTGGCCCCAAACGAAGCGCCGTCTCTTGGATAAGGGTATGAGCGCCGGTTAAGGCCTGTAGCTGCTTCGGAAACTGATCGCGGGACAGGGGCCACAAACGTGATCCGGCACCACCAGAGAGAATTACAGGATAAAGGGTCGGTGTCGGCACCACAGGGGAGTCCTCATTCGCACGTCCGGGCCAGCCGGAAAATAACTCTAAGGTCATAGCGCAAATGCACGGGTGCTGACCAGTCAGGCACGATGGGTCGAACTATTTTGATTTGGCTTCTAAGGCCTACCCAAAGTCCAACTCTTCTTTAATGGGCCGGTCAAGCAGCTCCGCAATGGCCGCATCCACGGCAACACCGCGATTGAGAATTTGATCCATGGCACGACAGATCGGCATATCAACGCCTTTGGATTGAGCGAGGGATACCACAGCTTCAGCGGTATACACGCCCTCGGTGACGGCACGGCGCTCGCCCAGAACCTCATCCAGAGTGCGGCCCTGACCGAGCGCAGCGCCAAGGG
>CAYGSZ010000175.1:0-5528 GCA_964352705.1 uncultured Rhodobacterales bacterium
TTTCACCCTGAAATTGTTGTGATCGAATTTAATCCGTCTGTCCCAAATGACATCATTTTTGTGCAGGCTAAGTCCCAGTCTGTGAATCAGGGGTGTTCCCTGCATGCCTTAATCCTGTTGGGCAAAGAGAAGGGGTATGAACTGGTTTGCACGACATCAACCAATGCTATGTTTGTTAAGGCTGAATATTTCGGGAAGTTTGGTATTACAGATAATCATATCAATACTCTGCACCAGCCTATGGCTGATGGTCGGATTTTTCATGGCTATGATTCTGAGGTTTACGTCGTCGGTATGCCGCGTCTGATTTGGCACGATAAAATTTTTACCCAAGATGATTTTCAGGTTCTGCCGAAAGACCAACGCCGTTTTGGTGATGCGCAAAGTAAGGGCGACTAAAGCCGCTTTTTCGTTCAATTTGTGTTGGACTTTAAAGCGATCGAGAGTGCCGCCGTCGCAACACATCTTCCGTAATTTCGCTGATCTTGGTCACGCCCAGTAGCGCCATGCCGCGTTCCACTTCAGCCCGCAACAGGCTCAGGGCTTTTTCCACGCCCGCCTGACCACCCGCGCCCAGGCCATACAAATATCCACGTCCGATAGAGCAGGCCGTTGCGCCCAATGCCAGCGCCTTAATCACGTGGGTGCCGCGCCGGATGCCACCATCCAAAATAACCTCTAGCTTTCCACCAACGGCCTCAACAATTGGAGGCAGGGCATCAATGCACGCCGGCACGCCATCCAACTGCCGTCCGCCATGGTTGGAAACCATCACCCCATGCGCGCCAATGTCTTTTGCTTTCAGGGCGTCGTGAGCTGAGTGCACCCCTTTGATCAGAAAACGTCCGCCCCATTCCTGCGCCATCCATTCGGCATCTTTCCAGGTCACACTGCTATCAATCTGACTGGTCAGATATTGAATGGGTGAAACCTGATCTTCGGCAATGCTCAGGTCAGCCCGTTGCGATACGTTGGCCAGATCAAAACTTGGATCACGCAGGGCGTTCAAGCTCCACTCTGGATGCAAGGCAAAACTGAGCAGGCTCGACAGCGAAAACTTTGGCGGCATGGTCATGCCGGTCACTTTGTCGCGCTCACGGTTGCCTGGCACCGGCACATCTATGGTCAAACATAGCGCGTCATACTTCGCCGCCTTGCAGCGGTCGATAAACTCTTTGGTCAGGCCTCGGTCTTTGAATGCATAGACCTGGAACATCTTCGGGCCGTCTGTCGCAGCCGCCACATCTTCAATGCTGGTCGTGGCCAAGGTCGACAAGCTGTACAGCGTTCCGGCCTTGTGGGCGGCGCGGGCGACCGCAAGCTCACCGCTATGATGAAACAGTTTCGACATGCCCGTGGGCGCAAGAAACACCGGCCAGTCCAACTCCACTCCCAGGGCCGAGGTCTTGGTGTCTAGACCTGTAATGTCTCTGAGCAGGTTTGGCACCAGTTCATAGTCGTCAAAGGCGTCTGTGTTGCGCCTGAGCGTCACTTCATCATCCGCCCCGCCATCCAGATAATGAAAAATCGGCGCGGGTAAGCGGCGCTTGGCTTTGGTGCGCAAGCTGTCGATATTATGGCAGCGGTCAAGGGGAAGAGAGGGAAACATGCGGGCTCAGGGTCCTTAAATGTCAGGCGTCTGCATGACGGTATGCGCTCGGGGCAGCGCCCAATAACAGCAGCGGCAGTGCGGTGATCACAATCAGCATGCCTGTGCCTATCAACGCAATATCATAACTGCCATAAATGTCGTAGGCCGTGCCATACAGGGCAGGCGCAATGGCCGTGCCTGAAATGAACACCACGCACACCCAGCTATAAATGGATCCATAATTTTTCATGCCGAAATACCGGCTGACGAAGTACGCAATAATATCGAACTCGGCCCCAGCCACCAGGCCGATCAGCATCACCGAAATAATGACCATGACCGGGCTAATATCGTTCTGGGTGAGCATCACGCAGGCCAAGGCGCTCGGAACAAAAAAGATCACGGCCACCAGTGGCGCCCAAAAATAATCCAACAACACGCCCACTAAAACCCGTCCGGTGATGACCATCAGGCCAACCAATCCGGCATACAGCGCAGCATCTTCGGCTGTGTATCCACTGTCGCCCAACAACGGCACCAGGCTCGGCACCACACCGCCCGTGCCTACCGAAACCCCAAACATGCCAATGCCGATAATCCAAAACCGCCGAGAGGTGACGGCCTCACGTAAGGTCATGCCCGGCGCATCAACAACTGCTGAGGGTGATGGTTCTGATTCCGGTGCTATTGGGCTTGCAGGCCGGTTGCGTAGAAACAGCACCAGCAGAGGTACGGATACACATAAGGTGACAGCGGCCATGCCTGGATATCCGGCACGCCAGCCGAAGGTTTCAATCAGCCAGTTTGCGTAAGAGGGCGCGAGGGCTGCGGCAAAGCCGGTGCCGGATAACGTGAGCCCCAATGCAATGCCCCGACGTTTATCGAACCAAGAGTTAATAACGTAGGAATATGTAATCGCCGTCGAGCCAATGGACAAAAACGCACAGGCCACCCACATGGCATAAAAAATAAACAGGTTGTTCGGCACCAACGCCAAGCTGCTGAACGTGAGCGCAAAAATAATCTGTGACGCGATGGCAACGCGACGCGGCCCAAAGCGATCGAGGATCACTCCCATCACTGGTAGGGTGAACATGGATGTCAGGGTAAAGAAAAACAGGACTCTTTGAATCTCGCCACGGCTCCAGCCGTACTCGGCTTCGATTGGCCCGATAAACAGTCCGAAGGTGAAAAATGGCATGGCCGAGAGACCACAGCCAATGCCCAGCGCTGCAACCACAATGATATGCCAGCCGCGCTTAAACTCGCCGGTTTCTGCCGCTGATACCACTGTATTCACTTCGGTCCCCCGCAAACGTCATCCCGCACCATAAGCGGGGAACGTCCGTTTACCCAGCCATTTTGGTGCTGTGTTGCACGCCCTTCCAACGGTCTGCTCGTAATCGCCCAGTGATTATGGCGCCGGTCGGCGTAGCGTGGCAGTGTTAAGCGCGGCACGATGCGAAGATGTAAATTAGGGAGTCACAGCTATGATCACAACGCGCAGAACGGCTTTGAAAGCGGGGGCTGCAACCGCTGCGGCCCTGGCGATGGCGAGCAAAAGTGCTCAAGCCCAAAAAGACCCCGACGTTATTGTCATTGGTGCGGGCCTATCTGGCCTCTATGCGGCGATGCTGATCGCCGAGACTGGTGCTTCTGTTCAAGTCATTGAAGGGCGGGACCGTGTCGGCGGACGTTTGTTCAGCGCGCGCAATGTGGAAGGCAACCCGGAGTGGGGCGGCGATTCCATCCTTGGCGGCTATGGCCGCATGCAGGATGTGTCAGCCCGCGTTGGCATTGAACTGGTCGATCACCAGTCGCGCCGCGATCTCTCTCCCGAAGCCCATAAAGATCCAACCAGCACCGAACTCGCCTTGCGCGGCAAACTGATCCCCCAAGCCGACTGGCCCACCCATCCGTTGAACGTCATGCCCGAAGGCGCGAAATCGCGCTTTCCCGGGCGCGGGTTTTTTCAGTCAGAAATTGGCAAGGTCAATCCGCTGGAAGCCTTTGAAGATTGGCTCGATGCCGACAGCGCCAAATTCGACCGCTCCATTTACGAGGTCTTTAAAGACATGGGCT
Source organism: uncultured Rhodobacterales bacterium (assembly GCA_964352705.1). Lineage (GTDB taxonomy): Bacteria > Pseudomonadota > Alphaproteobacteria > Rhodospirillales > Rhodospirillaceae > WLXB01. Next base: position 3,674 of record CAYGSZ010000175.1, read on the forward strand.
GGAGCGACGCCGCCATCGAGCTCAACTACAACACCAATGCGCAGTACGGCACCTCGGCCCACGACATTTCCTCGTTGATGTGGTTCTTCACCCAAGCCTGGTTCAAGTTGCAGGGTGATATCGAGCGCGTGGCCTTCAAAGCCCCCAGCGGCAACCAAAGCATACCCGAAGCCATGGCCGCCACATTGCCGGGCGAGGTCCACCTCAATAAAGAAGTCATTGGTATTCGCAGCGAGTCTTCTCATGCCGAGGTCCATTGCAATGATGGCAGTGTTTATCGCGCCAAGCGCGTTGTCTGCTCGATGCCCATCCCAACCATGCGCTGGCTCAAGTTTGATCCGTTGTTGCCCGCCTTAAAGGCGCAAGCCATTGCCACCACACCGGTACAGAAAATCACCAAGGTCATTCTGGTGCCTAAAAAACCGTTCTGGGAAGAAGACGGTTTCAGCCCCGCCATGTGGACCGACACCGATTGCGGCGAAGTCCGTGCCCTGCGCGAAGGCGACGATGCCAACAAAATCACCTGCCTGATGGCCTGGGGCCGGGGGCACTTGGCCGACCGCCTCGACTCCTTCGGCGATGACGAAGCGATGGCCCGTGTGGTGGCTGACTACGAAGCCATCCGACCGGCCTCCAAGGGCTTGTTGGAAGCGGTGGGCATCAAATCCTGGCAGAGCGATCCCTTTGCAGCGGGCGATTGGGCCGTCTGGTCCCCCGGTACGGTGACCACCCATGTAAAAGCCATTCTGGACCCGGCAGATCGCATTCATTTCTGCGGCGAGCATACAGCGACCTCCAATCGGGGCATGGAGGGCGCTATGGAGTCTGGTGAGCGCGCAGCCTTTGAAGCGCTGGATGCGATTTAGTACCCTATGACTCACACAAGACGCACCTTTCTCAAAACGTCCGCTGCGGCGGCAACCCTTACGGCGGCGATTCCTGCGCGCTCACTCCGCGCCAAAACCACAGCCGATGTCATTATCGTCGGGGCCGGGCTCTCCGGCTTATACGCAGCGCAGTTGCTTGCGGCAGAAGGCGTGAAGGTTGTTGTGCTGGAAGGACGCGACCGCGTTGGCGGTCGTCTTGAGAGTTTTCGCCATGTGGAGGGCCAGCCCGAAGCGGGTGGGGATTCCATCCTCGGTGGGTATGGTCGCGTCCGTAATCTGGCCGCCGAGCATGGTCTGGGCCTGATCGACCACGCCCCACGCCGTGGCCTGTCACGAACAGAGATCGCCCTGGGTGGCAACGTCATACCGCGCGCCGATTGGGCCGCACATCCCCTGAACCATATGCCCGACGAGGCCAAGTCAGCATTTCCCGGGCGTCAGTTTTTTGAATCTATCGTTGAGAAAGAGTCCCCGCTGAAGAGTTTCGAGGCCTGGGCCGAGCCGCACACCAAACCTTACGACCGCTCGGTCTATGCGTTCCTCAAAGACCAAGGGTGGAGCGATGCCACCATTGAGCTTAACTACAACACCAACATTGGGCGCGGCACCTCGGCGCATGATTGCTCTATCCTCACCTGGTTCTTCCGTGTCGGCTGGGACAATTTGCAAGCCGACCTGGACGACGTTGCGCTTAAAGTCAAAGGCGGCAATCAGGCCCTGCCCGAAGCCATGGCCGCCAAGCTGTCCGGCGACGTTCACCTCAACAAAGCCATTGCCGCTATTCAGCAAGATGCCACCGGAGTGGATGTCACCTGCGAAGATGGCAGTGTGTTCCGCGCCAAACGGGTGATCAATTCCACACCGCTGCCACCGCTCCGCTGGATTCATTTTGACCCGCTGTTGCCGTCGCAGCAGGCGGCTGCGATCAAGATGCTGCCGTCCATGTACATCAACAAAATCGTGATGCG
>CAYGSZ010000176.1:0-5524 GCA_964352705.1 uncultured Rhodobacterales bacterium
GTCCAAGCGCTCTCAACCGCGCATACCGTTCGGCTCGGTCGTGGAGCGCGGACTCTTACCGCCCGGCACCGTTCTCACAGACTCTGCGGGGCGTCACGCCGCAAAAGTAAGGGCGGATGGCACCCTCATTTCCGCCGAGCACAAAGGGTCTATTCACCAAGTTGGCGCCGCTGTTCAAGGCGCGCCGGCCTGTAATGGATGGACATTTTGGCACACCCAGATGAAAGGCTCGCGGGTCGCGATTGACGTGCTACGTCAGAAGGTCCGCGCTGAACTTGGCGAGGCTCTGCAATAGCCGGCTAAATTTTCTAAAGACAACTTTTAAAGACGACCGATAGAACCAAGAACAATAAAAGACCTGCCCCGTCCTGAAGTTATTCGGGGCGGGGTTTTCTTATGCGGTTACCACGGAATAACGTCACCGTTGTAGCGTCTGAACTGACCTGTGTTCTCTACTGTCAGATCTGCGATCAACGCTCGCATCCCTGCAATACTAACGTCTGCCGATAAGGGCGCGGCGTCCGTTCCCATTCTGGTCTTAACCCAGCCAGGACAAAACAGGGCGACAGAAACACCCTTTGGCTTCAACTCGTGCGCCAGTGTTGCCATGGCCATGTTGAGGCCGGTTTTTGTTGTGCGGTAGGCGTTTAAGCCTGGGCCGGTTTCTGTAATGGACCCTGGCGTTGCCGAGATCGACACAATTTTTTGTTCTGTGCTGGCGGTAATATTGTCGATCAAACTCTCAACCAGTTTAAACGGTGCCATCATGTTGACGCGCAGAAGATCTGACCATAGGGCGTAATCCATGGTTCCAAAGCTTTGGCGAAGGTCATCGTCGGCTTTGGCCCGTGGCCCAAAAACGGCAGCGTTGTTAATCAGAATATCAATCGGTTGGCCTTTCAGCCGATGCGCCAGTTCATCAATGGCATCGAAGTCCGAAAGATCGACGATTTCTAGCGTAATGTCATAGTCACCGGCCAGCGCCTCAAGGTCATCCGTGTCAGACTCTGTGCGGCAGACCGCAAGAACGGTGTAACCGTCTTTTCCATATTGGCGGACAAATTCAAGCCCAAGGCCGCGGTTTGCACCGGTGATAAGTACAGTTGCCATCGTGCGCTAAGTTGCCATCGTGCGCTAAATTGGCATCGTGCGCTAAACCTGCGCCTGAGCAGCAGGTGCGGTATTACCACCGTCAGACCCGGTAATCCCAGCAAGCAAAACTTTTTTAGTCACGGTTTGTTGTATGCTTAACGCGTCCTCCTTAGGGCAGAGCAGGCTAAACTCCAGCGCGGGTTTGCCAATGTCATTGGTGGTCAATTTAACGGAGGCACCGTCGCCCTCAATATCGACGTCGATCCGTCTGCTGAGTTTTGCAACTTCTGATTTGAGTGTGTCGGCAAAGGGCAGGCAGGCCTCTTTTAAGGCGGCATCAGCAACGTCAATACGTGTGCCCAAAGCTATGCTGCTTTCAAGAGTGACCTTAAACTCGTGAACAATAAAATTGCCTTTTGGAACATGAAAAATTTTGCTGGTTAAAAAAACGCTGTTCGGCAAAATCAGTTTGCGCCCGGTGTAAGTGTAAGTCCCACCATGAAGGTCGACCACCAGCAGGGTGGTTGTCAGAAGCGCGTTTTGCGCTACTTCCGCACAAACCCCGTCAATTTCTATCCAGTCGCCGACGTCAACATCGTTCAAGCTTGTGCGGATCACTGCACCGGAAAAACACAGAATAAGCTCTTTTGTTGCAATAACGATGGCCACCGCAAAGGCGGTTAAAGATAACGCGAAGGTTGAAAGGGCGCTGGACCAGATCACAATCAGGCCAAAACCGGCCAGCGAAAAAGTGATGCTTTTTACGGCTGATAGCCAGCGCCGCCGTTCTGAACTGCTGGCCCGTGTGTTGCGCTTAATGAGGCCATTTACCAAGAAGCGAATCAACAATAACACGATGATCAGCAGTGCTGACGCTGCCAGATCAATCATGTTTAAGCGGTTTACGAAGGTCGCGAGGTGGTCCATTTACGGGCGTACCTGAAGTTGTTTAGGTCTGGGGCCGTCATTACAACACCTCGGCCTAAGTATGAATGCCTGATTTTGTGAAACAGATGAATTTAGTCGTGTGAAACACATGAATTACCTGCGTGAAACACATCAATTACCTGTGTGAAACACATGAATTTAAGTTTTATCAAGCTTGCTCCCAAACCCCAAACAGACCTACCCTAATTGTTGGGTCGTGAAGGTCTGACCTGAATCACATTTTATAGGATGACTTGGTGGAAGATTTAAGCGCCAGACTGCAACAAGCTTGGGATATCTTTCTTGGCTGGATATTTAGCGTCACCTTCTATGCGCAGGTGAGTTTCGCGTTAGCTGCCATTGCGTTGGCCTACATCATTGCGACGGCAATTCGGGCACGCGTAAGTACGTTCAAGAACGAGCCTGAGCAGGGTTCTATCTACGATATTCGTCTGGCTCTTCACAAGGCGGGCGAGTTGGTCTTCCCAATCTTTAATATCGTTTTTCTTGGCGTTGCCATTCAGATCAGTGAAGACGTGGTCCAACAGGGCTGGGTGCCCCGCCTTGCTCAAGGTTGGGCGGTCGTATTTCTGCTCTACCAAATCATTTCGACGTTTGTCACAAGTTCGGTCATAAAACTTATTGTCACATGGATCGGTGTGCCGCTTGCCGTCCTCTATGTGGTGGGGTGGTTGGATGACGTCGTTTTGTATTTAGACGGCGTGGCGTTTCACGCTGGCGATATTCGCATCTCTGCGTTGGCCTTGAGCCGCACATTGCTGTTTGGGTTTATTTTGTTTTGGTTGGGCCGGGTGTCCAACGACACCGGCAAGCGCGTTATTCGCAACAATGCGAAAATAGACATCGGCACCCGCGAGGTCCTCGCTAAGTTGTTCGAGATCTCGCTTTTTGCAATCATTTTCCTACTGTTGATGCAAGTTGTTGGAATTAACCTGACAGCCTTGGCGGTGTTTGGTGGCGCACTGGGGGTCGGTCTTGGTTTCGGCCTTCAGCAAATTGCAGCAAATTTTGTGTCGGGCATTATCATTCTCCTGGACCGCTCTATTACCATTGGCGACTACATTCAACTTGAAGATGGCCGGGGTGGTACAATTCGCGAACTCAGCATGCGGTCTGCGATTCTTGAGACCTATGATGGCAAAGACATCATGGTGCCGAATGAATCTTTCATTACGACCTCCTTCACCAACTGGACCCACTTCAACCAGAAGCAACGCTATCCCATTGAATTTAGTGTGGCGTATAAAACCGATCTTCCCAAAATGTTTGATATTTTGCGGGACGTTGTTGCCAGTCACCCAAGGGTTCTGAGCGGCGATGATGTTCCCGTTGAAGAACGCCCGGACGCTGAAATTGCCAGCTTCGGGGACTCCGGCATCAATATCCTTGTGGAGTTCTGGATGGAAGGGGTTGATGACGGCCCCAATCGGGTGGGCGCAGACCTGCTGCTGATGATTTGGATGGCGTTGAAGGAAAACGATATCGAAATTCCGTTCCCTCAGCGCGAGATCAAAGTTCTGTCAGACGACAAAAAAGAGCTGGGTTAACCCTCCAGCTTTTTCCCGCCATCGCAGCCCTAGCTCATTCTTGCAGGATATGGTGAACTGCGCCCGTCACTTATCAAGGGGCGGGGGAAGCCATATGAAACGGGTCGCAGGCGCAAGCTTTATCGGAACAGCTTTGGAAGGCTACGACTTCCTGCTCTATGCCAGTGCGGCGGCGTTGGTCTTCGGGCAGTTGTTTTTTCCGGTCACCGATGATCCGGTTATTGGCACCTTGCTGGCCTATTCCACCTTCACTGTGGGATTCATCGCGCGGCCCATCGGCGGCATTATTGCGGGTCATTACGGCGATAAGATTGGTCGTAAACCGATGCTCGTTCTCACCCTTATGGTCATGGGCGTGGCCACCATGCTCATCGGATTTTTGCCGACCTATGCGCAGATTGGGATTTGGGCACCCATCCTCCTAACGCTGCTTCGTTTCGTTCAAGGCTTGGCTTATGGCGGCGAGTGGGGCGGTGCGATCTTGATGGTGGTGGAATATGCGCCTGCCAACCGTCGCGGCTTTTGGGGTAGTCTGCCGCAAGCGGCTGTCCCCTTTGGCTTCCTCATCGCCACCGCCGTGCTCAGTATCTGCATTGCCATCAGTGGCGATCAGTTCCTGGTCTGGGGTTGGCGCATTCCCTTCATCCTCAGCATTCTGCCCGTGCTGGTCGGCCTTTATATCCGCATGAAGATCGACGAAACGCCCGAGTTCCAGAAAATCCGCGAACAAAGCGCGGTCGAGAAAGCCCCCGTCATCCGCGCCGTCTCCCAGTATTGGAAGCAAATCCTGCTGGCCACCGGCGTGTTCGTGCTGGTCAGTGGACCCTACTACATCATCATCTCGTTCATGTTGTCCTACGGCACCGGGACCTTGGGCGTGCCGCGTGAAGTCATGCTCACGGGCGTGCTGATTGCCTCCGGCGTGCAAATCTTTGCCTGTGTTGGCTTTGCCGCTCTGTCCGATGTGGTCGGGCGACGCCCGGTGTTGTTTGGCGGCGGTATTTTCATGCTGCTCTATGCGTTTCCACTGTTCTGGATGATCAACACCGGCGAGCCCCTGATTATATGGGGAGCCCTGAGCCTCGGTCTGTTTGCCTTCGGGGCCTTGTACGGACCCATCGCCGCCTTTTTTGCCGAGTTGTTTGTCTCTAACGTACGCTACACCGCAGCCTCTTTGGGCTATCAGGTTGGGCAAGTGTTCGGTGGCGGCATCGCACCCTTTGTCTCGACCGCATTATTGGCGATGACAGATGGTGCATACTGGCCCGTGGCGGTTTATATGATGGTCTTAACGGTCATCGGCCTGGCCAGCATTTGGGCGCTGGCGGAAACCCGACCTCAATCGTAAAGTTCCGCGGTCAACAGCGTCCTCTAGGGCCTTAGAGATTTTTTTGCGGTATAACTTGGGTCTTAGTGAGAAAACACCGCCATGATGACCTTGTATAAAAAACACGATGACCGGCTTGTGGTTGCTGACGCTGGCCCGTCTGACGCTGGCCCGTCTCAAGAACATGTGGCGGACGCCCTGTGGATTGATCTCTGCAACCCCACAGCCCAGGAAAAAGCCCAGGTCGAGGGGGTGCTGGGCATCTCTTTGCCCACCAGCGAAGACACCAAACTCCTCGCCCCCGCCGACCGCTCCTATCAAGATGGCGATTACGTGGTTTTAACCGCAGCAGTAATCGCTCGCGATGAAGAACTCTATCCCTTCATCGACGATCTCACGTTCGTGGTTTCCAAAACACGGCTGGTGACCCTGCGCACGTCCGAGCCTTTACCCATTTCCCGCTATGCCACGGCCTGTGCAGAACGCCCGCACAACCTCAGCGATGGGCGCCATGCGTTTCTGGGGCTGCTGACGGCCTTTATCAATCGGTTATCCGAGTATGTGCAGGCCAACGGTGCATCCATGTACGAAGGCTCCAAGCGTGTGTTTG
>CAYGSZ010000177.1:0-5399 GCA_964352705.1 uncultured Rhodobacterales bacterium
CGATAGGCACGCTCTGCCCGACGTCCCATATCCAGGAAACGCCAGCCATACCCGCGGGTCATGTTTTCCATCACCATTCCATTAAACGCGGACAGATACTGGACCATGTCATCCAGCATAGAAAGCGCATCAGAAAGCTCTCGTCCGCGCCGGAAAGTAGGACGATGAACCAGAGAACTTAAACGCTTGATAATGCGCCATGTATCAAGGGAGAGTCGCTCGCGAACCATATTAGCCGTGCGTTGCACGTTAGAGAGGATTAAAGACAGTCCATCCGGTGAGGCCGCATCGAATAGAATTTTCCAAAGCTCTTTCTCGATATTATCAACACCGGCGGCCAGCGCCTTTTTCGCGCGCTCTTTTGAAAGATGTTTTTGACTGACCAATAGATTTATGAGCATGAGATGCACATCAGGCTCTTCCAGCATCCCGAAATTTCCTGCCATACGGTTGAGCAGACTTCTGTAGAGCCGCACAGCCCCTTCAGCACGCTCACCATAGCGACCCAGCCAAAACAAGTTATCGGCTGTGCGGCTCGGGAGATCTTTTCCACTGCGTTGAACTGAGCTTTCAGCCCGTTGTTTATCCAACAGGCTGAACGTATCGACCGGACTATCGCTGATGATCCAGGTATCTTTACTGTAGTCACCCCGGTGCATGGCTGGCGCGCTATCATGCGAGGTATCAGAAACGCGCGCCAATCCGCCTGGCATCAACTTGTACCCATCCCGGGTTCGCGCGGCAAAAACACGCAACGTTAAAGGTGCCGGCTTAATTGTGTGCGCATCAGTCCAAGCTGGAGCCGTAGACAAGGACACCACTTCTTGTCCCACATAATTATGGCCGTGCTTCATGATTTGCTGACGCAGATCGTCTTTCTCTTTGGACGACATCGACGGGCCGAAGTAGCTGTTTTCTGACGGATTCAAAATTGATGTTGGTTTAAAGGCGTTGCGAATCACCAGTTTGTCTAAGCGATCCAGCACGTAGTCGCGTTCCTTAGGCTGGCCGCACCACCAGGTTGCCACATCAGGCAACAATACAGACTCACCCAGCACATGCCGACATAACGCAGGCATGAAGCTATTCAAACCATCATTTTCTAGGAGACCGCTTCCCAAAGCGTTGCTGATGACAACGTTACCTGACCTAGCAGCCTTCACCAAACTCGGGACACCTATTGAAGAGTCTGTGCGTAGCTCAATGGGATCGCAATACTCAGAGTCTATTCTACGAAGTAGCAAGTCAACCTGCTTAAGGCCTTCAACGGTTTTCAGGTAAACGCGATCATCTCGCACAGTCAGATCAGGACCTTCAACAACCGTATATCCAAGATATCTTGCCAGATAGGAATGCTCGAAATAGGTCTCCATTGTTGGACCAGAGGAAAGCACACCAATTACCGGCTGATCCTTGTTGGTCAGTCGTATTAAATTCTCACTGAACTCGTGGAAAAATGACGCCAGGCGCCGGACATGATGTGATCCAAACATTTCCGGCATGCTGTGCGAGGTGATTAATCTGTTTTCGAGCGCAAACCCTAAACCGGTCGGAGCTTGCGTACGGTCGTTTAAGACCCACCACTTGCCATCGGGGGAACGCGCCAAATCAAAGGCAATAAGATGTAGATGCGCGTTTTCTGCAACCGACAATCCGTGGCATGGCCTTAAAAATTGAGGGTTGCCAAATACTAAAGCTGACGGCAATTGCCCATTGAGCAATAATTTCTGCTCACCATAAAGATCTCTCAAGATGCTATTGAGCAGAATTGCGCGCTGCTCTATGCCGCGCTCAAGAAAGTTCCATTCCTCTTGCGAAATCAGGAGCGGCAGCAAATCCAAACGCCAGGGGGTATGGCTTCCGTCTGCACTATCGGGGCTGGCAAACGTGACCCCATTCTCCGACAGCTTTCGAGCTGCAATATCATGGACCGCGACACGGTCTTGGACGGCAAAGCCCTCAACCTGCCTAACCAGAGACTGCCAATGCGAGCGCACTTTACCATCAGGCGCACGCAATTCATCATAGACAGTAGATGCCGTTGTATAAGCATTGAGAATGTCTTGGCTTTCGGGAAACGGTCCGCCGCCATTGGTGGAGTTTTGAAGTTCGCTCATCGACCTAAACGAGATTGTTAAAGCTGCAGATTTAAGAGCCGCATTATAATGCTTTAGACCACCTTAAGTCCAAGGTGCAGGGAAATTCTGGTCGAGAAATATCTTCCGGCGGTGCCGAGGGTCCAGGAGAATGGCCGTGCTGCTCAAAGCGCGACAAACGACGACTTTCCGCTTCATAGGAATTGACTGGGAAATGCTCGAAGTTGCGCCCGCCGGGATGTGCCACATGATAAGTACAACCGGCAACTGCGCGGCCCGTCCAGGTATCATAAATATCGATGGTCAACGGCGCATCAACCCCGATGGTCGGGTGCAGGCTGGAAGACGGATGCCAAGCCCGAAAGCGAATACCACCCACACTTTCACCGTTCTTTCCGGTCGGCGCGAGCGGGACACGTTTGCCGTTGCAGCCCACAACATACCGGGAGTCCGTTGCGCCGTTCAGCTTGACCTGGAGGCGCTCGACCGAGGAGTCCACATAACGGACGGTTCCTCCGGGCGCACCCTCTTCGCCCATCACATGCCATGGCTCCAAGGCTTGGCGTATTTCAAGCTCAAGGCCTTCATGTTGAATTGATCCATAGCGCGGGAAACGAAACTCAAAGTGCGCCTCAAACCAAGCCAAATCAAACGGATATCCGGCCAGTTCCATATCTTCAATCACGTCTTTGAAATCCTGCCAGACGTAATAAGGCAACATGAACTTATCCGCGAGTTGAGTCCCCCAGCGCACCAGTTTGCCTTCGTAGGGCTTAGACCAGAAACGCGAGATGAGACCAAGAAGCAAGAGTTGCTGAGCCAAGCTCATGCGCTCATGGGGCGGCATTTCAAACGCGCGAAATTCGACCAGGCCAAGGCGACCAGTCGGACCGTCCGGAGAATACAGCTTATCGATACAAATCTCTGAGCGATGAGTATTGCCGGACACGTCAATCAAAAGATTGCGAAAAATGCGGTCGACAATCCAGGGCGCAATAGGTTTATCACCGCCGGGTCGTGGCACCTGGGTAAACGCAAGTTCCATTTCGTAAAGGGAGTCATTGCGTGCTTCATCGATGCGCGGCGCCTGGCTGGTGGGGCCGATGAACAAGCCCGAGAACAGATACGACAATGCAGGATGATGCTGCCAATACGTCACCAGACTCTGAAGCAGGTCAGGTCGCCGCAGGAACGGACTCGCCGCCGGCTCAGCACCGCCCAAAACAAAGTGGTTGCCGCCCCCCGTCCCCGTATGGCGACCATCAAGCATGAACTTTTCTGTGCCCAGCTTAAGCTGACGCGCTTCATCGTAAATTGTGGAGGTGATTTCCACCATTTCGTCCCAACTGGACGCAGGCTGAATATTAACCTCAAGAACGCCCGGATCTGGCGTCACTTTGATTTCATTCAACCGGGGATCTTTAGGCGGCGTATACCCGGCCAGATGAAACGGTACCTTCATCTCGGCTGAGCAGTCTTCCACCGCCGCAACCAGATCAAGATAGTCATCCAGAGATTCCACTGGCGGCATAAAGATGGTGAGGCGACCATCGCGCGGCTCTATGGTCATGGCAGCGCGTACGAAACGATTACTGCCCGCTTTGCCAACCTGACTGGTTAGGACCTGACGCTCGCCTGGCGCCTCGGCTTCACCCGTCTTGCCACGCAGAAACCTCTGGCTGCGTTCATCGGGATCAGTCAATTCACCGCGTTCTGCAAAAGGATCAGCCGGAATCACATAAGGGTATTCGCTTGGCTCAATGTGCTCCAAAGACGGCAAAGGCAGACGATAACCCACCGGGGAATCACCGGGGATTAGAAACAGACTCTTAGTCCGGGTCGACCACTTCTCACTGTACCAGGCGCGCTTGCCACCCTTGGCGTTCCAGCGCTGGATGGGCAGCACGAAGCCACGCGGTGTTTCTAAGCCACGCTCGAACACGTCAGCCAAACGCTGACGAGCCAGGGGGTCATCAAGCTTGTTGGTTTTTGGGTCGAGGTTTTCGGGCAGCTTCCGCTCTTGACCCATAAAATGCCAAGGGTCTTCATACGCCGGAATGATGGCCTCGGGCTCAACTTCAAGGCGTTCCGAGATGCCTGTGAGAAAAGCCTTGGCATCGTCTACCGTTGGTTCGTGGTCTACGACTTCATCAGCAACTAATGCTTCATTGGACCAAATGGGCTTGCCATCCGCGCGCCAATACAACGCAAAGGCCCAACGCGGCAGTTGCTCGCCGGGATACCATTTGCCCTGGCCGTAATGCAGCAAGCCATTCGGGGCAAATTTCTCGCGCAATCGCTTAATCAGTTTTGCGCCAAGCTCGCGCTTAGACGGCCCGACAGCTGCAGTGTTCCATTCCTCAGCATCCGGATCTTCAAGAGACACAAAGGTTGGCTCACCGCCAATAGTCAGGCGGACATCGTTCTTCTTTAAGTCTGCGTCAATTTGATGGCCCAGAGCATTGATCGACTGCCATTGCTCTTCCGTATACGGCAGCGTGACGCGCGCAGATTGCTGTATGCGCGTGACCGACATGGCAAAATCAAATTTGGTGTCGGCTTCCCCAACCGCACCACTGATCGGCGCCGCGCTGGAAGGCCGTGGCGTACACGCCAGCGGAATATGGCCTTCACCAGCCAGCAACCCAGACGTGGGATCAAGGCCAATCCACCCTGCCCCGGGCAGATACACCTCAGCCCAAGCATGCAGGTCTGTGAAATCAACGTCTGTCCCCGTTGGACCGTCGATGGCTTTGACGTCTGGCGTGAGTTGAATCAAGTAGCCTGAGACAAATCGGCTGGCTATGCCCAGATGACGGAAGGCCTGAACCAGCATCCACCCCGTATCACGGCAGGACCCTTTTCCAGTCCCCAGCGTTTCTTCTGGGGTTTGCACCCCCGGCTCCATGCGCACGACGTAATCAATGTCAGACTGAAGTTTCTGATTTAGACCAACAATAAAATCAATCGTCTTCTTCTGATCAGACGGGTCAGGAATATCCAGCTTAGACAACCACTTTTTGAACAGCGGACCGGGTTTATCAAGGTCCATGTAGGGCTCAAGGTCGTCATGCAGGGTTTCTTCGTATTTGAACGGATAGGTGTCAGCCGCTGGCTCCAGAAAGAAGTCAAACGGGTCGTACACGGCCAGATCGGCGACCAGATCAACTTCCACATGAAACTCGGTCACGGGATCAGGATAAACGATACGCGCCAGATAATTGCCAAACGGGTCTTGCTGCCAATTGATGAAATAGCCTTCAGGCTCAATTTTGAGGCTATAGCTCAAAACCGGCGTGCGGC
>CAYGSZ010000178.1:0-5371 GCA_964352705.1 uncultured Rhodobacterales bacterium
GGAGTCTTCTGTCTTTTTACGTCTTCTTCGACCGCCACGCCGGCCACGTCGGCGACTCTTAGTCTGGCCTTCCTCATCTTCATGCTTGCCCTCGGAAAGACCCGCATTGTCTTGAGATGAGTTTTTATCCTCACTTGCGAGATCTGTTTCTGAGTTGGCGCTATCCTGATTGGTGCTGACTGTTTCAACGTCTTCTGTGCGTTTTTTTCTTCTTCTTCTACGTTTTCGCTTTGGACCCTCGCTTGACGGATCACTGCCTTCTTTTTCGTCGTTGGACTCAGGTAAGTCAGTTGGAGTTTCTTTTGCTAACTGCTTTGTCGGTTCGGCCTGCTTTTGGGTTTCGCCTTTGACGCGTTCCATTCTAACGTCGGGCGGAATAAGGCTATCGTCACCCAGGATGTAAACGTTCATTTCGTAGCGTTTTTGAATTTCTTCAAGCCCTAAACGCTTATAGTTCAGTATGTAGAGTGCGACATTTGGATGAACAGATACAGTTAACTCTGACGTGCGATGCCTCAGCCCTTCTTCCTCAATTGCGCGCAGGGTCTGTATAGAGGTGGACTCAATTGACCGAATCATTCCGGTGCCAGCACAAGATTTGCAAACCTCAAAATTAGCCTCAATGAGGCTTGGTCGCAGACGCTGCCGAGACAATTCAAGCAGTCCAAAATGGCTTATACGGCCGACCTGAATTCTAGCCCGGTCACTCTTGAGTGCTTCCTTTAGTCGACGTTCAACAGCGTGATTGTTTTTGTTTTCATCCATATCGATGAAATCAATAACAACAAGGCCCGCCAAATCCCTCAGTCTGAGTTGCCTTGCTATTTCGTCTGCAGCCTCCAAGTTTGTCTTTAGCGCGGTTTCTTCAATATGGCGTTCTTTTGTCGATCGGCCTGAGTTTACATCAATGGCAACTAAGGCCTCGGTTTGGCCAAATACGATTGATCCGCCTGATTTGAGTTGAGCCGTAGGGCTATGAATGGCGTCAAGTTGACTTTCAACTTGATAACGATGAAATAACGGAATGGTTTCATCTTTGTAGCGCTGCACTTTTTTTGCATGGCTAGGAGTCAAGGTCTTCATAAAGTCCTTGGCCGCCTTATATCCCTCCTCTCCTTCCACAAGAATTTCTTCGATATCTTTAGAGTAGACATCTCGGATTGACCGTTTGATCAAGTTTGCTTCTTCGTGGATTAATGCCGGAGCACGGGATTCCATTGTGAGCTCTCGGATCTGATTCCAAGTGCGCTGAAGGTATTCATAATCTCTCTTGACTTCAGCTTTACTTCTTTCTGCGCCAGCGGTCCGAAGTATGACAGCCATGTGCTCTGATATTTTCAGATCGGAAACAATTGACTTAAGTCTTCTGCGGTCCTTTACGTTGGTGATTTTGCGCGATACCCCGCCGCCGCGCGCACTGTTAGGCATAAGAACGCAATAGCGCCCGGCGAGTGATAGGTAAGTCGTTAATGCGGCTCCTTTATTGCCCCGCTCTTCTTTGACGACTTGTATCAGCAGGATCTGCTTGCGTTTAATAACTTCTTGAATTTTATATCGCCTTGAAGCGACAAATTTTCTCCGATGAGAGTCTAGATTATCTTCTGTTTCGTCTTCTCCGCCTACTTCCTCTACATTTTCGCTTGCTGACTCATGACTTTCAAATTGATCAGATTTTTCTAAATCTGAGGACTCTAGAGTACCATCACTTGAAGCTGAGGGATTCTCAGTTGAGGCAACTGAGAATGTGTTTTCTTCATCACTTGATCGGATGTCTCCCTCTTTATTTAGAGAAAAGTTGTCTTGGGCATTGCTGGGGACATCCTCGCCTTTGCTGTCTGGTTTATCAGCATCGGTGCTTAAAAAGTCTTCAAGTGTGGTCTTCTCAGCATATTCAGCAGCCTCTGGTTCTAGCGCGATGTCGGTATTTAGAGGCCCTTGGTCGTTAACTGTATCCTGTACGGAGACATATTCTTGTTTGAGCGCTTCTGTTTTGGTGTCATTGGCAGATAATTCACCGGCATCTGAAATGTTTGAAGGCTGGGTCTCATCTGAGTCATCATCAGTAATTGATTGATCGTGGGCCTTCGCCTCGGCGATAAGAGCTTCTCGATCAGCGACTGGAATTTGATAATAGTCAGGGTGAATTTCGCTAAATGCTAAAAACCCATGGCGATCACCACCATAGTCAACGAATGCGGCCTGCAGAGAAGGCTCTACTCTTACGACTTTCGCAAGATAGATGTTTCCCTTGTTTTGTTCTTTTGTTGAAGTCTCTAGATCAAACGCTTCAAGTCGCGTTCCATCTATAACGACCACCCGGGTCTCTTCCGGGTGGTTCGCGTCCACCAGCATTCTTTTTACCATGTAAGGTATAACTCCGTTGAATCAAAGCGGTCAGCTCTGCGCGCAGGCGCCCGCCTCGTAGTGATGTTAAAATTATGGAAAAGTGATTGCGTGCGTTCGTCGAGTTTTTACTTGAACGCAAGGCAAGCGCCTTTAGCGCAAAAGAACGCAAGCTATCTAAGGTCTTGTTAGCTTGTAGGACTCTTACGGAGGGCACGTATACCACTTTCAATCAAATATTTGCCGCTTCCTTGTTTAATAACTAGGAAGGCGACGTTTATATCGTTTTAGCCAGTGCCAGAATGTGAAAGGTAATACCAATCATAACCTGAACTCGTCCTCAAAACGGTTGACCTAAGAAGTTTAGGTGTTCAGGGCCCGACTAATTGCTTAACACTTTTAACTTACTTTACTTCGGGTCATCTTCACAATCTTTTCTTAATACATGACGCTTTAATCCGGGTGAAAGCGGCTTGTTCGTAAAGACTGTACGGATTCAGCAAGATTCGCTATATTGTCTCAGCATTTCCTTGAACTAATACTATATGTTGATCATATGAAGCGTCGCGCTCATCTCGGCCTTAAAGGACAGCCTTTCTTCGTTAGGTCTAAAAATGCTGACCTATCCACTAGTAGAAGAAGTGTTTTGGGCCTGTTTGTGGGGGCTATTGGCCTATCCACAGCCAATAATGTTTTAGCGGCTAGGCCCACGGCCACATCATTTAGATTACATGATCACGGCACCCACACGCGGATTGTGCTTGAGCTAACAGAGGGGGCTGATTTCACAATATTTCAGCTAACTGACCCATGGCGCACGGTCATTGACCTACCAGAGGTCATATGGAATTTGCCTGAAGATACAAGCACATTAAACGAAGGTGTGGTGCGGGATATGCGATACGGGCTGTTCCAACCCGGACACTCTCGCGTTGTCGTTGATCTGGCCAAGCCGGCTAACGTGGATCGGGCTTTTGTGCTCGCTCCGACTGCTACGACACCCTGGCGTTTGGTAATAGACCTTAAGCCCGTTTTGGAATCACTTTTCCTGGCAAATCTGGGCCCGGCCAATCGGATTGTGATTGCCCGTCCAGATACTGGTGCTCCTGTTGCAACTGCTCCAAATGTAGCCTTTCTAGAACCCCCTATAGACGGGCACGGAGTTCCGTTCCCTGATCGGAAACCTGCAATTAGGCCATCAGACAGAAAGCCTGTCATAGCAATTGACCCCGGTCATGGCGGTGTCGATCCCGGCGCCATTGGTATAACTGGCACTAGAGAAAAAGACCTTACTTTGGCTGCGGCGCAGCAATTAAAGGCCTCTTTGGAGAAAACTGGCCGATATAAAGTTGTCCTTACGCGGAACAGAGATATTTCTTTGCAATTGCGTCAAAGAATTACTCTTGCGCGACGGGCCTCAGCAGACGTTTTTATTTCTATTCATGCAGACTCCATAAGCCGACCTGATGTCAGGGGGCTATCAGTATATACATTGTCTGAGACTGCATCTGATAAAG
Source organism: uncultured Rhodobacterales bacterium (assembly GCA_964352705.1). Classification (GTDB taxonomy): domain Bacteria; phylum Pseudomonadota; class Alphaproteobacteria; order Rhodospirillales; family Rhodospirillaceae; genus WLXB01. The sequence continues at coordinate 3,861 of CAYGSZ010000178.1, forward strand.
AAGCGGCGAAATTAGCGGAAAAGGAAAATAAGGCTGATCTAATTATCGGAATGGACCTTACTCATGAGTCCTCTGATGTCAGGAATATTTTGATCGATTTGGCCCAGAGAGAAAGTATGAACTTGGCGGCCCATTTAGCTGCGACACTCATTTCTCAACTCAAGCGGCAGGTTACGTTGCTGCGTAACACTCATCGCTTTGCGGGTTTTGCGGTGTTAAAGGCTCCTGATGTTCCATCCGTTCTTCTTGAGATGGGGTATCTCTCAAATCGCGAAGAGGAAAGGTTATTGAAGCAATCTTCCTATCGACAGAAACTAGTCGGCTCTATTGTTGAAGGCTTAGATACTTATTTCTCAGAGGCTGACGTCGCAAGTCGCACATAATTCGGCCTAGCGCGCCTGCAAAATGACATGATTCCCCATTCTATTAGCTAATCAACAATAGAGGTGCCAATTCACTGAGGTCTGCTATGATTTCGTCAACCAAGTTTAATGTAACCACATCCGACAGCAGGTAATGTCCAGGCTTTTTTCGATATTTTTTTGCCTAACTATGTTGGCCATCTTTGTGGCAGGCGCGGTTATGGTTTGGGTGTTTTATGAGTTTGGCAGAGATTTGCCTGACTATAGGCAACTTGCTAACTATGAGCCTGCTGTTATGTCGCGGGTTTATGCTGGTGATGGCCGGTTGATAGAAGAATATGCAGTGGAAGGTCGTGTCTTTGTTCCGTTCTCTGCAATCCCTAAGCGTTTGGTGAACGCCTTTTTGTCAGCAGAGGATAAGACGTTCTATTCACATCCCGGATTGGATTTTTTTGGAATCGCAAGAGCGGTTCTAACAAATTTTGAATCAAGGTTTACCGAAAAGCGTATGGTTGGCGCTTCAACAATTACTCAGCAGGTTGCAAAGAACTTCCTTTTAACGAACGAGTACAGTTTTGATCGTAAGATTAAAGAAGCAATACTTGCACTAAGAATAGAACAGGCATTCGACAAAGATCAGATCCTCGAGCTCTACCTAAATGAAATTTATTTTGGGTCTGGTTCGTATGGTGTCTCTGCTGCGGCTGTAAATTATTTTAATAAATCTTTAGATGAGTTGTCTCTATCTGAAATTGCTTATCTGGCAGGTTTACCTAAAGCGCCAAATAATTATCATCCTATCCGACGTCCTGCGGCTGCTGCAGAACGCCGTAACTATGTCCTGTCACGGATGGTTGATGATGGGCACATCTCAAAATCTGAAGCCAATTTGGCACGGCAAGAAACAATAGTAGTTCGGCTTCGGGATAGTACCGAGGCTGTCAAAGGTGGACAGTATTTTGCAGAAGATGTGCGTCGACAATTAATTAATCAGTATGGATCAACATCGCTTTACGAGGGTGGTTTAGCAGTAAGGACATCATTAGAGCCAGACCTGCAATCAATCGCGGATAAAGTACTAAGGGCGGGGCTAGTAGATTATGACCGAAGACATGGTTGGCGTGGCCCAATAGAGCGGATGTCAGTTGG
>CAYGSZ010000179.1:0-5340 GCA_964352705.1 uncultured Rhodobacterales bacterium
GAACCTGCTTCGCACTTAATATAGGAACCTGCTTCGCACGGTGCCTTCAATGGCCTCGACGTCCTGGCGTATGCCCATCCCCACGGTGATATCGCCAAGCACATCTGTGACCACATAGCCGATTTGACCATCAGTTCTGAGATACTGCCCCGCGATATTGATATCCCGGCTTGAAAACACGTGGTTGATTTTTGAGAGAACGCCGGGCACATCGCGGTGAATATGCATAAAACGCACGGCGTCCTTTTGCGGCGGCAGGGCGACTTCAACAAAGTTCACCGCACCAAGCGTTGACCCGTTGTCGGAGTATTTCACCAGCTTATCTGCAACCTCTGTGCCGATGCCTGCCTGGGCTTCGAGCGTGCTGCCGCCGATATGCGGTGTCAGAATGACGTTCTTGAGGCCGCGCAAGGGGCTCAAAAATTCTTCATCCGGGGTCGCCGGTTCTTTTGGGAACACATCAATAGCCGCACCCGCGAGGTGACCGTCTTTGAGACATTTGGTCAGCGCTTCAATATCAACCACGTTGCCGCGTGAGGCGTTGATTAAGTGCGCCCCTTTCTTCATCGACTTCAAGGCCTGCTCATGAATCATGCCTGCCGTTAACTCGGTGGCCGGGACATGAAGCGATACCACATCAGATTGCGCCAGCAGTTCAGTCAAATCCCTCACCGCGGTTGCATTGCCGAGCGCCAGTTGTTCGACGATGTCATAGAACACAACCCGCATGCCAAGGGCCTCGGCCATCACCGACAATTGTGTGCCGATATGACCATAGCCAACAATGCCAAGAATTTTGCCGCGCAACTCATAAGAGCCTTCGGCCGACTTCAGCCACCCGCCCTCATGGGCCAGCGCAGATTTTTCGGGAATACCGCGCAGCAACATGATGGCTTCGGCCAGCACAAGCTCGGCAACAGACCGGGTGTTTGAATACGGGGCGTTGAAAACAGGGATGCCGCGCATCTTCGCCGCAGTCGTATCCACTTGATTGGTACCAATACAAAAACAGCCAATGGCCATGAGCTTCTCGGCGGCCTTTAACACACGTTCCGTAATCTGCGTGCGAGAGCGAATGCCGACCATGTGGGCATCGGCAATTCTCTCTACCAAGTCGTCCTCATCCAGAGCGCCTTTGTGCTGCTCGATCTGCGCGTAGCCATGACGCTGAAACAGGTCCACGGCGTTTTCGTGGATATTTTCAAGCAAGAGGACTTTTATTTTGTCTTTCGGGAGAGAAAGTTTATTCATGACGCTGCGACCTTGCTTTGCGGGGCCTGAACCTTGACGGTCTGGGAAACCCTTCTATTTGTTGGTTTATCACGGATGACCGTGACTTTTGCACTCCCGATCCGTCGATATCCTGTATATCTTGATTATACCTAGTCTGTACTACCTTTCAGGTATCACATTTCAATTCCAGCTTGGAGCCCCAAAACCAATGACCCAGATTTGCAGCCTCGTCATAGACCTTGCCCCACGAGCACAATACCCATGAGCAGTGGGATTGAAACGCGCCTGAAGGAGCTTGGATTATCACTGCCCGAGGCTTCAGCGCCGGTCGCAAACTATGTTCCTTTCGCGGTATCGGGCGCGCTGGTCTTTATTTCAGGCCAGTTGCCGCTGAAAGACGGCAAACTGCTGTTTACCGGCAAAGTCGGCGATGCGGTTTCAGTGGGAGAGGCTGTGATCTGCGCCCGGCAAAGCGCATTAAATATCATTGCTCAACTGAAGGCCGCCTGCGGCGGTGACTTAGACCGGGTCAAACGCATTGTTAAACTGGGCGGATTTGTCGCCGGCGGGGCTGACTTTACAGAGCATCCCAAGGTGATCAACGGCGCGTCGGATTTGATGGTCGACGTTTTTGGCGAGGCTGGTCGCCATGCGCGGGCGGCTGTGGGGAGTCCGTCCCTGCCCCTTGATGCGCCGGTTGAAGTTGAGGCCGTGGTTGAAATCAATTAATGCGCTTCGCACGGATGTTCACCGGACGCAATATCCAGGGCTATGACTGAAACTTCGCAAGACCTGAGCAGCATCGATTTAGACGCGATAACCGTGCGCATTGTGCCATCAATTCACGACATCGACGCGGCACAATGGGACAACTGCGCGCGCGTTAATAGCGCCGACTGTAACCCCTTCGTGCGCCATGCGTTTTTTAGTGCGCTTGAAGACTCCGGGTCCGTCACGGCGGACACCGGCTGGCAGTCTCAGCATGTCGCCGTGGAGACTCCTGACGGAACTCTGCTGGCCTGTGCAGCGATGTATTTGAAAGATCACTCTTACGGTGAGTATGTTTTTGACTGGGGCTGGGCCAACGCCTATGAGCGCGCCGGAGGGCGTTATTACCCAAAGCTTCAGTGTGCCGTGCCGTTTACGCCCGTGACTGGCCCGCGCCTGATGACACGCCCCGGGCTTGATGACGATACGAGCGCCCAACTAAAGCGCATGTTGCTGGCCGGAATGATTGAAGTGGCCGACCGGCTCAACGTGTCTTCGCTGCACATCACGTTTCCGGACGAAGACGACTTTACCCTGATGGCCGATGCCGGTTTACTTGAGCGGTATGGTCAGCAGTTCCATTGGAAGAACGAGGACTACGCTCATTTTGATGGCTTCCTCGACGCTTTATCTTCGCGGAAACGGAAGAACATTCGTAAAGAACGCGAGAAGGCCAATTCCTGTGGTGTGGATATTTACGCCGTCAGTGGCGACGACATCACCAGCCGCCACTGGGATGCGTTCTATCGGTTTTATCGCCTGACAACCGACCGCAAGTGGGGGCAAGCGTACATGACCCGGTCGTTTTTCGACCTGCTCTCAGAACGCATGGGTGACCAAGTGATATTGATTATGGGCGAAGAAGACGGAGACATCGTCTGCGGCGCTCTAAACTTACTGGGGGGTGATACGCTGTACGGTCGCAATTGGGGAACAATCGTCAATTACCCCATGCTGCACTTCGAGGTCTGTTATTACCGTGCCATTGATTATGCCATCGCGCATGGCCTCGCCTGGGTTGAAGCCGGAGCGCAGGGGCCGCACAAACTGCAGCGGGGTTATTTGCCGCGCAAGACTTACTCGGCCCACTGGATTGCCGATGGCGGCTTTCGCCAAGCGGTGGCGCAATTCCTTAAGCAGGAGCGCCCCGCCATTGAAGACGATGTTGATACGCTGACCGAAATGGGACCGTTTAAGCGCACGGGCCGCGTGTCTTAATCGGGTTGCTTTTAGAGACCCAGGTTAGACCTGTTAAAGCGGCGCTCCGGATCAAGTACAGTTTTCAGGTCTGATAACAGGCGCGCGGTCTCCGGCGCCAGAGCATCCTGATAGCGATAGAACTTCGCCAACTGCACATGCACCGCGCCAAGGTCATGAAAGAAATCACGCAACTCAAACCTGAGCTTCTGGGCGTAAGCGCGGGCCTCTGGGTTGGCCGGGATCGCCTTGAACTTCTTCGCCTCATCGGCAGGAAGATGCCGGAGGTGGTGCTCGCTGACCTCATCCACCCAGTAAAAACTGGGCTCGCACATGAAATACCCTTGACCATAGTTGGTCATGTAGGATTCCCACATACCATGCTTATCCATTTCTGCACGACGGTTGTTGAAGAACTCTTGCACCGCAGAAGCCACTTCAACCGCACGACTCAACGGCCACAGCGAATTGGTCGGTACCCAGCGTTGGCCATCTTTACCCAGGAAACCACGCACCGAAAACCCACGCGCTTCCATCGCACGGGGCATAATGTTGGCAATCTCGCGGCTGCGTTTGAGGCAAATCTCGCGAACAATTTGCAGGCCGGCCTCTGCGGCATCCTGGGTCAAACCTTCGACTGTGAGATGCAGCGACCACTTCACCCCGTCCATGAAGTTGCTGCCTGCGGCGGCCATTTTCATGGAGTCCTTGAGGCCGGAGACCAGGCTTGAGCCCGTGGTGGTGACATCGCCGAGCGTTTTGATCGCTTCCTTAAAGCCAACCTTGGCCGCGTTCTGACTTTTGAACGGATCAAGACCAACGCGGCGGGTGACAAAGTCGTAAGGGCCAAGCTCGATCATGGTCTCGGCCATATCTTCATAGGTCTCGAACGCAAACGATCCGTGAACCGTAACGCCGACCTTCTTGCTGATATGAAGCGATATACCGGTTTTAATGCCAAAAGATCCGGTATCGCCCAAGAACAAGCCTGTTAAATCCGGGCCATAATCGCGAAAAAACGGCGTGTCTTCATCCGAGCGACCCCAAGACCCGGTGCGGACCATCGTCCCATCGGCGCGGATCACTTCTAGGCCGAGTACGCCCTTCATGGTTGACGGCACATTCTGTGACATGGCCCCGCCGACGGTGGAATAAAGACCGGAAAACGGCGCTGGAAAATCGAGCTTCAAATCGTGCTCTTTTAAGGCATCGGCAACACTGATCCAGGTGCAGCCCGCATCGACCACGATGTAGCGATCTGTGACATTGATTTCACGGATACGGTTAAGGCGGCGCAAATCCATCAGCATGCAACCCTGCTCGGCGGGCACGTAGCCTTTGGTGTACGACATCCCGCCGCCGCGAATGGAAATATAAAGGTTTAGCTCAGCCGCCGCCGTGACCAGGCTTGCCACCTCTTCGGGAGAGCCCGGTTGGACGACAACATCTGCGACCGCAGAGTCGTCCCAGAAGAAGATGTCATTGCTGTAGACACTGCGCTCTGCTTTGTCCGTGATGACGTGCTGATCGCCAACAATAGCAGCAAGTGTCGATTGTATATCTGTACTGGGATGGTCCGTATCGGGCATGGAAAAGCGTCCTCGCTAGCTTAATCGTTCTTTGGTGTGATGGGCGTGGCATCGCCATTTTCGTCGAGCGCAACATAGGTGAAAAGCCCTGCCGTGACCATCAGCGCTGATCCATGACGGGCCCGCCTCACCCAAGTTTCAACGTGCAACACTAAAGACGTCCGCCCCGTGCGCATGATGGTAGTGTAACAAGAGACCTCATCACCAACGTTGATCGGTTTGTGAAACTTCATGCCATCAATGGCCACGGTTACGACGCGCGTTCCGGTATAGCTCGCCGCATGGGTCGCGCCAGCCAAATCCATCTGGCTTAACACCCAGCCACCAAAAATATGGCCAGCGGGATTGGTATCAGCGGGCATAGCAACGGTGCGAATAGAAAGTTCGCCTTGAGGGTTTTTGGGGTCTATGGGCTCAGTCACGAGGGTACCTTTTCCACAACATATTGTAAGTAATGAAGAATATTCCTACCTTATGCAGTTGTTGGCTGCATCACTGTGTATATAATGCGCCCATGTCAGACCTTTTCCAACAGACCGGCGCTAAGAAATCA
>CAYGSZ010000180.1:0-4068 GCA_964352705.1 uncultured Rhodobacterales bacterium
CTTCCTCAGAAAATCCAAGGTCTTGATTCAATCCGTTACGTACGCTGTCTCCATCAAGAACAATGGTATGCACACCCAGGTCAAACAACCGGCGTTCTAACAGCGAAGCAATCGTTGATTTGCCCGATCCTGAAAGCCCGGTGAACCAGAAAACGCCGCCTTTATGCCCGAACCAAGCAGAGCGCTCGCGGCGCGCAACTGCACTCGGGACAGGTGTTAAGTGTTGCGAAGAATCTTTACCTAATTTTTCCGCTGGACCAACGATGAGTGCGCCGCCGGCCACCGTCAAATCACGTGATAAAACAGCCCGCGCCATGGGACTGTTATGGTCTGTATCAAACACAAGGGTGGAGCGGGAAACCAACGTGACAGTTGCAACTCCGTTACAGGGAATTGAATTGCCGTCATGGCTTTCAAGGGACTGCAAATCAACGACGGAGTCTATGGCCGTGACAACCACTTCATGTTTTGCCGCCCCAATACGCAAGCTGACCACATCCCCAAGATTGAGAGGATCCGCATGCAACCAGAACACTTTAGCCTGCACAGATGAAGCCGTCTGTGCCCGAGACTCCTGCGCCACCAGCAGGTCACCGCGCTGGACAAAAGCAGCCTGTTCAAAATTAAGGGCCACAGACTGTCCCGCCGCCGCAGAAATCTGAGGTGTATCGTCGTCACTCCACGGCTGGAACTTGGCAAGCGTGAGCACGCGGCCACTTGGTTGCAGAACGACAGCATCGCCAACCCTCAGGCTGCCCGCGTCAATGCGGCCAACCGCAATTCTGTTGTCACCTTCTTTGTAAACGTCCTGCACGCTCATCCTAAACGGAGCGTCTTTTATACTTTCTGGCTCAGGAAAGAGGTCAAGCCCTTCCAGAATACTCGGCCCTGCGAACCATCGTGTTTCATCGCCATGATATGCAACACCAAGACCGGCTTTGGCCGAGATGGGTATAACCGAGATTGGCGTTATGCCGATGCTGGACAGAAATTCTTTAATACCGTCCGCCATGGCGTTGAATGTGGTTTCGTCATAATTGACCATATCCATCTTATTGACGGCGACAACAACCTGACGAATACCAAGGATGGTCAGCAGATATGCATGCCGGCGCGTTTGCTCTGAAATCCCTTCGCCGATATCGACCACAAGCACGGCCCCTTCGGCGGCATGGGCACCGGTCACCATGTTGCGAACGAACTCGAAGTGTCCGGGCGCATCAATGATAACGTAGGGCCGCTTATCCGTTTTAAACCACACGCGGCTCGTATCAACGGTAATGCCTTGATCGCGCTCAAGGCGTAAAGAAGCTAGCGCGAAGGCAAATTGATCTTCTCGATTACGCCGCTTTGAAGCGGCATGAATTTCATCTGCTTTGCCGTCGCCCAGTTTACCGGCGTCATGCAAAAGACGGCCGATCAACGTAGACTTGCCGTGATCCACATGCCCCACAACAACAATCGGATAAGGTTTTAGAAATTTAGTCATAACGATAGCCTTACAAGTAGCCGCCAACACGCAGGCGTTCGAATGCATCCTCGCTTTCGTGATCCATCGTTCGACCGGCGCGCTCCGAGGTTTTAGTGGTTTCAAGTTCGGCGATAATGGCTTGTATGGAATCGGCTTCGCTGGGCACCGTCTCCGTAATCCCCTTTTCGCCGAGAGAGCGGAACCGCCTGCCATTCTTGGCAAAATACAGATCGACAACAGGAATGCTTTCTCGCTCGATATAGCGCCAGATATCAACCTCGGTCCAATTCAGAAGCGGGTGAATTCTGACATGGGTGCCCGGTGCAAAATCCGTGTTGAACTGGTTCCAAAATTCGGGCGGTTGAGATCGTACATCCCACCCGTTGGTTGAAGACCTGGGACTAAAAACACGCTCTTTCGCACGGGTCGATTGTTCATCACGCCGAATACCAGCGATGAGGCCCTCAAAGGCGTAGCGATCTATCGCCTGATTGAGCCCCAAAGACTTACGTGCGGCAACGCGCGCACCACTTGGTAAAGTGGGGTCTGTGGCTTCTATGGGTGGGCAATCGTCAGCAATGAGGTCGAGATCCCAAACGTCCTTATACTTGGCACGAAAGGCATAGGTTTCGTCGAATTCTAAACCGGTATCCAAATGAATAACGGGAAAGGGAACGCGCCCCAGAAACGCCTTGCGGGCAAGCCAGATCATCACGTTGGAATCTTTTCCTAACGACCAAAGCATACCAAGACGATCAAAACGATTTCGCGCCTCGCGCAAAATGTAAATGCTCTCGCCTTCCAACTGGGTCAAATGATCCATAACGTCCTCACGCAGTTTGTTTTTGTTTCGGCAGGTGAATGCCGCACTCTGTTTTGGAACGGCCGCGCCAGCGTCCGGCGCGGATATCCTCATCGCCCGACACCGCTGTTGTGCAGGTGTAGCAACCGACAGACAGATACCCCTCCTTCTCTAAGGGGTGACGGGGCAGATCGTGCTGCTCGAAATAGCTGTTCAAATCTGCCTTCGACCACCCCAGCAAAGGGCTCAACACCAATCTGTCATCTTGGATTTCAACTGGCACCGCGCGCGTACGTTCTTGATTTTGGAAGCTTTTACGCCCCGTGATCCAAGCGCTGAACCCTTCAAGGGCTTTTGCGAGTGGCACTACTTTGCGGATAGAGCAGCATCTATCCGGGTCGGTCGACCACAAAGCACCTGACCCATCCTCGTCTTGGAGAGTAATCGCACTTGGCTGGACACGGCGGACATCGGTCAACCCAAGATGATCGGGAAGTTGCTGCTGATAGGTCCGCGTCGGACCAAAGAGTTTACCCGTATCGAGAAATATGACTGGTACGGCCGGATCAATTTTTGATGCCATATCCAGTAAAACTGCTGATTCCGTGCCAAAAGAAGAGACAAAGGCCAGTCGACCCGGGAAGGCTTCAATTGCAGACGCAACGAGATCGGCCCCAGACACGCCTTGAAACTTGAGTTCAGCCTCTTGAAAACTAATCCCGGTCATTGCGAGGCGGACCCAGACGCCCGTAATTGTTCGACAAGGGCCAGCTTCTGATCTTCTGCTGATTGATACGCCACCGTGTAAGCAGATAAAGACGCTTTAACTTGCTTAACATCAAACTGTGGCGGAACGACTACAGAAGAAAACCCGCACCGGATAAGAAAGAGCACTTGATCGGGGATAAAGTCTCCGCTGACCCTCAGATCACCCGCAAACCCGTGATCGCGGCGCAACTTAACGGCGGTGGAAAAGGGACGCCCATCTTTAAACTGAGCAAACACCAACTCGATCAGTCCTAAACTCGGCACATACGAAGCGATTTCCGCCACATCGTCTTCAACGGTCAGACGCACACCCAGACGTGAAAGAGAGTTTGCATCTACACCAAGGGCATGAGTCTTGAAATCGCTGAAGGACACCACAATAGCATCGGAAGAAACTTTGCCATCCCAAGAGTCTACATCTCGCCATTCATTGGCCAAGGTTGAGCCATTTATATCAAGAAGCGCCATAGAGCCTCTCCTTGAACGGGGTCGGTCCTAAGCGGGCATGGGTTTGAGAAAAAGTTTCATTGTCCTGACGCGCGCTGAGATACGTGGCAATCACATTCTCAACCGCATCCACAATCCCGTCTTCGTCAAAACCTGGTCCTAGAATCTTCCCAACAGCAGAGTCACCATCTCCTTGGCCACCAAGCGTAAGCTGATAGAGCTCATCGCCTTTCTTATCGACACCAAGAATGCCGATGTGGCCCGCATGATGATGGCCACAGGCGTTGATGCAGCCGGAAATACGAATATCCAGGGGACCGATATTGTGCTGCTGATCCAAGTCAGCGAACCGCTCGCTAACCGCCTGGGCAATGGGAATAGATCGCGCATTGGCAAGAGAACAGTAATCCAGACCCGGGCAAGCAATGATGTCTGTCACGAGACCGATGTTAGATGTCGCGAGATCAAGTGGGCCGAGCGCTTGCCAGAGAGCGTACAGGTCTGACTGCTTCACATGCGGAAAGACGAGATTTTGGGTATAGGTGACGCGAATTTCGCCAGAGCCAAACCGGTCCGACAG
>CAYGSZ010000180.1:4168-5327 GCA_964352705.1 uncultured Rhodobacterales bacterium
TCAGGATCAACAGATTGAAATTCATCTTCAACTAAATCTGCGAACTCTTGAGTCCCGAGGCTTTGCACAAGGATCTTAATGCGCGCTTTGTAGATGTTATCGCGGCGCCCAAACCGATTGTACACACGCAGGACCGCATCCAAATATCTCAGCAGATCTGTGTAAGGCAGAAATGCTTTGATCAATGGCGCTACGATTGGTGTGCGGCCTTGACCGCCCCCGACGAAAACCTGAAAGCCCAATTCTTTGGCAGAATTGCGAACAACACGCAGGCCAATATCATGGAATTTGATGGCTGCACGGTCAGCATCCGCCCCTGTCACCGCAATCTTAAATTTGCGCGGCAGAAAAGAGAATTCAGGGTGGAAGGTGGACCATTGGCGAACAACTTCAGACCAGATCCGTGGGTCATCGACCTCATCATCAGCGGCACCGGCATAGGGGTCGGCTGTTACATTGCGGATGCAGTTGCCGCTGGTTTGGATCGCGTGAAGATCCACCTCGGACAAATCGTAAAGCAGGTCTGGGGTCGTGCTCAGAGCCAGCCAGTTGTACTGGATGTTCTGGCGCGTTGTAAAATGACCATAACCACGGTCGTATTTGCGGGCGATGTACGCGAGTTTTCGCATCTGATCCGATGACAACGTGCCATAGGGAATGGCCACACGCAGCATATAGGCGTGGAGTTGGAGATAAAGGCCGTTCATCAACCTGAGTGGCTTGAACTGATCTTCCGTCAGATCACCGGCCAACCGGCGGCGCACCTGTTCGCGGAACTCAGCAACGCGCTGGTTAAGAAGGGACTTGTCTATAGAATCATATACATACATGGCTTAGCCCTCAGCACTGTTCGTGGGACTTGGTTGGTGCCCCCCAACGGTCGGGCCGTGACTGCGAATACGTTCACGGAGGCGGGTTGGTAGAACCGTGTGACCAGGCCCCACCTCTACGGCATAACTGGCAACGATGTGATTCCGTTCCTCGGCGCTGAGGCCAATATTCTGAGCGCGGTCCAAGTCAGACTCAGAGACAACGCGGGCGTCGGCGACATTCGCAGACCACTGATCTGTCTGCGTTAAATATACAACAACGCCATCTTCAAGGCGGTTGGCAGAAATAACAAAAGGCATTGCATTAACCCATTGGATGATGAACCCAA
>CAYGSZ010000181.1:0-5308 GCA_964352705.1 uncultured Rhodobacterales bacterium
TAACGCCAATACCTTCAAAACTAATCGTGCAGCTGCTCTGCGCGAATGGCGAAACTTAGCTGCCTGAACAACTAGGGTTTTAGCAGCTTATTGGGTTTTCTGCGTTAATCTGACAATACCCCCCGCCCCTGTTTCGGAAGAAGCGGACCGATCACCGCCCACTCCTCGTCAGTCAAATCAAACCGTGCCATTCTTGCCTCCAATAAAAGAGGCTGTGAATCACACCTTCTTAGGTGAAATCAAGACATCGAATTGGGTTCACACCCTAATCGAAACTGATGATCTGTTCGCGACCCAGCATCGATACCAAAGGGTCCGAAATACTTCTCTTGGCTCAGTGAAATTTGCTTTGGCGAAAAGCCCTCGCAAGCGCACATCCGTTATGATCGGCAATTGAGATATAGCCTTAAGTTCAATTTGGGTTACCTGAGGATCGATGCCAACGCTAGACGCATACGACAAATATTCGGGGATCAATTTATCAAGGTCGCCGGGCCTCTCAAGGCAGATGTCCGCATGGATCAAAATACCGTTGTCATAAAGCCTGCTGCCAATCTCTGATAGATATTCAAATTTGCTGGGGTCATCTAGAAATTGATGCATGACCAAGAGAGATAACGCGATGTCGAAAGGTCTTTCCGGCGGCACATCATTTACCGTTCCGTTGATGAACAATATCCGTTCTGACAGTCCGGAATTCTGAGCAACACGTCGCGCTGCTTCTAGGTTCTCGCTGGATGGATCTACTGCGACAATATCAAATTCGATCTTACTTTTTCCGATCTCAGCGATCTCGCGCCCACCGCCAGCACCGACGATCAGAACTCTGCTTCCGTTCGAGACGCAGGTCTCGACCTGCGATCCAACGACACCGTACATATCAACTAACTTGGGAACGGCGCGTTGCAACTCTTGGTAAATCTCATTGCGGTCGGGTTTGGATGAATGCGAGGCGCTACACATATCGACCTCTACTATTGAAGTTGTCACCAATCAAAAGCTGTCAACGCATGCATAGCCAGCCAAGAAAGCTGATTACAAGAAAGATTGCGGTTCCTGCCAAATCCGGAGCAATAATACACCAGCCCTCAAGCCCAATATAAACAACTGCTTGTTCGACTCTTAAGGTGCCTATCATACGTCTAACCGATGATTTGTCTGCGTACATAGGATCACTCTCGCTTTTTGGACCCAATCTCATGCTCAGTCGCTAGGTTTCTAGGACCACCTCATTGTGATTAACTGCTCAAATACGGGCGATGAAATAAGCATTGATCGGATCGTGTGGCAAACGATGCATCTCTACGGAAGTGAAGCCGGTCGCTGCGAGGTATTCCTCGGCAGTTTCAACACCCCACATAGCACCAAGTCCTGGCCCGCCCTGACCTATTGAAATTGGCGTGCAATGCATGCTGGAAATTGTATAAAGCAGAGGCGCGAACGGGTTGCAGATGTTCTTTTCAAGATCCCGTGAACCACCGATGTCCTGCATCAGAAACACACCGTCTATCCTAAGCGAGCGATGAATAAGAGCAAGGAATCCCATTGGATCCTTCTGGTCATGGACCGCATCGAAAGCCGTGACCAAGTCAAACTGACCGACTGATTGAGTGGACGAGAGATCGCTAGCTTGAAAATGCAGGTTCCGCAAGCCACTTGAACGAGCTTCGTCTTCAGTTTCGGCAAATGCATCCTCGCAGAGATCAAAACCGAAGAAATTACTGTTGGGAAATTCTTCGGCAAGCGTCTTCATGGCAAGTCCACCCCCGCAACCTAAATCAGCCACATCAATTCCACTTTCCAGTTGTTGGATGAGGCCGGGAACGACAGGCAAGATTGTGCTGATCAGGCTCGCCACAACAAGCTGCGCACTATCTTCTGCCATCACCTCATGGAACCGGTCGAAATGATCGTAGCAAAGGCCTTCGCCGGTGCGGAAACATTCCAATAACTCACCCTCAACCGAAGCTGCCAGACTGATAAACTGGGTTGTTACGGCCATATTATCAGGGACGGCTGCGCGAGTCAGAAAGGCGGCGTGTTCAGGAGGTAAGACATAGCTATGGGATTGTGCATCATAGTCGACAACACCGGATGTCACCATCACCCCCAGCCATTCGCGGAGGTAGCGTTCAGAAACACGAGCCTTTTTAGCTAGCGCATTGGACCCAAGGCCAGGATTATCCGCTAACGCATCGAATAACCCCGCACGATGACCGAGCGATGTCATCACCGCTAGCGCTGCTTCGTTGAGCGTACCGACAAAGCGATTGGCGAAGGCTTCAGCTTTAGCATCATCAAAGTTAAGGATTTGGTTCTGAGCGGTCATCATTCTTCTCCTGAGTATCACTTGGCGGCATCGAACGCCCTGGAGAGAGGATATGGACGACGCACGCGAGCAACTGTAGAGTTCAATCGGACTAAAACGGTGATAATCGGACTAGGATTGTTAATTGAACAAAGAAAGTCCTATTAAAACGGTAGTTATCGGATCGCCACTGGCGGGAACTTCCGTTTTATTTTCGATCCTTGACGCGCTCGCTTCAGTCGGACGCGATTGGGAGATGTTGCACAACCTCCCAACATCAGAGCCTTGCTTCCAGGTTAGCCTGAGAAGCACGGATGGAGCGCCCTACTGGGATATCAACGGGCGGAAGATCACACCCGATGCGATCCTGAGTGAAGTGCCAGCGCCCGATCTGATTATCGTCCCCGACCTACACTTTGACCCGACCGCAGACCTGCCCGCAGAGTTCATTCCCATCGCTGGCTGGATCACCGAGATGTATGCATGCGGTGCGATAGTAACTTCTGTCTGTTCCGGAGCGTTACTCCTTGCCACGGCTGGCCTTTTGGACGGTAAGGAGGCGACGACGCATTGGGGATTTGCCGACATGATGAGCCGCAAGTTTCCTGAGATTAAGGTTTGCCGCGAACGCATCCTCGTACCCTCGGGCGATGGCCATCGAATTGTTACCGCTGGAGGCGCATCGGCTTGGGCCGATTTAATTTTATATCTGATCGGACGTTTCGTGGGTGCCGAAACAGCTCGCCAAATTGCCAAAATCTACCTGATCGAGCCGCATAATAACGGCCAACTTGGGTATGCATCATTGACCGCCGGAAGACAGCACGAAGATGAGGTCGTCGCTAGAGCACAAGAATGGGCAGCAAATCACTACAATATGCCGAGCCCAGTCGCCACAATGGCTGAACTCAGTAAGCTAACCGAGCGCGGCTTTCATCGCCGATTTAAACGCGCAACGGGTCAAGCGCCAATCGAATATATTCAAACATTACGCATCGAGGAAGCCAAACAACTCCTTGAGACGACGAATATTCCGATTGACGATATCTCAGCAGAAGTAGGATATGCAGAGCCTTCTAGCTTCCGCTCTGCATTCCGAAAGCGCGTTGGGACATCAGCATCAATCTATCGAAGAAAATGGAAAACACTCGCAGTAAGGTAGCTATAGAACAAGGCAATCTGGGTTTCGCTAAGCCTGTCGGTTGATTGCGACTGCCTTTACTCACTCTTTTCATACTTGGCTCTCACTAGTCATGAAATCTTCACTTTTTTTATTGTTTTAGTATCTTCCAAAATTCTATTTTTAAGTGTGGCCCCTGCTTCCAGCGGCAACATGAGAGCATATATGTCAGACACTGATGTATTAGATACCCAGGCTCAATTTCTGGTGCGTGTTCATGGTCCAAAGGCTCAAGCCAGGCTGATACAAGAGATACGAGAAGCTGGTGCCAATGCGCACTCTCCAGCTCTCAGGCGCACGAAAGAACTGCTGCGCCGGGTGACCAAGTTGCTGGCCACAAAGGTAGCATAACTCTCAAGCACAGTTTTCAAGAATTGTCCGTCATCAGAGCACTTGGAACTGTAGGGTTGATAAACTAAGCGAGAATCTGGCTCATCTTGGTTTCATTCTAATAGTCTATCGGATAGGAGAATATCTTAGTCAGCAAGTGGCCCATAATAAGGGTGGTTACGTTAGGATTCGTGACTGGCTTCATTACTTTGTCGATCTTGAAAAGTTGGCCACCTTTTTTTTACATAAGTC
Source organism: uncultured Rhodobacterales bacterium (assembly GCA_964352705.1). GTDB lineage: Bacteria > Pseudomonadota > Alphaproteobacteria > Rhodospirillales > Rhodospirillaceae > WLXB01. The sequence goes on from CAYGSZ010000181.1 coordinate 4,071, forward strand.
GTAGCACTGATTCTTTTTGATGCAACACCGTTGCTTCTTTGAACTTTTTTTTATTCTGGACCCCAGCGGATGTCATACTAAACTCTGATGAAAACCTGTTCATCGGTGATCCATGGAATACCAATTCACAGAAGACGTCGTTCATCGCCTTGCAAAGGCTTTATCGATCGATGACTTAGACGTGTTTAAAGTCTTGAAAGAAGACCTCCAAGACTTAGAAAGTTTCTTACCGCTTTACCGCTCAGCCCGTGGTGCACCGGCCCCAACAAAACAAATTGAAGCTGCCAAGAAGTTTTTAACAGCCGCCAGAAAACGGAACCCAGGCCAGGAAGAGCTTTTCTACCAGTTGATGAATGAGGACCTAGACTTTCTTTTGAAGTGGAAGATAGCGGAACAAAACGCTCCGGGCGCTGAGGAAGCCTACATGCAAGAGGGTAAAGCTGAACGTAACCTCAAAATTCTGTTAAGAGATGATCTGGATCAGGTCGTCCAGCTTGTGAAGAGCACAATAAATGACTCAGAAAATGCAAAGGACAGCGGTCGTGGCGGGAACAGGCATAAACCCGACGCATACCTTGAATATGTTCTCCGCGATTTATTAACGACTTACCGACGAGCGACCAACCGTGAGCCTGGTTACACGAAAGACTCATTTAACGAAGACGGCAAAGGTGAGTGTGTAATATTTGTTCATCAATGCCTCCAGGTTATTGGCATAAGCCATATTAAACGATCCGCTATCGCGACCCGTATTCAACGGGTTATGGAAAAGCACAAAAAAGACCCTGAGGGATACGATCTAGGCTAAGAAATTGATTTGTCCTTAGATTGCTAAAACAGCCGCGTCTTAAATGGCGCATGAGCAAACATCAACATCAGCACCATAATGCACCTGCATTAGACAGTCAGAAGGCCCCTGTATCAAAGGCCCTTCTCAGTCTTGCGCGTCTAATCGCACGCTTGGCTGCGCACGAGGTGCTGGAAGCTCATGAACACTCTTTAACACACAAGGAGGAAGCCGATGAGCGCTAAATCAGTTGGCGAGGAGAGTTCTCGCTTATTCACCTACAAAGACGTCGCAAAACTCTGCCAGGTCAGCCCTCGGACCGTAAAAAGATGGGTCAAGGATGGAAAACTTCATTCCATTCACCTGGGCGACCAGGTTGTTCGGTTCTCCAAAGCAGAGGTCCTGCGCTTCATCGCAGCGGGTCAACGGGATGTCACCTTCTGACTCTCAA
>CAYGSZ010000182.1:0-5285 GCA_964352705.1 uncultured Rhodobacterales bacterium
CATTGTCGGCACGGTCGGCCTGTGGGCGCGGGCCGAGCTCAAAAAGAGAGCCTGAATAAAGACTCTCACAGTTCTGAAAACGTTCTGACTTTTAAACGCCATAAAACTTTCATCGTTTGGCCATTGAGGCTAAGCGCCGTCTCCTGTTTATTGCGCCCAACTCTTGCTTACCGGCAACTTCTTGCGGACATGACGTTTTTACGCCACCTCAAGACCAGGGCTTAGAAGCTTGAAGGAAATATCCGATCCGGATTTGTCCCGAAGGTTGTCTTACGCTCTGTTTCTGCCTTCGGAAGATTCGGATGGATGTAATCCATCGTTTTCTGGAGGGCGTCATGCAGAACCCATATTTTCAAAAGACACTTAAATCTAAACTCCTGGCTGGGGTGTTTGCGTTTGGCTTGCCGGTCACAGCTGGTCTTATTCCTCTGGCCATCGCGGCATCTGCTTCGGCCCAGCAGCAACTCGGTCAGGTCGCTGGCCGCGTTGTAGATGCCAACTCTGGAGCCTCCCTTGAAGGCGTCCGCGTGCGCGTTGAAGAAACCGGTGACACAGCATCCACTGGCGCAGAAGGGGCCTTCAGCCTCAGAAACCTCGCACCGGGCACGTATACACTCACGTTCTCTTATATTGGATTTCCTGATGAGCGGCAGGCCATTGAGGTCGCAGCCGGTGCCATATCGCGTCCAACCATTTCCGTGTTTGGTGGTGATGCCATTGATGAAATCATTGTCATCGGCCAACGCGGGGCTCAGGCATCGGCGTTGAACCAACAGCGGATGTCGTCGACGATTTCCAATGTGGTGTCCGCTGACCAAGCCGGGCGCTTTCCGGACACTAACGCCGCTGAAGCATTACAGCGTGTTCCGGGCATATCGATCAACCGCGAAGAAAAAGGCGGCGAAGGCCGGTTCATATCAATCCGTGGCCTCGATTCCAGCCTCAACAATTTCAAGCTCAACGGCATGAACGTGGCGCAGACAGACAAAGAATCACGACGGGTGCCGCTTGATGTCGTGCAGGTCGATGCGCTGTCGAAGATCGTGGTTAATAAAACCTTACTGCCGGACATGGATGGCGATGGCATCGGCGGGTCCGTCGAGCTAGAAACAGCATCCGCCTTCGACGCCAATGACCGCATTATCGCTCTGAATATCGAGGGCAACTATAACGACTTTGATGAAAAACTCGGCGGAAAGTTTACTGGCACCTACGGTGACGTGTTTGGTACGGATGGCAATTTTGGTCTCTTGATCTCAGCTACCTACAACAAACGCTATACATTAGGATACAACAACCTGCAGGATGAAGAATACATCCCTCTATTCGAGCAGGATGAAGGTGAACCCGTGGATTTGAGTGGTGGCAACACACTCATTCCCTGGTGGTTTGGTCTCGGCAACTTTGACAACGAGCGCGAAAACATTGGTGCGTCCATAGCGCTTGATTATCGCGTCAGTGATGCAACGTCTCTGTACGCCAAAGGCAGCTACAACAAGCTGGAAGACATCGAGCTAAGCAGCGGATTCTTCATTATCGCTGATGACGATGAATTGTATCAAAATGGTGTGTTCGACCCAGAAGGCGGAACAGTTTACCAAGTGCGCAGCGAGTACGAAGAGTCTGTGTTTACCAATAGTACGCTCACCTTTGGCGGAGAAACGTTGTTCGATGCATTTACGGTCGAATATTCGGTTGGGTATGCACGCGGTTTGTTTGATGAGCCGAACGACTACGAAGTGGCCTTTGAATACGAACTATCAGACCGGGTTCTGTACAATTATAGCAACCCGTTTTTTCCACAGCCTATTTTGTCGGCAGCAGACGAAGCAGCTATTCGCGATCCTTCAAATTTTTCACTGGGCGGCAATGACATTGACGAGGACGTTTCTAAGGACCGTAAATACGTTGGCCAAATTGATGTAACCTATGAGCCTTCATCTCCGTCTATATCGTACATTAAGGGTGGAGCTAAGGCCTTGCGGTCCAAGCGGTCTTTGTTTGAGGCCAATGTGCTTGAGGCAGATGGAGATTTAGATCTTATCGGGTCTGTATTCGATGGCGGCGGTTTTCTGGATACCAGCGACATTGGCTCACCTTATGGCCAGATTTTGCGTCTTAACCCAGACGCCATTCGCGATTGGCGCAACATTGGCACGCGTTTGGTAAACGACGGCGTCTTAGAGAACGACTATGATGGAGATCTGCCGGATGAGGACAGCTATAATGGCACAGAGACCATATACGCTGGCTATGGAATGGCCATGTTTACGTCAGGTCCATGGGAAGCCATAGGTGGTGTCCGCGTTGAATACCTCGACTTTGAATCCGAGGGATTTGAAGTCATAGAGACGGAAGATGATGAGATTTTGCAGGGCCGCGTCTCCACGTCCAGCAACACGCAAATCCTTCCGCGCCTGCAAGTGAACTACCGGGCGTCCGATGACTTGATCTTCCGAGGAGCTGCGTTCACCTCATTGGCTCGCCCAGAATTTGCGTTTCTGAATGCGGCCACCGAAATTGAGATTGACGATGAAAACTCCTTGGAGGCGTTTATCGGCAACCCCGACCTCAAGCCAGCCTATGCGTGGAACTTTGACTTAGGCGTTGAGTACTATCTGGAAAATATCGGTCTCGCCTCAGCCAACGTTTTCTATAAAACTATAGATAACTTCATATTCTTTGATGCAGCGCCAGAGGGCGAAGTTTCTGTCGCAGATCTGGAAGCAAGATTCCCTGGGTTCAATATCGACGCTGAAACCGTGTTTAATGGCAACACAGCTGAAGTCTATGGCGTTGAGTTGAACTTCGTCAATCAGTTCACCAACTTAGATGGTTTCTGGGGCGGGTTTGGCGTCTATGCGAACCTGACCCTGCAAGACAGTTCTGCTGATACGGGCCTTGATGGTCGGGGAAAAGTGCCGTTTTTCAATGCACCAAGCTATGTCGGCACGGCGGCTTTGACCTATCAAAAGTACGGTGTGGAAACCAACATCGCCTACACGGTGCGCGGCAGGTCTCTTGAAGAATTGGGGGATTACCTGATCGACAAGTATCAGCAGTCTTACAAGACCCTCGATGTGCAGGCGCGTTACGCATTGACCGACAATGTCACAGCTTACGTGAACGCCATTGACATTCTTGATGGCGGGCTGGATCCAGTCGTGAATAAGACGTTGGGCAAGACCCCAGGATTCCCAGAGGATGTGACATTCAACGGCCGGACAGTGACCTTTGGTCTTTCTGCACGTTTTTAACCTAGGGCTTGGTGGATCAGCACACCTTGGCGCACCGGCATGACGATTGTTCATAATGATCGTGGCCGGTCACGCCGCAGGCGTTGCCGCAGCCTTGCCCCAGCGTTGGGTCAGCTGGTTAAGCGCCGTCTCTCCCGCCGGCAGCTTCTTGTCGGCGCGGGAAGCAGTATTGCAGCAACTGCGTTTGCTCCCCGGTTTAGTCAGGCGGTAACCGCCACACAGTCTAGTAGTCTGGGTTTTGAGGAGATCAGATTGCAACGCACAGAGGGAGAAGTCCTGGCAAAGGGCTACCAGTCTGAAGTGATTGTTGCTTGGGGTGACCCACTATTTGAAAATGCTGAGCCCTTTAATCCTGCAGCACAGACAGCTGAAACAGCCTTGAACCAGTTTGGCGTCAATAACGACTTCACGGTGTTTCTCCCGTTTGATGATGAGGCCGATCCAACGCACGGGCTTTTGTTCGTTAATCATGAGTATCCCAATCCCCATCTTATGTGGCCTGGATTATCTGAAGAAACTGCCGGGCGTGAGATGACTCTTGAGCAACTTGGAACAACGATGGCCAGCGTTGGGTGTTCGGTTGTTGAAATACGGCGCATGGGCCGTTCATGGACGGTCGATCGCAGCAGCTCTTATAACCGCCGAATTTCGATGTCGACGCCAATTACTTTGTCTGGTCCTGCGGCAGGCACGCCAGAGTTAATTACGACAAAGGACCCGACAGGCCGAACCGTTTTCGGAACGGTCTCAAACTGCAACGGTGGTGTTACGCCCTGGGGCACCGTTTTGACTTGTGAAGAAGGGGCCGGTTGGATTTTTGCAGGTGACTACCAAAACACCCCTAATCCGGAACTGCTTCGCCGCTATTACTACGATGACAAGAACAATGATGAGTATGGCTGGGGCCGGGTCGACGAGCGCTTTCAGCTAGAGCGTGAGCCCAACGAACCAAACCGGTTTGAGTGGGTTGTGGAAATTGATCCCTTTGATCCTGACTCGACACCGGTTAAACGCACAGCTCTGGGCCGTTTTGCCCATGAAGGGGCGTCGACTGTTCTTGCCCCAGACGGACGCCTCGTTGTGTATCTGGGAGATGATTGGGAATTTGAATACTGTTATCGCTTCGTTTCGTCGCGGCGCGTAAATACAGAAGATCGTGACGCCAACAAAGATTTGCTTGATGACGGAATTTTGTCTGTCGCAAGGTTTGAAGAGGACGGCAAAGTCCGATGGCTTCCGTTGGTCTTTGGTCAGGGGCCACTGACACCGGATAATGGTTTTTACAGTCAGGCTGATATTCTGATTAATACCCGCCGCGCTGCTGATTTGCTTGAAGCGACGCCTATGGATTCTCCAGAGGGCTTTGCGCCACACCCTCAAACGGGTGATATCTATGTTGCTCTCACCAGTAATTCGGACCGGGTGGAGCCTAATGCGGCCAACCCTCGCCCAAGTAACCGTTTTGGCCACCTGCTCGAACTTTCACCCCCGCCCACGGAAAGTGGTCCAAATCATGCAGCTAGCGTCTTCACATGGGAGGTTTTTGCGCTTTGTGGAGACCCGTCCAATCCAGATCATGAAGCTGCTTTTCACCCAGAAACCTCACGGTATGGCTGGTTCACCGACCCTGACAATATAGGGTTTGATCCGACAGGCCGGTTGTGGGTGTGCACCGATGGAGTTCAACCCTCGGGGCATGACGCGTTATATGTGATGGACGTTCAAGGCCCCGGCCGGGCTATGCCCAGGCTGTTTTATTGTCCACCCGCTGGTGCTGAATGTTGTAGCCCGACGTTTAGCGCAGATGGCCGAACGCTTTTTCTGGCAATTCAACATCCTGGAGAAGGGGTGGCCACGCTTGACGAGACGCCAACGCGTTGGCCAGACTTTGTCTACTCACATCCACCCCGTCCGGCGGTAATCGCAATTACGCGGATAGACGGCGACATCATCGGCACCTAATCATCGCGCGACTTTAAACGCCTGCTTGCCTTCTAACGCGAGGGCGAAAAACCATTCTGCCTGACC
>CAYGSZ010000183.1:0-5251 GCA_964352705.1 uncultured Rhodobacterales bacterium
GGCGGCGGCGGGTCGGTGCGCGGTTTTGGCTATCAGCTCCTTGGGGCGTTAGATGCTGACAATGATCCAGTTGGGGGCCGCTCGGTGATTGAAACCGGGCTTGAGGCGCGCGTGCCGGTTACGGATTCTCTGTCCGTTGTTCCGTTTGTTGATAGCGGGTTGGTGTCGCCCTCTGTGACGCCGTCGTTGTCAGAGAAACCGAGGGTCGGGGCCGGACTTGGCGTCCGCTACGCAACGCCTGTTGGTCCCCTCCGCCTGGATGTTGCGATCCCCGTTAACAGGCGAAAAGGTGTGGATTCAAGCTTCCAGTTCTACATCAGTTTCGGACAGGCGTTTTAAACATGGCGTCTAAAAACCAAGCAGCAGAAGCTTCGAGCCTGCCCACATGGCTACGGCGCATTTTATATAGCATCGGCTTTGTGATCGTGCTCATCAGTCTCGGCGTGGCGACCGCCTGGCTGTTTATCAAATCACCTTTTGGCGAAGCGCTGGTGCTTGACGCGATTGTTGGCACGGTGAATCAAAGCCGCGATATCCAGGTGGAAATCGACGACATTGAGGGCGACCTGCCGACGGTGATTGTTCTCAAAGACATTTTAATCCGCCAGCAAGACGCACCGTGGATCACCATTGATGAACTCACGCTCTCTTGGCAGCCCTGGGCTTTGCTCACCGGCAAGGTGGTCGTGGACTCTCTTGTGTTGGGCACGGTGTCTGTTCAAGACGTGGCGTTTCCAAGCAGCGACACTTCAGAGTCTGAGGCGATTGATCTTGATGCTTTGGCAGATCAATTGATCCGTGTTCAGCTCAAATCACTGACGGTGGATCGCATTGACGTAGCGCCGGAGGTGATCGGTCTCCCGGTTTCTGTTTCGCTGGCGGCAACATTAGCGCCCAATGATGCGCGACGTCCGGCGTTGCATTTGGAACTGACGGACCTTGATCAAGAGGGTACGGTCGAAATTGACCTGACCCTCGAAAATCAAGATGCCATTGGGTTTGGTGGGGCCGCGACCAGCGGCGAGTCTGCCTTTGATCTGAGCGGGCAGCTTAATGTGCGGACCAACGCTCTCTCGGCACGCGGTGAAGGTGGCATTGATCGTGTGTTCTTACAACGGATCACTCAACCGCCGTTCGACAGTGCAACATTCAATGTCCTGGTTTCTGGTACGGTCGATACGCCTAAAGTTTTGTTAGGCTATGACATCAAAGAAGTCCTCCTCGGCGAGGCGCAGCTTGAGCGCGTTGAAGGCACCGCTGAACTTGAGTGGGATGGCCGCCGTGTATCGGTCGATGTCGCAGGCGGGGCGAGAAATGTTCTGGCGCTGGTTCCCGCACTGGAGCCGGTCATCAAACCAGAGGCACTTTATGCGCTCACGGCAACTCTGGATACAAATGCAAGCGGTCTGCTGGTCGATGTCGCCGAAGTTTCACTCGAAAGCGGTGACCTGACCGTCAACGCTTCGGGCACAGTTGATCTGGAAGACGTTTCGGGCAGCGGTCAGGCGACGATTTCGGCACAAGGCATAGGTCGCTTGGCGGGCTGGACCGAAGATGCCTCTGTCAACACACTTGAGTTGGATATCTCCGAAGCCTCCCTGTCGCGCGTTGTGGCCGGTCTTAAGGGCCGCAGTGAGTCTCTGACCGCCTCATCGGACGCGCTTACGCAACTGCTGGCGGGGCCTGTGCAATACACGGCGAATGTATCGGCCTCGGCTGATCGCATCGACGTATCAGACTTCAAGATTGAGGGGCAAAACATGGCCTCTACCGCCAACGCAACTCTGTCATTGCCCACCCAAGTGATCGCCGTTGAGTTTAAAGAGGGTCTGCTCAATCTCTCATCCCTCTCAGAAGATATTGAGAGCATGCTGTCTTTCGCTGGGTCTGCAACGGGTGACGTCTCTGCACCGGCCTTAAACCTTAAACTGACCAGTGATGTGGTTTCTATCCGTCGGGAAAGCCTTCGCGATGTCAGCCTTTCCGTTACCACCGACCTGGCGCAATCGCCCAAAAGCATTGTTGTTGATGGCACCATGACTGTCGCCGAAGGCCCGCTCACTGTTTCAGCGACAGCGGCGTTGAATGATGATCAGACGGTGAAGGTTGCGCCACTGAAAATATCAGGTGCGGGCATATCGGCGTCAGCAGATTTTGCCCTATCCCTTGAAGACATGTTAGTGGACGGCACCTTATCTGCCTCTTTGGACTCCTATGCTTTTCCAGCGGCTCTGGTCGGGGTCCAGCTCTCTGGGGCGGGCGATCTTGACGTGAGTTTTTCACAGCAGGCGGGTGCCCAAGTGGTGGAGCTTCAGTCTACGTCCCGCGATCTTCGTTATAACGGCGCTGTTGCAGGTCTCAATATCCTTGATGTTGAAGGCACCTGGACAAATACCGCCGAACCAGAGGTGTCACTCGTCGTGACGGGTGGAAATGGCTTTGTTGGCGCGCAACCCATTGCGTCGCTCAAGGCGGATGTGTCCGGCCCACTTTCAGACTTACAGTTGGCTCTTGTCGCATCGACGCCGGAAGACGGCTTTACAGTTGCCACAGAGGGCCGCGTTACGACTAAAACAGATGCAGGCAAAACGGACACAACAAACGCCGAGACAACCTCTGTCGTGATCAACACGCTGCAATATGCTGAGGGGTGGGGCGCTCTCAACCTCGTCAGTCCAGCCCGCGTGGATCTGTCACCGACCGGTATTTCTGTGCAGACCATCGAATTTGAAGCCAATGGGGGCCGCCTCACGGCCCAACTTGCGCTAGATCGTCAGGCCAGCACCATATCTGCGGCTCTGACCGGTGAGGGCTTACCCTTTGAAGTGCTGCAAACGCTCGACCCTGACCTGTCGATCTCTGGGCAGTTTGCGCTCAACGCCACTTTAAATGGCGATCTTGCGGCCCCCATCGGCAAGATCAACTTGAGCACCACAGATATCTCATTGCCGGATACAGGCCTTGCCGATGTCAGAGCCAACATTACCGCTGATCTTGATGGTCAGGCGCTGAAGTTGGATGCGTCCATCAGTGGCATATCCAATGTGCCAGCCCGTATTTCCGGCACACTCCCCCTGACGCTGAATTTAATCGAAGGACAGGTGCGCGTGCCGCTGGATCAGCCCGTTAACGTTGAAATGAAATGGAGCGGCGCCATTGATCCCTTGTGGGCCGTTCTACCGGCTGTGAGTCACCGGCTGACCGGTCAGGCAGATGTTGACATCGCTCTCACTGGATCATTCGACGCGCCAAACGTATCTGGCTATGCCCGGCTGAACGACAGTGTGTATGAGAATCTAGATCTCGGCACGTTAATCCGTAACCTTGATGTTGAGTTGTCAGCCAGCGATTCCTCTAACGTTGCATTCTCGCTCTCGGGAACAGACGGCGATGATGGCCGTGTGACCGGCGAAGGCAACCTTCAGCGCACGTTTGGCAATGAACTCGCTGGCCGCATGTCTGTCACGCTTAAAGGCGCGCGGCTGGTGCGGCGTGATGATGTAAAGGTCAAAGGCTCAGGCGTGTTGACCTATGACCTCAGCCCAGATCGCGACCGTTTGTCTGGTGACATTAAAGTGGACTCCGCTTCAGTGAGTTTAGCCGCCACCTATGTTGAATCCGTGCCGACCCTTGATGTGGTTGATCCCAGTGCACCGGCTGCAGAAGCCGGGGAGGAACGTCTTGGCAAAGAAACCGATCTGAATATTTCTTTGACCGCTCCCAACAGCATCGATGTGGTTGGGCGCGGTTTGGACTCTGAATGGGCCGCAGCTGTGAAGGTCGGCGGAACATTGTCGACGCCCGAACTGACCGGTGACTTGACCGTCTCACGCGGGGAATTCGCGTTTCTGGGCGAGATTTTTGAGCTGACGCGAGGGCAGATCACCTTCAGTGGCGGCGGGCAGATCGATCCAAACCTCTCTGTGGTGGCGGCTCGCAATGCCGGTGGTATCACGGCCCGGGTGGAAGTTAGCGGGCGGGCGTCCGCCCCAACGATCACTCTGGCGTCAGATCCGCCCTTGCCCCAGGATGAAATTCTCTCACGCATTATCTTCGGGAAATCCGCCGGGCAATTGGGTCCGTTAGAGGGCGTGCAACTCGCCAACGCGGCGGCTGAACTGTCTGGTCTTGCCGGTCGTGGCGGTGTTGTTGGCACGCTCCGCCGCACTGTTGGTCTTGATGTGTTCCGCTTTGGCTCCGATGCAGATGGCAGCACCTTTGTTGTTGGGGAACGTCTGTCGAAGAATATTTTCGTTGGTGTCGAGCAGGGCCTGGAAGGTCAGGGCAGCCAGTTTATTATTGAATGGCAACTCACCGATAATCTCGCTCTGAATTCCACGACGAGTCAGGAGACAGGCTCCGACCTTGGCCTCAAGTGGAGTTGGGATTACTAAGTCGGCTTCTCGCTCACCGAAAAATCCACATGAATGTGATTCCCGTCCGGATCACGGAAGTTGACCTGAACCAGACCAACCTCTGAGACCTCAGCCAAGGTATAACGGCACGCCACATCCTCAAGGCGCGCAAGAAAGTCTGCCATCCCCTCTGCTGTAAACGCAAAGTGTTCAATCTGTAGCGTGCCACTATCACCACTGGTCTCGGGCACCTCAATGAAATGCACCCACGCCGCGCGATAGTCTGCTTTCACGCTATCTAAACTGTCCGCCATATGCTCTTGCGTGTAGAGCCATGCGCCGCGCGCGCCGCCAAAAGGGGGCCGCGGTCCCGGTTTGAGGTCCAGCACGTGCGCATAAAAATCCAGCATCGCGCTCAAGTTGGCGGTGCGGATGTTGATATGATCCAGCGTGAGGTTTAGTCCCATGGCGACTTACACCGCCTCGGGTGCGATCTGAAATCGGCGGCGGTCGCTGCCCTTCTGCGAAACAATCCGCCCCGCTGTCGGGCCTGCAAAGTGGGCGGGCAATAGCGTCACGTCTTGGTCGGTCAGGCTGTCCACCAAGGCGGCGCGGGTGGCGTTGGATTTCACTTTGTCGTCGCAGAACGCGGTCGTCCATTCCGGATGGGCGATGCCCACCGCACTGTGCAGCACATCACCGGTCATGATTCCCTTACGCCCGCCGGAGTTGATTTGCACACAATAATGCCCTGGCGTGTGACCGTGGGTGGGCAAGATGGTCAGCGCATCATCCAAGGCAAATTCGGTGTCGATAATCTCGGCCTGCTGCGCTTCAATCACCGGCAACACGCTCTCTTGAAACGAGGGCGCAATGTAAGCGGTTTGAGCGTTCTT
>CAYGSZ010000184.1:0-5234 GCA_964352705.1 uncultured Rhodobacterales bacterium
GTCTGCCGAACTTCTTCTTCAGCAGCCCAGGATCGTTCCGCGTTGGCGGGGGTGAATCTGATCAGGTCGAAACCAAGGGCGTGTTTGGCTCTGTGGAATACGACCTCAACGATCAATTCACTTTCACCTTTGAGGCGCGGTATCAGGAAGATTCGGTCACGAAAGGCACGCCGCCTGATCTGTTGACCGTTAAGTACAAGGCGTTCTTGCCGCGTGCTATTATTCGTTACCAACCCACGGAAGAACTGACCACCTACATCAGTTATGCCAAGGGTGTTCTGCCGGGCACAATTAACCAAGAGCTCATTATTGCAGACGCACAGGAATTGGCTCAGTACCAGGCCCAATACCCGAACGCTGAAGATTTCCTCTCAAAGCAACTGCTTGATATGTATGAACTTGGTATCAAACAGACCTTGTGGGACGACCGCGTGAGCTACAGCTTTGCCGCTTACTTCGGCAAGTGGACCAACCCCGTTGGCCGCGCAACAGCCCTCATTCAGGAAACCTGTGATGCAGGCCGTGTCGGCTCTGGTGGATGTCGCTTCGATCTCGGTGAAGGCACACCGGGTGGTTTGGCAACTCTGCCAGACGGATCGCCGTTCTTTAACTCCCGCGTGTTCCGCCTTGGCGGTGAGGCCGAAATCTACGGCCTGGAGTTTGAAGGGTCGGCTCTTCTGTCTGAAGGCTGGACCACTGACGTCTCTATCGCTTGGGCGCCAAGTGAGTACAAGACGTTTGAAGCCAACTTTGTAGAACCATACGGTGTACCTGCCGACGTCTCCGGCAACTCCATCAACCGGTATCCCGAGTGGACCGGCTCGATCTCGTCAACCTACACCACGTCGCTTAACAACACATGGGATGGGTTTGTACGCGCTGATGTTGTTTACTTTGGCAAGACCTTCCCAGAAGTCGACAACTTGGCCTACTGTGATGATTACATCACGGCCAATGCCCGCGTCGGCATCGAGAAAGAAAACCTGCGGCTCGAAGCTTACGTCAAGAACATGTTCAATGACCAAAGCTGGACAGCCTGTCAGCGTTTCTCTGACTTTGATGGCATTCCCATCAATTTCTCGTTCCTGACAGCTTACCAGGGCATTCAAGCCACACCGCAAGTGCCGCGTCACTTCGGCATTCGGACGTCCCTCAACTTCTAAGTCCGACACCAAAAACAAGACCCTAACGCCCCGGTTACCCCCGGGGCGTTTTCTTTTGCCCAAAGACCAATTTTACTTCAGTAACTCCCCATCCATAGTCTGGATATTTTGTTTTCCCCCAGATTGCAGTGTGTTGCACAAATATCGCGCACCACAGCCGTTTGGCGGGATGGTGAGGTTTTGACTTTTCCAGCGCACCAATTCCTTTAGTCTCCCAATTTCTTCGGCTGCAATAGGGAATGCAGGCTGGCGCCACTTCATTGCAGACCCTGCCTTAATTGCATTGAGGATCGTACGAATTAAATCCAAGACACCCACGAAAGGGAAGATTCATGAATTCTAAGAGACTTGGCCTTCGAGGACTCGCTCTTGCGACAGTCGCAACATTGGCTTTGCCGTTGCACGCTGAAGCTCAGCAAATCGCTCTCGAAGAAATCGTCGTCACCGCGCGTAAGAGATCTGAAAGCCTGCAGGAAATTCCTGTCGCTATTTCAGCTTTTTCCGCTGAGCAAATGGAAGTCACCGGGGCTGCGAACCTGGTTGATCTGACAAAATTCACACCTGGCATCCAGTTTAACGAGCAAGGCGTGCAAGAGCCTGGCCGCTTATACACCTCGATCCGTTTCCGCGGACTGGGATCAGAAATTAAAGAGCCGTTCGGTCAAGTTGGTTCAGCCTTCGTTGACGGCATTTATGTGTCTTCAGGCGTGTCCAGTTTTGGAACTGAAAACTTCGAGCGTATTGAAATCGTCAAAGGCCCATCCTCTGCATGGCTTGGCCGCTCGACCTTCGCTGGTGCGGTGAACATGATCACCAAGACGCCAAGCACAACAGAGTACTCGGGCCGTATCACCGCAAAGTTTGCGGAAGATGGCACCTACGATTCTTCCTTCTCACATGAAGGACCTCTGGTTGAAGACAAATTGGCTTACCGTGTATTTGTTCAAGGCTACGGCACAGATGGCCAGTACACAGCCAGCGATGGCGGTGACCTGGGCAAAGAACGCACAGACACTTTAAGCGCCACACTTTTCGCCACACCGACTGAAAACCTGAGCATCAAACTCAACGCCATTTATGCCAAAGACAATGATGGTGCGCCGTCTGGTCTGTTCGTTACTGGCCCTCAAGGTCTGCGCGGCAACAACCCAGATTCAGTGACAAACTGTTTCTCCAGCGGCACCACAAGCCCGTTGACCACGCGCCGAAATGACGGCGTAAACCCTCTAACCGACTTCATCTGTGGTGCAATTCCGACCGGACTGGACAGCTTTATCGATTCCAACACAACGGTACAGCCTGACTTTATCACCTTCTGGAACGAGATTGTTCCCCAAGCTGATGGAGCCCTGTTCCTGGACAAGGTCGGTATCAAGCGTAAACAACGCCGGGCCTCTTTAAATATTGATTACGACCTGAATGCTGGTGGGCTTCTTGAAGGCTCAACCTTCACCGTTCTGGCCGGGTACGGCAAAGAGCAGGTGGTCAGCATCCGTGACTTCGATATTTCTCCAGCAAACAACTGGTTGTCGCGTGATCCTCAAATCATTGAAACCAAGCAGTACGAAGCGCGCTTGGCATCAGGCCAGGACAACGCTTTAACCTGGTTGCTGGGCGTCAGCTTGTTCGATGCAACCTTCTCCAGCCAGTTCTCGGGCGGTGAAGTTGTCGTCGGTGGCGATGGTGGCTTGACCATTCCTGCCACTGGCCCGTTGGCTGGGTTTGATCTCGACAGCTTTTTCGGACGCACACCCGATGGGTTCTGCCCTTGTGGCTTCCCGCCGCTTGACCCACCACCGATCAACACGGGTAAGACTTTTGGTGTGTTCGGGAGTGTCGGCTATGACATTACCGATCAACTGGGCATCGACTTTGAATGGCGTTGGCAGAAGGATAAAATCCGGGCTGAATCTGCGTCTATTCAAAACTCCTTTGCCTTCATTGAGCCCTTTGTTACAGGCGGCGGCACCGGCCTAGGCGTTGAACTTGGCGAAGAGTTCAAGAGCTTCCTGCCACGCGTCACGTTGCAGTATCAACCCACCGACGAAACCAACGTCTGGGCGACCTACTCTGAGGGTAACAACCCAGGCTTCTTCAATCTGGATTTGATCACACGGCCGGAAGCTGACATTGCCTTGTTAAGAGCCGCCCTGCCTGATGCCGGACTCTTTGTTGACGAAGAAAAACTGCAAAACTACGAGTTAGGTTGGAAGCAACAACTCATGGACAACCGGATCAACTACTCGTTGGTTGGGTACTTCATGGAATGGAGCAACCAGAAAACCCGTACAGCGGCAGCGTTTAACCGTCCTGACGGTTCACAAGGCATCGCCAACATTGTTGTGGGTGGATTCTCCACCGACATTATGGGGGCGGAGTTTGAAGGGGCCGCTGCATTAACTGAAAACCTGACCTTGAACGTTGGCTTGAACTATGCCGACGCTGAGTTCCAGAATTTCGAGTGTGGCTTTGCCGACAAGTTTGCGCCGGCTGACCCCGACAACGTTGTGCGTTGTGATGGCAACTCGCCCGTGCAGTTCCCGAAATGGAGTGGGTCATTTGCCACAACATGGACGGACAACCTGACCAACAACTGGGATTACTTCATCCGCTTTGACGGGGCTTACACCGGCAAGCGTTACACCGATGAAAAGAACTTTTCTTACATCGGGTCTCAGTGGTTGTTTAACCTGCGTGTTGGCGTGACCGACGAGAACCTGCGTCTGGAAGCCTTCGTCACCAACCTGTTTGATGACGACCAGTACCTGGCCGGCAACCGTTGGACGGACTTCTCGGCTGACACAGGTGGCTTGTTCCCGTTCGAGTTTGGCAATGCAAACGGTATTGCATTGACAGCACCTAAGAAGCGTCAGTTTGGTGTTCGCGCGGCCTACAACTTCTAGGCTTTAAACCTTAATCTGAGACGTCAACGCCCCGGCCTCGGCCGGGGCGTTTTCTTTTGCGCTTGGCAATGCGTATGCTTACCTTGTTTGCATGTTGAACCGTTTCTGTCTTTATCTGCTTCTCGCAACAGCAATTAGCACCCCTGGTGTTGCCCAAGATATTCTAAAAGTCGGCACAACCGCCCTGCCGCCGACCCAGGGAAACCCCTACCGGAACACAGGAAACCCGCATATTCATACGTGGTCGGCAACCTTCGATGGGCTGACGCGCATAGACAGACAAGGCGCCCTCCAACCTTGGCTGGCAACTTCCTGGGAGGCGATTGATGAATTAACCTGGCGCATCACCCTGAGAGACGGCGTTACATTCTCAAACGGTGTGCCGCTGACCGCTGATGCGGTGGTCACGGTTATCAACTTCCTCATCAGTGACGATGCCGTGCGCGAAGCTGTCGCGCGCGAGTTTTCCTTCGTTAAAGGGGCTGTGGCGATTAACCCAACGACCGTTGAGATTTTTACGTCAACGCCTGCACCACATTTGCCGAGAACTTTGCCGCTTTTGTATATGGTGGAACCCGGCCAATGGCAGCGGCTTGGTCCGCTCGGCTTTGCCGAGAAGCCTGTCGGTACAGGGCCTTATCACCCGATAGATTTTGGTGCGGCGCGTATTTTGTACGAGGCTGTACCCACATCGTGGCGAAAACCCATGATCCCAGAAATGGAAATCATTGCCGCACCAGATGCCTATGCCAGAACACAGGCTGTTATGGCCGGACAAATGGACGTCGCATTGGCCTTGGGGCCGGAAGAGGCGGACACCATTGCTCGTGCCGGTGGCGTGAATTTGAGTTGGCCGACGGCAGCCTTGTGGGCCATTAACTTCCATCATGGCAAAGGAACCCCACTTGATGACGTGCGTGTGCGGGAAGCCCTTAATATTGCCGTAGATCGGCGCGGTCTGGTTGATGGCCTGCTTGCTGGTCTGCCCGAGCTGCTAACGCAGCCGGCCGCATCAAACGTCTATGGGTTCGACCCGTCTTTGCCGCCCATCCCTTTTGACCCCGAACGCGCCAAGCAACTGCTGGCAGAGGCCGGATACCCGGACGGGTTTAGTTTTGTTGTCCAGGGTGTCATTGGGTCTGGGGCAAACGATGCTGCGATGTACCAG
>CAYGSZ010000185.1:0-5212 GCA_964352705.1 uncultured Rhodobacterales bacterium
GTTCCTAATGCACGGGCCTTGCCTTTCAACGCTTCAAACTCGGGGCCGCCTTCAGTCAGCGTCAGGTTTTCTAAATTTGGAAAGACCATGATATCAGCTTGAGCACCCCATTGAGCACACTCGTCCATGAGTTGACACATGCGCCGAATAATCTCTTTCGCTGCCAAGGGCTTTCGCGCTTGTGTTCTAGTAGGCTGACGCATTTCAACGACAGCGCAGTCAACAAGATCCGTCGAAGGCTGTTGGTTTGCCACGGATGAACGAGTCACGCACAGCGTAAAAACAGCACTTGCCGCTGTTACTCCAAACTGGCGCCTGCTTGGGCATGCTTTCCTCATGAATCGGGTCTTAAGTTTTGCTGTAAGATGCGGTTCAGCGGCGTGTCCAAATCGCATTGCACCCGAATCCAACTGGGGTTCAGGCCAATTCTGTCATCGCCCGGGGATCCCCAGGCGTAAACCAGATCTGGTGCGGGTTCTCCCCCATCATGCACTTTGATCACGAAGGAATCCCGCTGCATGCCGTAAGACCAGCGGTTGCGCATGGACAGGGTCATTGGGCGTCCGTCGGGATGGGTAAAGCTAAAAATACCGCCCTGGTCGTGCACCCGTGCGTAGTGTTCCGTGTACATGGCAGGTTTTCCCGCTTCGTAAGGGAAATCGATCATGCACTGGAACCAGCGGGCCCGGCGCAAGTCGTGCCATTGAAATCCGGCTACGGCCTCTGCCTCCTCGCCGCTTTCGGTGGAGACAAAACGATCTCTAAATGCATAACCGTCTTCGCCAATGCGGAGTTGGTATTCAGAATAAACGCGTTCCGCGCCTTCCCCACCCGCGCACGCGCCCTGTTTTATGCCGCCTGCAAGAACAGTTCCGTCACGGCGCAGCAAGACGTCACAGCCCGGGTTTGTGTTGGTGTCGCCTCTGGTGAGGCCGTGCAAAATGGAGGGGTCGTTATGTGCGCCCAGCCATTTCTTTTCGTCGTTAAAGAAATGCAACTTGATGCGTATGGCCTTCTCAGACTCATCGGCTGACAGTTCATAAAGACGCTGGCGGAAAATGTCTTTGGGGTCGTCATTCTTGTATTCTTCCACGTAAAGGACGTGCGCGCCAAACTGCGGTAAATCGATCTGAGATATCTGTCCGTGAACACGGAGATGCGCCCCAGACTCATAGCTTGGTTTGCCCGTATCCGCATCAAACTGGACCTGCTCCCGATTATCGAAGGTGCCGGGCCAGATCTCCATCAGATATTCAAGTTCGCGTTCCAAAAGCGTATAGCGACGCTCTTGAGCGTTGGCGGATACGATGGCAGCAAATCCCACTCCTAACACGAAAAGAAAGCGTATTGCCTTTAAGTTAAGGATGCTCATGAGTCTGGCCTGAGCCAGTTTTGGAATTTCGCCATCTTCTCAGTGTCGAGATCACATTGCAGGCGCATCCAGCCCGGATTAACGCCGATGCGGTCAGAGCCAGGTTGGCCCCAGCTGTACACCAGCGTTGGTCCCGTTTCGTCACGTTCTTGCACAACAATCACCAGGGTTTCCCGCTGCATGCCATAGGACCAATTGTTGCGGAAGGTGAAAATCATCTTACGTCCATCACGGTAGGTGAAGGGGTGAGTGCCGCCCTGATCATGTATGCGGACATACTCAACGGTGTTGATGGGGCGACCGCCGTCCTCGTAGGGGAAGTCAATCATGCAGCGAAACCAGCGCGCGCGTTCCAGTTGGTGCCAGGTGAACTCTGCGAGACCTTCCAGTGTTTCATCCGTCTCATAAGACAAAATCCGATCCCGAAACCAATAGCCTGTTTCGCTGATCCTAAGCTGGTAGTCGGAGTAGCGTTTGGTGTCGCCTTCGCCAAAGATGCAGGACTTGGTTTTCATGCCGCCTGCCAGAACATTTACATCGCGTTTCAGAAAAACGTCGCAGCCGTCTAACACCGCCGTGTCGTCGCGGGTGAGGCCTTTCAGCTTGGACGGGTCATCATGGGCACCGAGATATTTTTTTCCGTCTTTAAAGAAGTGCAGCTTTATGCGTATCGCCTTCTCGTCTTCGTCAGCCGATAACTCATAAAGCCGCTGACGGAATATTGAGGTGGGATCGTTGTCTTTGTACTCTTCAACATACAGCACATGTTCCCCAAAGGCTGGCAGGTCAACGCGCCGTATTTGACCGTGGACGCGCAGATGGCCGCCTGTTTCTATTGAGATTTTGCCGACATCCTGATCAAACTGCAGTTGCTCCCGGTTGTCATGATCGCCGGGCCAAATCTCCATGAGGTAATCAAGTTCTCGCTCGACCAAGGTGTAGCTGCGGTCCTGTGCAGCAGCATTATTGGTGAGAAAAAGTGCGGCACACACGGCTGCCGTTTTGAAAGCTTTCATGGAGCCCCCTCGTCAGAATTTCTATTCACGTTCTTACCCTAGGAATTTAACTGAAGCCTGCCAAGGCAATAGCCCCGGTATATCTCTAAAATCATGGGGCAAAGCGCAGAGTCTCAAATGAAATGATTTCGTTCACCATGGAGAATCCCTCGACGTTGTTGCGCAGGCCTGCGAACTGTGGCGCCTCGAACAGAAACACAGCCGGATATTGATCGCGATACCACGCCATGATCTCTTGCCGCATAGCTATGGATTTATCTTCATCCCACTCCGTCATGGCGGTGTTGATTTGCGGCATGATGCGCTCGTCACAATACCAGGGCTCACGCCGCAAGCAGGAATGCAGCCGGAGCGCCCGGAGGCTGTCGAGTGAGGGCCAGACGGGCCAGTTCATAGAGAACGCATCCACCTCTTCCGGCCAGCCACCACGCCCCAGGAATCTTAGGAATTGCTGGATGGGCAGCGATTGAATTTCAAGTGTCACTCCCACTGCTGCAAAATCATTGGCAATCACCTGTAGGGCCGATGTGCCTGCTCCAATTCCGCTGACCACATTGGCGACGATCTTAAAGCCGTTCTCGTATCCGGCTTCTTTTAACAGAGCGCGTGCGCGGTCTGGATCATAGGGAATCTGAGGTAAGTCAGGATTGTGACCCAGCGCTGATCGTGGGGCAGGTTGCGTCGCTTCAACGGTTGCCCCTTCAAGAAGAACCTCCGTGATAACGGCTCTGTTGACTGCTAAATTTAGCGCTTCCCGCACCCGCACATCTTGCAACGGCATGTTTGGTTTACGCGTCAGGATAAAAGACAAACCAGATGTTTCGGCAGCGATCCATTTTTCAACTTTTAGTCCGCTTTGCTCGATCAGCACGCCGTCCTCGGGTCCGAGCTCTATGGCGAAATCAATACGGTTTGACTGCAACGCCTGAATGCGGGCCGAGCGATCAGGAATGGCGAGCACTTCAAGCCGATCAACCTGTGGGGGCCGCCAGGATGATTTGACGGCCGTCATTTGAGCATCAGTCGCACTCCAGGAGTCGATCTTAAAGGGGCCGGTGCCAACAGGCTCTTTTGAAAACCCTTCCCGACCCAGGCGCTGCCAGTGTTGAGGGTCAATCAGGGGAAAAATAGTCATGGATCGCATGAGCAAGGGTTCGGGCGCAGCCGTTGTGACCTCGAAGGTGAGGTCATCAATTGCGCGTGCACTTACAAAGGCCGGAAGCTCACGCCGCAAACTCTCAGACAGAGACTCTTCGCTGGCCAGATAATTAATGGCAAACACCGCCGCTTCCGATGTCAGCGGACGACCGTTTGAAAAGGTAACACCGTCTCTCAGTTGAATGCGCCACGTTGTTTCGTCAACAGCCTCCCAGTTCACGGCAAGCCAGGGCATCAATATTCCGTCTCTGGTGATCCGGGTCAGACCATCAAAAATGGCGGGCGTGAAATAGATTGTTGGTGTTGCCCCAGTGCGGAAGGGATTTCCGAGTGACAGCGGTAAGCTCGACATACCCATACGCATAACGGTTTCAGCAGTGGCGATGCTCGAAGTTCCAAGTGTCACACTCAAACACAATGCTGACATTTTGAGCAGGTGTAGAAGTCTTATCTTTCGGGTCATTGCAATATGTCCTGAGCGATGTGTCCTGACGCGGGTGTCTAGCTGATCCACATGCTATTTGTTTACAAAGTGGATGTCTTCGAAACTGACAAATCCATGCACTTCAGAGAAGCCGTGCACATTACCACCGGTGCCAGCAAAGCGCACAATTTGATAGAGATAGAGGGCGACCCACTCCTCGCGGTAAAATCGCATGACGTCGTGGCGAAGCTTCAGGCCGCGTTCTGTATCAAATGTCACCAGCGCTTCATTAATTGTCGGCATGATTCGCTCGTCGCAATACCATGGGTGTATCCAGAGGCAGGAATGGTTGCGCATGGGGCGAAGAACGTCCACGGTTGGTTCGGAGGCAAAGGTTAGTCCAAAGGCATCGCCATCCCAGTCGCCCTGCATCACGCTGCGAATAAGTTGGGTTACGGGAAAGGTCCGAATTTCCATGATGACGCCGATCATGGCTAGGTCTTGAGCAACCTTCTGATACATCGCGGCGTCATTGGCGCCAGACCCGATGACTCCCTGCACAACAAAGCTGAATCCATCTGGATACCCGGCCTCTGCCAATAGAACTTTCGCGCGTTCAGGATCAAACGGGATTGGCGGTAAAGACGGATCAAAGCCGTAGACGTTTGAGGCTGCGGGTTGTGTGAGGAGTTCGGGGATGCCTGCAAGCAGACCATCGACCAGCCCGCGCCGATCTACTGCTAAGTTCAAGGCTTCTCGAACACGCACGTCATCGAGTGGAGTTCCTTTGCCGTGATGGAAATTGATCGCCCACAGGGCTGCTGTCGGCCAACTCAGGTTTACACCACCGGCGCGAGCTATTGTGTCGGCCTCTTCCGGTCCCAAAGCCAATGCGATGTCCATTTGCCCAGCCATCACAGCCTGTGTTCTGGCATAAGCATCAGGCGCAGCAATGATCTCCATTTTTGGTATTAGGGGTTTTCGCCACGACGTTGGTACGGCATCGTAGAGAATACGGGCCGCGCCAAAATCGGTGGGATGATAGGGCCCTGTGCCAATGGGGTTCTCGGCAAAGCCATCGGGTCCAAGGCGCTGCCACTGGCCTGGTTCCACCATGTGCAGCAGTGGTAAAGTTCTTGGTAAATGTGGCGCAGGCGTTGAGGTGACAATTTCAACCGTCGTTTTGTCGATGGCGACAGAGCTTTGGACGAAAGAAAACTCGCGCGCCACGGCCTCACGTAC
>CAYGSZ010000186.1:0-5189 GCA_964352705.1 uncultured Rhodobacterales bacterium
CCGCGCTTGACGAGGCAACAGAGTTCACGGGTACTTTTGTCTCCGGCCCTGGCGCGCAAACCCGCTCTGAACTCACCCCCCTAATCGAGCGTATCGAAGCCCTGCTGTTGGAACACGGCGAGATCCCGTCAGACAAAAAGGGCGCACTTGAAGCCATGGCGGCGGTGGGCGATCTCGATGACGCGGGACTATCGCGGTTAGTCGATGACACAGCAGAGCGTCTTTCCACCAAGATCAAACCGATCAGCAACTTCCTCAAGTATGTCGATAGTCTTAAGAAAGCTAATGAGGGTCGTATCCCCGATGAAGAGATTGCGAACCTCATTGGGGCCGGAGCGGCTTTCGGATGGGACGAGTCCCGGGTAAGGCAGGTCGTGTCTGACAAAAAGGTTAGCGCAAAAAATGATGTCGGGAATACGAACCAACTCTTGGGCAGCGAAGAAGCCAGAGAGAGTTTGCCAGCCGAAGCTGCACGATCTGATGGAGTTGCTCCAAAACGGAAAGGGTTGTTTACGCCACTTCGCCTTATCGGGGTTTTGCTTGTTTTGTTCATTCTGGTTGTCGTCGTAATCGCCTTGCCTGCGTACAACGATTTCATCGACACGGCCAATCGGACGAAAGCCCAGGCCGCCCAGCCTAACGAACAGGTTCGAGATCCAGTAGTTCAAGGGATCTTGGATGACCTAGAGGCGGCTGCGTCAGAATCAAACAAAGAACAATTCATTTTACCTGCGCAGGAGCACCTCAACACCCTGGGCTATGACGTCGGCACACCAGATGGTGTGATGGGCACGCGCACAAAGGCCGCGATCCGCGCCTTTCAAACCAGCGAGGGCATACCTGCGACCGGCGCCGTTGATGCGGGCCTTATCGAAAAGCTTGATGTGGCCGTGGGCCGGGCAAAAGCTGATGCGGACGCGCGACAGGCTGAAGCGAAACGCAAAGCCGATGCTGATGCGGCGCAAAAAGATGCCGAAGACAAACGCAAAAAGGATCTGGCTGAGGCACGCATTACGTTGTTGAGAAATGTCGAAGAACAACTTGTTCGTATCGGCTACAAGATCGACGCGCCCGACGGTCAAGTTGATGAGCGGACATCGACGGCCATTATGCACATGCAAGAGACGTTGGGTCTGTCCCAAACCGGTGCGGCGGATGCCGGTCTCTTAACTGTTTTACGCTCAGAACAGCCAAACCCAGACATCGATTTGCCTGATGTGTCGACGGTGGGTAAGCCATGGGTGGGCGTTCGGTACGCACCACAAGACGCGGTGGAGGGCGTGCTGGTGATGGGGGTTGTCGAGGCTGGGCCTGCTGAAGGCGCGGGACTGCAATTCGGCGATTTTATTTTAAAACTTAATGGCCAGGCGATTGTCTCCGCTGAGGACTTTAATCCTGCCGTCCACCGATCCACGATCGGCGCGCCGTTCAGGATGACTGTTTTGCGAGACGATAGTGAAATAGTGTTGACGGGTGTCGTCGGGGCTATGACGCCTCAAAAGCTTTTGGAACTCCATCGCGAGAGCGAAGCGGCCAAAGCTAAACTTGAAAGTAAGCAGGGAAAATTTTTAGGCATGACCGTTGTCCGTGTCTCGGATCTCGAGTCTATGACTGAGTCGAGTGACATTAAGAAGGTCATTAAACAAGCGATTGAGACATTCGGCTGGAGAGGATTGTCGGTAGTTGAAGTGGAAGACGGAAGCGAAGCGGCGAAAGGAAAAATCCAGATGGGAGACGTTATTACCGAGATTGAAGGTGTGGCTGTGCCGACCGTAGCAGAGGCCAATAATGTTCTTGCTCAGCTAAGAAAAGCCGGAAATCAGCCGATGATTCGCGTAAGGGTTCAAAGACAAGCCGACTTCATAATGGTAATTATGCCATTCAAGTAAACGTGGGGCTGTGATTGTATCACCGGAAATTATTTCTCTTTTCTGTCCATAACCTAAACTAAGATAAGTATTCTCAAGAAATGAAGCCATTGGGGGATGGTCAGATATGTTTGCAAAGGTTGTTATAGACCGAGCCCTATTGCCCGCATTCTTAGCGGTCTTTTTTTGGGTGTTAGCATCGTCGGCTCATGCTGCCGATGATTGGCGCATTATGGTATTGGGTGACGATGCGGCCCCCGCTGCCGTCAAGCGCTCGGAGCGTGCCTTTGATCGCATCCGTACGAACCTCATGGCTCAACTTAATGAAAACGGTTTTCAGGTTTATGATGCGGCAGTCATCAGCGACGCCTATGCCTGTGAGCCGGACTGCCCGGATCTCAATGATGCAGCTTTAATCGATATTGCCAACGGAGCCAGCGAGCCGATCGATATGGTTGCAATCTTTTCGGCCTACACGACTCAATCGGCAGGCGCGGCAACAGAGCGATGGGGGTTCCGCGTTGAAGCCCGTTTGATCGATATTGAAACGGGTCTCCTCATTGAGTCTTATGACCCAGTTGCGCTTGAGGCGGTAAACCTATCCGTCGGATGCGATGAAAACTGCCTTGAAGAGAAGGTCGGGGAGCAATTTGCGCTTATCGCCCGCGAGCTTGGCAGCGTTCTTGCTGAGAAACTGGATGTATACGAACGTATCGCTGAGTTCCGTATCGAGCTCACTGATTTCGCTTTGGGCGAACTTACAAAAGTTGAGAATGCTTTACGCGAACTCCCAGGCTATGCAGCGCGGGGGTTAAACCCCATAGAGGGCCGGGGGCAACGGTCCGAACTGATGCACACCCGAGGGTCTCGTGTTTATCGGTATCAGTCTACGTTACCGCGTGGCGCCATTCGCCAGGGTTTAGAGGCGGCGCTCGATGATATTGGTGCGACCGCGGCTGTTGAACTCAACGGCCGCGTGTTTGTCGCCGTTCGTCAAGGTATGCCCTATAGCGGCAGATACACGTTCGGTCTCGTTGGTCTTGTTTTGATATTGTCCGCCGCCGCACTGGCCTATCGTTACGCGCGCATAGATATGGCATTCAAGGGATATGAACGTCGGGCTGATGCAAGTCGCGGGCTCGACCTCTATCGCCGTCTAGAGCAGGGCAAGTTGCCAACGCTTAAGTCTTGGGAACAAATCAGCTTTGCTTTTTCAAACGCTGAAGAACGTTCGGCGTCGTTGCTCGAGGATGCCCGGACTGCGCTCCGCCAGCATGACTATGGCGCTATGCGCGTTAAACTGCGTGCGGCATTGGAAGAAAACAGAAACAACGAAGACGCGTCAACACTCTTGTCTGAGGTCGCGCAGTTTGAAGAGGCGCATCGCCGTTATCAAGAAGCCGTTACTCTGACGCACGAAGATCCCAGTCAAGCAATGCGTTTGTTGCAAGGTGCTCTAGCCGACAACCCCCATCTTTCAGCTCTAGTAGAGCCCGCCCAAAGTAAAGCCGAGGATATTCTTATCCGAGGCACGGTTGCCAACGAACGGCAAGCGGCTACACGTGCACTCGAAAAAGGCAATGTTTATGAGGCGATCTCCTGCCTTGACAAAGCCATTGCTGAGACATCAGGGATTGTGAGACTCAATGAAGAGACTTCTGAGCTTCAAGGGGAGCGCGCGCGAACGACAGACACTATTAAGCCCCTAAGCGGAGCAACTGTCGGCGCTGGTGTACTCAAGAATACTGTTTTGCTGCCACATACCGAATTGGCGATTGGACGAAAGAGTTCGCGGGAAGTGGCAGACGTTGCGCTTTCCTATAAGCGCGTGTCCCGAGCATCCAAGCAAGTTCGGTTAAAGTATGAGGGTGGGCGTACCACGGTCGAAGACCTTGGCAGCGCAAACGGCACGCATCTTGATGACATTCGGCTTTCACCGAACAAACAAACGGTGGTCGCCTCGGATCGTGCGGTGTTAGCCATGGGCGGCGCACAAGAGACTGACACCAAAGGCTTGTGCCGTCTTTTATTAACGAGGCCTATTTCGGGAGACCCGACCACAGTGCTAAGGGTAGACGCCAGCGCCTTAGCTTTGATTGATCAGGCGGCTCTCGCCGCGGAATGGCCACAAAAGTCTGCCGACCTTTCCATGACTTGGATTCAGCTTGTTGGCGAACTATTGATCGCGCCTGGCCAAGACGGGTTGGAGGTTGGGTGTGCTAACCGGCATAAAGCCTGTGCGTCTATCTCGTATCGAGACGGCGGATATTGGTTAAAGCCTCTGAATGGCAGCGCGTCTGAGGATGCCGCCGCTGAAGTTGCCATCCGGGTAGACGGTTCAACCATTTTGGGTTCAACACCTCTCTCCGAAGCTGTTTTGATATCTATAGGCCCGCAGACGTTTTCGTTGAGCGCCCTGCCTTCGGGTAAAGCTGACCCAGTATTCAATCGGCAGATAGGGACGCAAATATGACCATTCGTGTTTTTGGCCAAACGCACACGGGTCGTGTGCGGACGAATAACGAAGACGCCTATTTTACGTTTGAAGGCGACGGCTATGCTGTAGGTGTAGTGGCTGATGGCGTTGGTGGTAATGAGGGCGGTGAAATTGCGAGCGGCTTGACAGTTGATCTCTTCAAGCAGCTTGCAACGGGCGGAAGATTTGAATTACCAGCCGAGGCGGACCTTTGGTTAAGCGTTTTGGAAATTGCGACGAGCCGCGCCCACAACGCCGTTATTGAAAAATCCCGCACGGATGTCGCCCTTAAAGGTATGGCCTGCACGCTTACGGCCATACGCGCAGACGAAACGCAAGTTGGATTTGTTCAGATCGGTGACAGTCGTCTCTATCGCTGGGATGGGACCGCACTTGAACAAGTCACGGAAGACCAGACCGTTGCGCGACAGCTTGTCGACTCCGGTCGCATGAGTGAGGTCGACATTGCCGATCATCCGGACCGGAACCGACTTGTTCAAGCACTGGGTGCCGATCCGGTCGATGGTGTTATGACGCCAGTCACTGGCCGCATAAATTGGACAAGTGGCGATATTCTTTTGCTCTGTTCAGATGGGCTCACTGATATGATTGAGGACAATGCCATTTCCCATGTGTTGGCGAACAACAGTGAAAGTATAGAGCAGATAATTGAACACCTTATTCAAGCCGCTCTTGCTGCAGGTGGCAAAGACAATGTCACCGTGGTTGTGGCCAAGAACGAGGGGGGCGATTGAGTATGAACTCTGTCGGCAAGTATAGTGTTATCCGCGAGCTTGGGGCTGGTGGCTTTGGGGCGGTGTATCAATGCCGTGATCCTGACCTTG
>CAYGSZ010000187.1:0-5171 GCA_964352705.1 uncultured Rhodobacterales bacterium
CACGGATGAAGAGCAATTCATTTCGGGTCCGTCCGGTCCGCGTATTGTTGATGCGTTGGGAATTAACCCACCGTTTATCCCCACCTTATTCCCGGCCTCCTCTGGAAACATTCCAGCGACATCGTCTGACAGCTTCTTCACGCCACGATTCTCGTTAGAGTACGCGGCCAATGACGAGATGCTGTTCTATGGCTCAGTCGCCAAAGGTGCGAAGCCGGGTGGCATCAGCACCGTTGGTGCGGGCGCATCAGGGTTTGATCCTGAAGGCTTCTCTTTTGAGCGTGAAAGCATGTGGGTCTATGAGTTGGGAACCAAGACCAGTTGGGCTGACGGCACAGTCGTCCTCAACGCCGCAGTCTATTACGAAGACTTTTCGGGCAAACAGACAGCATCACAGATTCAGCTCTCAAACGGTCTAGTAGGAACACGGACCGTCAATGCCTCGTCTGCTGAGGTCAAAGGTCTCGAAATCGATGCGGCCTGGGCGCCAGTCGAGGGCATGAACCTGTCTCTGGGTTACGCGTACATCGACGGCACATACGGTGATTTCAAGACCAACAGCAGCGGTGTGGCTGCGATTGCAGAGGTGGGTAACTGTACACGTGTGACTGTTGGTAATGCGTTCAGCTGTGAGATTGATCGTACGGGCAGGCGTTTGGAAGGTGTTTCCAAGCACTCTCTTGTTCTCGGAGCCTCTTACGAGCAGCCTCTCGTCAATGATGTAAACTGGTTGATCGAAACCGATGTGCAGTATCAAAGCAACCGGTTTGACACAGCAGACAACATTCTTGAATTGCAGGGCTATTGGATGGTTGACCTGCGCGCAGGTCTGACGTCGGACAACTGGAGCGTCGTCGCATTCGCGAATAATCTGTTTAATGATGACACGGTGAAGCAGGCGTTTAATACAACAGACTTCAACACCATTGGTTTTGGGTTCTTCCCACCACCGTTTACCTTCGTTCTGGAAAACGCGTTGCAGGCTCAATTGCCGGACAAACGCCAGATTGGTATTCGGACAACGTTTAACTTCTAGTCAGACGTTCAATCGAGATACGGAAAAGGGCGTTCCTTGCGGGACGCCCTTTTTTGGTGTTGATTTTTCAAGGCATAGGATCAGACGATAATGGTCTGGTTGCCAATGTCGTGGATGGGTTCGCTGCCGTTTTCAGTGATCAGGGTCAGGTCTTCCAGATGGGCGGAGCCACCCACGCCGGCTTCGAGCAGCGGGCAATCGACACTCAGGATCATGCCTGGTTCCAACACCGGATTTTCACGAAACGCGGCTGCGCCCGCATTGCCAACATGATCGGTGTGATAGAGGCCGACACTATGCGGCGTGAACGAGATGGTGTAATCCGCGTCGATTTTCTTAAGAGCGTCTTTTCCGGTTTTCATAATGTCGCGGAAAGTGATGCCAGGACGTAAAGACTCGCGGACGATATCCCAGGCCTGTCCCATAGCGGTGGTGGCTTTGGCCATGGCGCGGGTGGGTTCGCCCAGAAACACAGTGCGTCCGTAATCACCATGATAGCCGTGCTGCTCACTGACGGCGTCTATGAGGAACGCCTGACCATCTTGGAAGGGCGCATCGTAAAGCTCTGAACTGACCCGGTCGATGACCATGAACACGCCGCGATTTCCACGGCGGGCGGCTTCAGCATAAAAGACAGATCGCAGGTCCCGATAGGTGGCACCCGCGCGCACGGCCCGCACGGCGGCAAGGGCGGCTTCCGTATTGGCGGCGGACGCGCGGCGCATAAGGTCGATCTCTAGCGCGGATTTGACCGGGCGAATGCGGCGCAAAGCGGTGTCGGCGTCCACGAGTGTCGCTTGCGGTGCGGCCTCGGACAGCAGGGCTTTGACGTTGGGGTGATCGACCGCGATGGTCGCTTTTTCCAGGCCAAAATCTTTGAGGGCTTTGACCATGGCATATTTGGCACCGGCCTGCGCCGCGATTTCATGTGCAGCCGCCGCCGCGAGGCTGGTGCGCCGAGTTTCAACACGATCCAATTCGGCTTGCTTGAGATCGCGAAAGCCTTGCACGGGTGTTGCGATGGGGTCGCCATTCTCGTCCACCTCGCCAGTTGGAGCAGTGAACAGGTACACTTCAAAGTCGTCGCTGCTGTGCACATCCGAAAGCTGATAATAGTAATTGAAGGCCGACATCACCGCTGCCACGGGCTGATTGTCGTTACGGGTGACAATGGCGAAAGCGGCGGGTGCGTGCCCCATGCGCTGGGTGAGGGGCCAGAAGCCGGTGGCCTGATAGAAGTTCAAGCCTTCGCCGACGATGAGCGCATCAATGTTCAGTTGGTCCATAACCTTATAGGCGTGGGCCATATTCATGCGCGGCCCAATGCCGGGAACAGTTCTATCAACAGCAGTGATTGAACTGGCTGTTCCAGCAGTGCTTGCTTTCGCGCTAGCGGCTGAAGCTTTACCGAAGGATGCGGCGCCTGCGGCAGCCGCAAGACCTGTGAGTGCAAAACGGCGATCAATCATGGCGTTAGGTCCAGTGCTTTTGCTGTCGGTGTTATTCTTGTTTCACTTTATTTACTCTTGATTCACTTCAATTACTCTTGATTCTCAATGAAACTTATCAGCGGCACCCAGTCGGTGGTGATCAAGTCATTATAGGTGGCGGCGCGATCAAAAATAGACAGGCCTTGGCAGGCCATTTCGCTGTAGGCGCTGCGGTCTGCGAGGCGCGTCACCACCGGATGCCCGGCGTCATCAAGGAACTCTTCCAGCCGGGCGGCAGCACGGGTGTTTGAGCGCATGCGATTACCAACAATGGCCACTTGTTTGCGGCCTTTACGAATAGGTTTAAGCGTGTCGATCTTTTTCAGAAACGCGCCGGTCGCACGCTCATCAAACACAGACGGAAGCACTGGCATAACCACCACATCAGCGGCTTTGAGGAGCATGTCGAAGTTCTTTTTGTCAATCCCAGCACTGACATCAATAACCAGACGTTGAAGACCTTTGATGGTCTCGCCCTCATTCTTGAGCCAGTTTAAACCGTATATTTTTGCTTCTTCACTGGGACGAAGTTTCAGCCAGGTCAACGAACTCTTTTGCGGATCAACATCGGCAATGGCTGTTTTCAGCCCGCCATTGGCAAAGGCCGCAGCCAGATTGGTTGCGATGGTGGATTTACCGCATCCGCCTTTGGGATTGGCGACCAGAACAGCCAACATTAGGTGTGTTTCCCGTGCATCTAAGCGGGCAGCCAGAAGGGCTGGCTTTTGGCAAATTCAGTCCACAATTCAACCACATTTTCATTTGCATCCGTGGCAGCGCGGGTGTGCCATCCAAGAATTTTGCCGACACCCATCTTTAAGCTGTCACTTTGTTTTGTGCCCGTCTTCGCATTGGCGATAAGAGTTGCTGTTAAGGTTTCGGCTGTCGCGACATCATTTAATGTACCAAGTGCGTTTTGCAGAGCACGCATGGCTGAAATATAGGGCCGGGTGAGTGCAGACGGGTAAAGGTCAGAGAAGAATTCAGCCGTATAACGGACTTTTTTCAAGGCGATGCGGACTTCATGGCGTTGATCTGTGCTCAGATCCTTAAAGTTTTTGCCGAGCTTCATAACTTTGCGATGGCGCTTGGCAAGCAGCTTGCACGACACGTCTTTTATGGGGGCATCAAGATCATAGGTGCAGTCTTGTTCACGCCACGCCCGATTCTCTATCCAGGCGGCGGTGGCGAGCATGGCATCGGTATAGCGACGGGATGTAAGGGTCGATTTCACTTTCCGATACGCCGCTGTGCGCGCCGTTTCTGAAGTCATAAGAACTGCGGCTAAATCTGAGTCATCGGGCCGGTCTTTTTTGACGGCGGGTAAAACTTCATCAATAAAGACATCAAGATCACGCGCGCCGCCTAACACATCAATCAACCAGCGCGTTTCGGTTTTTATTTTTTCAGCATCTGGACAGGTCAGGTAATCTTTAAAGACTGACAGTGCAGATCGAATGCGGCGCAGGGCGACGCGGGCTTGGTGGACACCTTCGATGTCTTGACCAAGGGCTGCCGCCGAGCGATTGGCGAGCAGTTGGCCATGAGAAGACTTAAGAATTTTAACAATAGCCTCTTCAACGGAGGCTGAATTGGGCAACTTAATTTTTGGGGCCATCACCGCTTGCGGGTGAGTCCCGTAACACAAATCAAAACCACGGCTAACTTTGCTGTGAAGGTTCAACACTGTGGGCGCAATTTTTGAAATGACCGCAGCAAGATCCAGTAATGCTTTCGGTGAGCCGGACATCAACTCAAGTTCCAACTCTGATATGGGATCAGTTTTTTTCCCGGCAACGATACGTCCTTGATCAAAGGCCAGTTCGATTTGGGCGGTTTTACCCAAGGCTGTTGTGTGATCAATGATCAGGGTGGTGCGCTTAACGTCGGTTTTAAACAGAGGGCTGAGTTCTTGCGGGAGAATAAGGCCCATGCGATTGCGCACAGAAAATGATTCAATGGCGCTCAGGTCGGGCTTTTTGCCGTCCAGCGGCGTTGTCCACTCTTGCCGGGCAAACATGCCGGCGGATTCTGTACCCGCGCTCTTCACAGTCTGAACGCGCTTGCCGTTTTTCTGACGCACGCGCAAAGTCAGACCGCGATTACGCAAACGGCGATCGGGGGTGTCGAAATAGGTCGAGACAATGCGCGTGGTTTTTCGACTGGATTTAACAGCTTCAGAAGAGGTGCTGAGTTGAGTCAGGAGTTTGGACAGGTTTTTTAGACTCGTGGTGAGCTTGAGTTCAATCTCAACCTCACCCTTGGGATCGTCTTCCAAGCTCATGGGTTCCAAGCTGGCAGGTGCGCCCGCTTTATCTTGCGAAGACGTCATGTCCACGTTTGATACATCCCTATAATAATTTTCTTATCGGTTGGTTTTACCAACTCAGACTTAGTGCGGCTTTGATCAGGATTAAACACCAGTGGCGAATAGCGGAGCAACCATTTTCGCAGCGAAAACAATGTAAAAACAATAAGTTATCCACATTATCCACAGGCGTATGGGAAACGTCTTGTCGCAACACCATCCATATGAAGCCATCATAATGCTTGCCTCACGTGTCGCGCTGAGTATCGTGTGCTCATCACAAGTTCATAGGAGTTCCGGCATGGCTGGCAGCGTAAATAAGGTCATTCTCATTGGT
>CAYGSZ010000188.1:0-5165 GCA_964352705.1 uncultured Rhodobacterales bacterium
AGTTGGCCCGGACCATTCCCGGCTGGGCTGATCCTGCGGTGCGGCAGACCGGAAAGAACGAGGTGAACAGTTATCTGGCCACACAGTATGGCGCAACGCCGGACGACCTGGCGGCCTTGACCGATCACCGCCTGATTGTATTGGCCCATAAGGCGATGCAGTACGACAAACTCAGCAGTAAGCAGAGCCTGGCGCACAAGAAAGTGCGGAACGTGCCGCAAGTGCAAGCGCCGGGGGCGGCACAGTCCCGGCAGCAGGTTGATGCCGCCACGGTGAAGGCGTTGCGCGACCAGTTTCATAAATCTGGCAGCATTGATGATGCCGCCAAGCTCATGCGTTATCTAGGAGGATAGGTTGATATGGCAGCCCCTACAGGCACCTTTAAAACATACGAAGCCATTGGCAATCGCGAAGATTTGTCGGACTTCATCTATAACATCTCCCCAACCGATTGCCCGTTTATGAGCGCTGTTGGGTCATCTACCGCTAAGTCAACCAAACACGAATGGCAGACCGATGCCCTGGCCGATGCGGACGACACCAACGCGCAGATTGAAGGCGATGATGTGACGGGCACAACATCGTCCCCCACCACGCGCGAACACAACTATTGTCAAATCTCGCGCAAAGACGTGGTGGTGTCGAACACACAGAACTACGTGCATAAAGCAGGCCGCGAACATGAGATGGAGTATCAACTCCTGAAGCGTGGACGTGAACTGAAGCGCGACATGGAGAAAATTCTGACCGGCAACCAAGGCTACGTGGTTGGCAACTCGACAACCGCGCGTAAGCTAAGATCGCTGGAGAGTTGGCTATCTAGCAACGTCAGCCGTGGGGCTAGTGGGGCTAACGCTGCAGCCGCGACGGCGGGAGCGACGGATGGCACCCAACGCGCCATTACCGAAACGTTGCTGAAAGACGTGATTCAGCAATGTTATGCGGAAGGCGCCACACCACAAATTTTGATGGTTGGCCCGGCGAACAAGCAAAATGTGTCTGGCTTTACGGGGCGAAGCTCCGCACGGGAAATTGTTAAAGACGATAAAATACAAGCAGCGGCGCATTTGTATGCGTCTGACTTTGGCGACATACGGGTGGTGCCGAACCGTTTCCAACGGGAACGCTCGGCCTTTGTGTTGGACCCGGAGTATGCCTCTGTCGCGTATCTCAGAAAGTTTCAGCGTAAAGACCTGGCGACCACCGGCGATGCGACGAAGAAGTTTATTGTCGCCGAGTACACCCTGTGCATGAAGAACGAAGCCGCACATGGCGTGATTGCTGATTTGAACACGACCGTTTCATAAGCACGCTCAACCTTTAACAGAATACGGCCGCAGGGCAGGCGGGGAGAGGCGAAAGCCCCCCGCAGTTTCCCGAATGCCAGTCTCCATTATTGGGGTTCCCCTTCCCCCAGGATGACGGCTGATGACGGTGAATGACCCTGCGTCGTCGGCGGGAGGAGTTTAAACACTTCTCCCGCCACTTTTTTAACACCCGATGGGAATGACCCATGCACCAAGACTTTGCCAGTCCGGCGGGGAGAGACATCGATGCCCGAACGTAAAATTCTCAGTGCCTCTGCCAACCGGGCGGAGGTGTTTATTGATGAGACGCATCTGGATGGCAAAGTGTTGGTGCATGAGGTTGAAGACTGCGAGCCCTATGTGGCGCAGGCGAAACAGCTGTCAGACCAAACGCCGGGTAAAGAGATGCGCCATGCGGCGGTGGTGCCACACTTTGTGTATGCCCAAGCCATTCGGGAGGGGTGGGCGAACGACCCAGCCGCCTGGAAGCGGTGGGCCAATGACCCGGACAACGCGGCGTTTCGCACCTGGCCGGGGAACCTGTAAGCGGCCTTCCGCTGGTTCCTTTATTGAAGGTTCATTTTAAGGGCCTCACATATTTCACATTTTAGAAAGGCGGCCTTATGGCGCTGACGACCTATGCCGAATTGCAGTCTGCCGTGGCAGACTGGCTGAACCGGACGGATCTGGCGGCTCGCATACCAGACTTTATTGCGTTGACGGAAGCGAGCCTGAAGCGGGATTTAAGAACCCAAGATATGCTGACATCGTCCGTCGTCTCCACGGTAGCGGGAACCGGTACGGTTGCATTGTCAAACGATGTCGTCGAACTGCGCAACGTGGTGCTTGAGGCGAACCCGAAAGTGGTGTTGGCCTTTTTATCCCAGCAAGATTTAGACCGGCGTTTTGCGACGGCTGTTTCTGGCCGACCGGAGGTGTACGCGGTGGTGGGGCGTGCGTTGGCTTTGCGCCCGATGCCAGATGCTGTCTACACACTTGCGCTGACCTATTACACAAGGATTCCGGCGTTGTCTGACACAGTGCCAAGCAACTGGGTATTGCAGGCGCATCCTGATTTGTATTTGTATGGCGCGTTGGTGCAGGCGTCGCCTTACCTGGGCGATGACGCCCGGGCGGCCCTGTGGGCCGGACTGTATGCGCGGGCCTTAGAGGCGCTGGACTCTACAGACAATCGTGCGCAATGGGCGGGAAGCCCGATTGCCATGCGGGTTACGACTGCGACGCCCTAGCTTCCCTTTATTTACTGTATTCATAAGACTTAGGAGTTGTGTGTGATCCCGATCGCTGCTGACGCGCCCGTGTGGGCGCATGACTTTGCCCGCCGTGTTGAAACGGAAATTGGCGCGCAGAGTATTCAACCCGCCTATCTGCCGGACTATCAAAAATCTGATTTGCCGGACGCGGAACGGTATCGCTATCGCATGATTTTTGTGCGCGATGACACGGGTGGCGCGGTGCCGGCTTTTAGCGACGGCGCACTGTGGCGGCGGTGTACCGACCGTGCGGTGGTGAGCTGATGGTTGATACCCCAACGATTAGGAACCGGCTTCGTAAGCAGGAACTTGGCACCAATACCAACACCTGGGGGGACGATAAGCTCAATGAGGTGATTGACGCGATTGATCAGGCGCTTGATGGCGTTGAAGCGATTGCGCTGACCGGCGACAAGGTGCTGGCGTCGAGTAATTATACGCTTGCTGACGAAAGCCTGAACCGGGTGCTGAAGTTCACGGGCACGTTGTCTGGCGCGGCGGTGGTGACACTTCCAAGTGTTGAGCACTGGTATCTGGTTGTTAATGCTGCCGGCGCGCAAATCACGATGAAGACAGCCGCGGGCAGTGGGGTGGCTATTAAAAATGGCAGCTCCGCGCTGGTGTACTGCGATGGCGCGGATGTGCTGAACGGTGCCCCGACAACGCTGGGCGGCACAACGAGTATTAACGGTGCTCTCACTGTTGCTGGCAAGGTCACGGGTGTGACATCCGGCACTGAGGCTTCCGATGCCGTTAACAAAACGCAGTTAGATGCGGCGATTGCGGGGGCCTCTGTTGCTGGCGTGACCGGGACAGTGAAGGTCGATGCAACGGCCACTGCAAAATTTTTGATAGATGCGCTCACGGCTGGAGGAAGTCCGCTCACAGACAATGGCGATAGCCTGGATATTCCGTCGGAGTCACTGGGACTCTCGAATGGGGGAGACAAAGCATCAAATTTTACGGCAGCGGCAAACACAAAATACACGGTGGATTGCGCGAGTACCGTGACCGTCACTTTACCTGCGTCGCCAGCAAAGGGCGATGTCATCTTGCTCGGCAAGTATGGCAGCGGCCTTTTGTCGGTCGGATTGAACACTCTCAAATATTACGGATCGACAACCGGCCCGTCCACGACCGGGCAAGGTGTAATCATTTTCCAATATACAAATGCAGCTACAGGATGGATTGACCTATGAGTATTTTACGCGAAGTGCGCGCGCTTGCACCGATTCAGATTATCGGGGCTGGTACGCATACGATACCGGTGCCCGCCGGATGCGTTTCATGGGAAGTTTATGTTTTTGGGGCGGGGGGCAGTGGGGCCGCAGCACGCGATAGCGAAAACTACACTAAATGTACGGGCGGCGGTGCTGGTTCTTATGCACACATGAAACGACCCTTGATTGCAGGTGTCACTTATTTGACGGCTGTTCTTGGTGCTGGTGGATCGGCAGTAAATGCTTCGCTGAATAACGATGCCTTTCCTGGAACCGATGGCATTAGCACATCTTTAACAGATGGAACGATAACTCTGATAGTCCCAGCTGGTGGAGGGGGTAAGGTAACTGTCGATACAACTGCCGCCACATCTTCAACGGCCTCTATAGTGCCAACGGTTAGTGACAATGGTAATATTGATACTGCACTAGGCGGAGTGTCTGGTGCTTGTATTGGTACAGCAACAACGTACCAAGCTTCGGGCGGTGGAAGCTCTGGGGGGCCTTGGGGTAATGGAAAATCCTCTGGTGCGGTCCTAAGCGGCAACTATGCTGCTACAGGTGGGGCATCTCCTTTCTTTTCTAGTGGTACAGCAGACGGCGACTATGCCATGTCTGGCGGGGCTGGTATTGGCGGAAAGAGCGCGGACTCAACTGGTAGCGGTGATAGCGGCGGCGGCGGAGCATTTGGACCTAGTCTTGATTCAAATCCTGGCCCTGGGGAGGGGCCAACTAACTCAACAAACAATGTCGCGCCCGCAGTTGGGGCAACATCAG
Source organism: uncultured Rhodobacterales bacterium (assembly GCA_964352705.1). Taxonomy (GTDB): domain Bacteria; phylum Pseudomonadota; class Alphaproteobacteria; order Rhodospirillales; family Rhodospirillaceae; genus WLXB01. The sequence continues at coordinate 4,579 of CAYGSZ010000188.1, forward strand.
GGCTTTTGTTTGAGCAACGTGGCAGCGGGCGCGGTGGTTACTCAGGAGGGAGCATCCCGTTAGGTGATGGCGGCCCTGGAGCTGGCGGTGCAGCCCAATACTATACATATCCATCAGGCTCTTATCCTGTATTTGCGGGGCACGGCGGTCATATGGGCGGTGGTGGAGCAATTCAACCTGCTGGTGGTGGTGTGGTTCAGGCTGCCTATGACAGGCCAGATGGTGGTGCGTTCGCGGGCGGGGGCGCTGCGATTAGCGCGATAAAACCAGTTTACGGCGGTGCAGGTGGATTGAGTTCAGGAGGGGGGGCCGCCGTTGCGCTGAGTGGTGCTGCTATGTCAGGTAAAGGAGGTGACGCTTACATAGCTATTATTTTTTATGCGAGTTCTTAACTTTTTCTGTGTTGCGGATAATGGTTATTGATCATTTTATGATTGCGAACAAAGTAGCAGTAGAGAACTATAATTTGATTGTTGATATGAATATATAATGACATACACAAAATTAACTTTCTCACCCGGTATCTATAAAGATGACAGCCCTCTCTCCGCAGAGGGCTTTTTTATTGATGCCGATAAAATCAGGTT
>CAYGSZ010000189.1:0-5160 GCA_964352705.1 uncultured Rhodobacterales bacterium
ACTTTGATGATCAGTGACAACAGAATCTCGATCGGATGAAACCGCAGCCCGCTGGTGACATCAAGGTCCACATCAGTGTGATGCATGCGATGCAGGCGCCATAACAGGGGGACTTTATGGAACAGCCTGTGCTGCCCATAAATCAGCAGATCAAGCAGGAGAAACGACAGGACCCCAGCCACCCACACTGGCACAGGCAGCGCGTTAAAAATACCAACGCTATTTTGGTGCGCCCAAATGGCTGCTCCTACGGGCGCTATGGGCAGGATGAGACGCACAAGCACCGAGCCGACGACAATGAGGCCAAGGTTGCCGGTCCAGCGCGTCAGGCGTGCGAATGTGCGGTCGCGCTTGGGCAGCAGGCTTTCCCAGATGACAAACAGAACCAGGAGCACCCCAAATAGAGCCGGACGCAAGATTGGGTCATCAAATGATGGCATGGGTACTGGATAGCTGTAGAGATGCGTGCTGCACAAGCCTGACGGCGTTTAAAGGCCATGTTTTGTATGAAGGGTCGTGCTTCCAACTCTTGTTTTTTCAAGAGTGCCGTGGTGTAAATGATGTAGTCGAAACTGATAGTGGAATCATATATCTACTTGTTTCGGTTGGTTTATCCGGGTTCTAAGGACTGCCGAGCAATGTCGAAGACTATTTTGATCGTCGAAGACAATGAATTGAATATGAAGCTATTCAACGACCTGTTGGAAGCTCATGGGTATATCACTCTAAAAACCAAAGATGGCCGCCAGGTTATGGATATCACCCGTCGGCAGAGACCTGACCTGATTCTCATGGACATTCAGTTACCAGAGATTTCCGGGCTCGAAATCACCAAGATGCTCAAGGCCGATGATGATCTTAAAGTTATACCGGTTATTGCCGTGACGGCTTTCGCCATGAAGGGTGACGAGGAAAAAATACGGGACGGGGGATGCGATGGCTACATCGCAAAGCCGATTTCTGTCTCTAGCTTTTTGCAGACAATCTCAAAGTACCTGGACGCGGCCTAGAATAACCTAAGGTAAAGCGCCAAGGTTTTGGGAGAAGGTTTTGGGAGCGGGGAAATCCCCTACTTGATTTTCTTTTCTTTGAAAATCACGTGCTTCCGCACTTTAGGGTCGTACTTTCGTACTTCCATTTTTTCGGTCAGCGTCCGTGGGTTTTTCCGCGTTGTATAAAAATACCCAGTACCAGCTGTACTTTCGAGTTTGATTTGAATTGTTGCCGGTTTAGCCATAATTAATCTCGCGGAAAACAAAGGATGTGTAAGCGCGGCAACATACTCCGCCCGGCACGAGTGTCAAGCCTAACCGACACGCTACCGCAGAGAACCATGACTGTTACTAGGGCCGTTGCTGGGCTTCTAAGGTGCCTGTGAGACCAATGGCCTGAGCGTATAGTGTTTTATTATATATCAATGACTTAGCCACTTCCAAGTCGATGGTATTTTCGTCTCTGACCTCGGCTGGGCAATGGCTTCGTAACGCAGCACGTGCGGCAATATCATTCGCTGCAACGGTCCGCCATTCTGCCTTCAGGCCCGTGACCCTGCTGCCGGTCTGCTGCCAATTCTGCATAATTTGATCGGCGGGGCCTGTCAGGCCGCTTGTGCAGACCATGGGAAGGACCCCTAAATCTTCAATTGCGTAGCCTGCCGGGGCATGGAACCTAGACCAGGTCAGGGTGATTTCCCCTTCATTGGGCAGACGCACAACCGTCTGAACCGTACCTTTGCCGTAGGAAGAGGTGCCGACGATGATCCCTCGGCCAGAGTCCTGCAGTGCGGCAGCAACGATTTCTGAAGCCGAAGCCGACCGGCTATCAATCAGGACAATGACCGGGCGTCCCTGTCCGATGTCTCCCTCAAAAGCCTGGTAACGTTGAATTGATTCCGGGTGCCGCCCGCGTGTCGAGACGATGGGGCCCGTGTTCATAAACATGTCACTTATGGTCACGGCTTGATCAAGCAGGCCCCCGGGATCGCCTCTGAGGTCCAGTATGATGCCTGAAATGGAAGGGTCATCCGTTAGGGCTTTCGCCAGCAGACTTTCTACGGTCTGGCTGGTGCGTTGATTGAAGCTATGAATCTCAACGACGGCGACAGAGTCTTGAACAAAAAACTCAACAGTTTGAGGAACGATCAGATTTCTAACGACAGGAATGGACTTCGCCCCGCTGAGGTCGCCCCGCAAGACCGTGAACACAGAGGTCGACCCGATTGGACCGCGCAATAATCTGCGTACGATCCAGCTTCTTTGGGTGGTGAAAGACTGACCATCGACATGGGTGATGATATCACCGACAAGGATGCCTGCTTTGCGGGCAGGAGCGTTCGGCTCTAATTTCTGCACGTCCAGGCCGATGTCCGTTGCAATGTAGCTCAAGCCGATGCCGCCAAAGCCGTTGCGCGTTTCTCTATTGGCCCGCGCCTGCAGACGCCCTGCGTAGCGCGAGTAGGCATCCAGTTGGTCTAAGGCTGCGTCGAAGAAGGCTGTGTAGATCAGTTCCGGGTCTGCTGCGGCCAGGGCAACAGATTGACGCCGCGCTCCGATGAGTGAGCCGTGAAAAAGTCCAAGCCAGGCGTTTATGTTTTCCGCAATTCCCTCGTCTCCGTCGCTTCTCTCATTTTCCTCGTCTCTCTCAGTGGGTTTGCTCAACTCTGCGGCTAAGACCGTCCCCACATAGGTTCTGATTTTTCCTTTGATCTCAACCACGGAAAAAAGAGGATCAATGTCAGCCAGACCCTTTAAGCCGGATATAACAAACGTCTCAATGCTGGGCTTGTCGAGGGCGCGCGCTTCAATTTGCGTTAAGCCATAGGCCAAGACCCGCTCGGAGTCTTGAAGTTCAAAGCCTTCGACGGCAGCTTTACCGCGAAGGTTGGTTTTATCCGAGACCACCCCAGTCGAGGCGCAGCCCGAGATCAGAAGTAAGGCTCCAGCCAACCAGGCCATACAACAGCGTGGAAACCTTTTGCTAGGTTCTAGGCTTGGCCTGTTAAGGGCTACCGTATGAAGATGACGATGGATCATACTAAATCATACGAAACTCTAGCGCGGCGAAAACCCCTAAGTTTTAGGGTTATGAGCGCTTTTTGTGTCGCCCGCCTTTTTTGACACGGCTGCGTCCACTCCGGCTTCCTGGTTTTTGGCCGGGTTTTCTGCCAGATCTAGGGTGTTTTGAGGGGCTTGGTAAGCCTGAGGCGCGTTCTCGCAAGGGCGTGTGGTCAACATAGTGAAACGCCAAGCCACCGGTCATGGCATCGGCCTCGGATAGCGTGACCGTAATCGGGTCACCCACTGAGAACGCCATGCCTGAGTGCCGCCCGGCCAGCATGTGACTGTCTTCAAAGACGTCGTAATAATCATCAGGCAGACGCTTGATGGGCAAAATACCGTCCGCGCCGGTCCCTGCGAGGGTCACAAACAAGCCAAACCGACTCACGCCATTCACACGTCCTGCAAATGTCGCGCCGACTTGGTCGGACAGAAAAGCGGCGGTATAGCGATCAACGGTTTCCCGCTCGGCGGTTGATGATCTGCGCTCGGTCATGGAGATGTGCTCGGCTGTCTCCTGCAATGACCCGCCGTCGCCTTCGAGACCGCCTTTGCCAAGTTTCAGTTCTCGAATGAGGCTGCGATGAACAATCAAATCTGAGTAACGGCGAATAGGCGAGGTAAAATGCGTGTACTGATTCAGTGCCAACCCAAAATGGCCGAGGTTTTCGGGTTCGTATCTGGCTTGAGACTGGGTACGCAGGATCATGGTGTTGACCAAAGATTCGGCAGGGTCGTTCTTTGCGGCTTCCAGAACATAATTGAAATCTTTTGCGCGGATGCTGCCCGTCGAATTGAGTTTCAGTTCCATGCTTTCCAGCGTGACGCGCAAGCTGTCGACCCGTTCAGGGTCGGGCGATTCATGGACACGGTATAAACCAGGCGCCTTCGCGCGTTGCAGGGTTTGTGCTGCGGACACGTTGGCGGCGACCATGAATTCTTCAATCAGTTGATGACTGGCCAGTCTGGCGCGCGGCTCAACGCCGGTCATGTGACCGTCATCGCTGATCAAAATTTTCCGCTCGGGTATGTCCAGCGCCAGAGCCCCACGTTTTTTGCGCGCTTTATCCAGGCAGGCGTAGGCCCCGAATAGAGGTTTTATGACAGTGTCCAGCAGCGGGGTCGTGGTTTCGTCGCCGTGCCCATCAAAGGCAGCCTGAGTCTGCTCATAGGTGAGGCGGGCATGGGACCGCATCAGGCCCCGGACAAATTTGTGTCGCAGGAGTTCGCCGTGCGCATCGATCCGCATGTGAACCGCAAGGCATGGCCGGTCTTCGTTTGGCCTGAGAGAACACCAGCCGTTTGATAAAGCTTCTGGCAACATCGGTACAACGCGGTCGGGGAAATAGGTCGAGTTCCCCCGCTCATAACTCACTTTATCCAGCGGTGAGCCCGGCGTGACATACCAACTGACATCCGCAATCGCGACAATCAGATGCCAGCCTTTGGTGTTGTCCGGATCTGGGTCCGGTTCAGCCCAAACAGCATCATCAAAGTCGCGGGCATCTGATCCGTCTATGGTGACCAGCGGCAGGTCACGGAGGTCTGTACGGTTTCCGAGCATGGCAGGACCGCACTGTTCTGCCTGCTCTAAAGCAGCGGCTGTCCAAACGTGGGGTATGCCGTGGCTATGAATGGCAATCAGGCTGAGCGCTTTCTCAACGCCTTCGTTATGCAGGGTTTCTGTAATACGGCCTTTTGCAAAACCGCGTTTGGCGGACCGCTCCAGGGTGACCAGAACAAGGTCGCCATGCTGCGCGCCGCCGGATTTTGCTTTGTCGACGGTAATGGTCTGTCGTTCGCGCCGATCAACCGGACGGATTAGAAACCCTCCGTGATCTGTTTTCTCGCACACGCCCAGAATTTGCTTTGGCCCACCCGTTAGCCTTCTGATTGGCCGGGCCTGGTAGATGCCATCCTCTAGCAATTTCATTTTTGCGAGGACACGATCGCCGACGCCAATTGCGCCCTTCACCTCTTTTGAGGGAAGAATAAAAATCATCGGCGGGGGTGTTTTTTCTTCCCAGTTGGCCGGTTGGCCGATCAGGTCACCATCGTCATCTGTTCTGATCGCGTCGAGCACGGCGACATCTGGCAGGCGACC
>CAYGSZ010000190.1:0-5152 GCA_964352705.1 uncultured Rhodobacterales bacterium
AACCGTAGCGGTGACGCGCACGAGTTGGTGTCGTCGCGCTGGTTACCGGTCTTGGGTTTGAAATCCACAGGTCTTTACTCCGGTGTTCGGCGGCGCCTCATGCGTTGAACCGAAACGGAGACGAACTGTGACCAAAATTTCTTACCGCAACCTGATTTTTGCAGGCGTCATTTGCTTACCAGTCACGGCAGTGGCCGCTGACAAACCGATCATCGACGATGAAATCGTCGTTACCGCCAGCCGCGTCCCGCAAGCCCGCCTCTCAGTTGGTAGCGCGATTGATGTGTTGACCGGCTCTGATATTAAAACCAGACAAGAGGCGTTTCTGGGTGATCTCCTGCGCGACCTGCCCGGCCTTGCGGTCAACCGCACAGGACCGGCGGGTGCGTTTACCCAGGTGCGTCTGCGTGGCGCTGAGTCCAGTCATACGCTGGTTATTATCGATGGCATTGAAGCGGGCGATCCGTTTAACGCGGGGGAGTTTGAGTTCGCCCATCTGATGTCCAGCAGTGTCTCTCGCGTTGAAGTGCTGCGTGGCCCGCAGAGTGCGCTGTGGGGGTCTGAGGCTATTGGCGGGGTGATTAACGTCACGACCGGTCCCTCTGAAACCCCTGATGGAGCGTGGGCCAACGGCGTCCTTGAAGGCGGCTCCTTTGACACGGTGCGCGGCAGCGTAGACGGGGGAACAGCAGGCGCATGGGGGTCTATTAGAGGCAGCATTGGGTATTCAGATATTGGCGGGATCTCGGCATCGCCGACGGGGCCGGAGAAAGACGGCTACGACAATCTAACAGCCTCCGTTTTCGCGTCCTTCAATGCGTCTGAAAACCTTACTCTGTCGTTGTCTGGTCGGCATGTCAGTGCGACTGCGGCGGAAGACGAACAGGACTTCACGTTCGGGTCTCCCACCCAGGGCTTTGTGATCGACTCTGACGGCGTGCGCGATTCTGATCGCTGGTATGGCCGGGCCGCAGCTGACTTGTCCTTGCTGGGTGGCCGTTGGACTCACCGCCTCAGTGCCGGTCTTACAGACACAGAAAACGAGTCTTTCTCAGGTGGCGCGTTTAGCTTTGGCTCAGAGGGCCAGAAGTGGGATGTGGAGTATCAGTCTGACTATACGTTCCAAACCAGGGGATCGGCTCAGCATGCCATCAGTGCCTTGGTGGAATACGAGGACCTCTCGTACGAAAACCGCGGCGCGGGAGGTGGGCCGGAAAATCAAAGCCAGACGGGCGAGCAGCTTTCAGCAGCGCTTGAATACCGCTTGGCCTTGGCTGCGCAAGTCTTCCTCAGTGGCGCTCTACGCCATGACGACAATGACCGTTTTAAAAACGAAACTACCTATCGTTTAACGGCGGCTTGGGTGGTTCCCGATAGCGGATTTAAACTGCGCAGCAGCTACGGCACCGGCGTTGCTCAGCCCAGCTTCTTCGAGCTGTTTGGTTTTAACCCAAACTTCTTCGTCGGCAATCCTGATCTGCAACCTGAGTCCTCTGAGGGCTGGGACGCGGGGGTTGATTACACCTTTGCAGATGACCTTGGCTTAGCCTCTTTGACCTACTTCGAGTCCAACTTGAAAGATGAAATCTTCACAGACTTCGGTGTTTTCCCGTTCACCGTGGATAACCGGGCCGGAACCAGCACCCGTGAGGGTGTTGAGTTTTCGCTGCGGGTTGATCCCACCAAGGCTTTGTCCCTAGCAGCATCGTATACTTATACCGACGCGAAAGACGATGCGGGTGCGCGGGAGTTGCGGCGTCCAAAGCACAGCGGCAGCGCTAACGTCACCTATCGTTTTTATGACGAACGCGCAGTTTTCGACCTCGGCCTGAACTACAATGGCAAAATGCAGGACAGCGAATTTATTTTCGCCACTCCTGAAACCAGCGTGACACTGGATGATTATGTTTTGGCTACGTTGGCCACGTCATTCGACCTCAACGACTCGGTTCAACTGATCGGTCGTATCGAAAACCTGTTCGACGAACAGTATCAGGATGTCTTCGGGTTTCAGTCTCCTGGTATTGGGGCCTACGCAGGTGTGCGTATTCGCCTGGGGCGGCGCTAAGTCTATGACATTGGCGCGTCATTTCCTGCTGACCCTCTTTGTGCTCTGTGTTGCCTCACAGGGTGAGGCCTTTGCAGAGGTGCCGCGCCGTATTGTCTCGACCAACCTCTGCACCGATCAAATGGTGCTGTTGCTGGCAGAGCCTGGCACGGTAGCGTCTGTCAGCTTTCTGACGGCGGATCCCCATGAGTCTCCGGTGGCCCATTTAACCGATGGTATTGTTCTCAATCATGGTCAGGCTGAAGAAATTATTACACTGGAGCCCGATCTGGTTGTCACGGGTCGCTACACCACAACGGCGGCCAAGGTGCTGCTGCGTCGGATTGGCTACACCATAATCGAGGTCGATGTTCCGCCAAGCTTCAACGGTGTCCGCGAGGCGTACTTAAGTCTCGGCAAGACGTTGGGCCGTGAGGATCGCGCGCGCGCCCTAGTGAATAACCTCGACGAGAATTTCGAAGAACTTGAGCAGCGTGTGGCGGGTCGCTCCTTCGGCACAGCCCTGATTCTCGATGCCAACGGCTTTACGGTTGGGCGACCAAGCCTGATTGATCAAATACTGACCCGTATTGGCTTGGTGAATGTCGCGGCTCAGTTGGGCATTGGTGATTTCGGTCAGGTGACGATGGAGGCGGTGCTGCTGGCAAAGCCAGATTATATGGTCCGTATGTTGTATCGGCCCGACGCACCGTCGCTGGCCAATCAAACGCTAAACCATCCTGCTTTGCTCAGGTTTCTTGGTGATCAGCCGATGATCTCCGTCCCCCAATCGTGGGTGAATTGCGGTGGGCCGTATTTGGTAGAAGCGGCGAGGTTGGTGCTTGAGGCGGTTGAGCGATCGACTGAAGGGGAAACGCCATGACTGCGATTGTTCCCAAGTCTTCCCCTGCGTCCCGCGAAGTGTCACTCGTCTGGCTTCTGACGGGCCTTGCACTTCTGGTGATCGGCTTGGCGATCACCTCGCTGTTTGTGGGTCGCCTCGGAATTGGCGGCGTTGCTGATCTTCTGACGGTGCGGGGCCAAGACCCGGAAACCTTCCGCATATTGTTGATTGAAGTGCGATTGCCGCGCACCGTGTTAGCGCTCACTGTCGGCGCAACTTTGGGCTTGTCCGGGGCTGTGCTTCAGGGCCTGTTGCGCAATCCTTTGGCTGAGCCGTTCATATTGGGCGCCTCCAGTTCAGCCGCCCTTGGCGCAGTGATTGTATTTTACTTTGGTGTTGCCGGTGGCACAGCCTTGGCAACGCCTTTGGGCGGTGTGGCTGGCACGATGGTTGCCACAACCCTTCTCCTTTTTTTAGGCGGGCGCAATCAAGAGCCACTCACGCTCATCCTGGCCGGTGTTGCGATTAATGCTTTAGCGGCTGCGTTGACATCACTGGCGCTGAATCTCGCGCCCAGCCCCTACGCCGCCTTGGAAATTGTTTTCTGGATTCTTGGCTCCTTCGCAGATCGCAGTCTGGATCATCTTGTGCTGGCTCTGCCGTTGATGGCCATCGGTTGGGTGCTGCTGTTTTCAACCTGGCGCGGTCTCGATGCTTTGACATTGGGGGAAGATGCAGCGGCGTCTTTGGGGTTCAACCTCGCGGCCATAAAAATCCGAGCCATTTTGGGTTGCGCTTTTGCGGTTGGCGCGGCGGTGGCGACGACAGGTGTGATCAGCTTTGTTGGTCTTGTGGTGCCCCACGTCTTGCGACCCTTTGTGGGGTATCGGCCAAGCCGATTGTTACCGGCCAGCCTGCTGGGGGGCGCAGCGCTCATGCTGGCCGCAGACATCGGCGTGCGCTTGATTGATACCCAGTTGGAACTAAAAATTGGGGTGCTAACCGCGCTTATTGGAACGCCATTCTTTTTTCACCTCCTCTATGTGTTGCGACGGAGCGGGCGATGAGCGCTGGTCCAGAGTTTTCAGTGGCAGGTGTAAGTCTGCACTATGACGATAAATTGATTGTCGATGATACGTCCTTCACGGCCCGTGGTGGGCAGTTGATTGGGCTGATCGGTCCTAACGGCGCGGGCAAAACCACGTTGATCAAGGCGATGGCGGGTTTGTTGAAACCCTCAACAGGGATCCTAAAGCTTGAGGGGCGTGATCTTACCGCGTGGTCAAAATCCGCTCTGGCGCAAAAAGTTGGTTATCTCTCGCAAAGCCGCATGGTGCATTGGCCGGTCACGGTTGAGCGTCTTGTCTCGTTAGGCCGGATTCCACATCGCGCGCCCTGGGGCTCTTTGTCAGACCATGATCAAGCAGCCATAGACGCCGCCCTCACACTGACGGACAGCGTAGAGATCAAAGACCGAACCATCACCACTTTGTCGGGCGGCGAGTTGGCACGGGTTCTTCTGGCCCGGGTATTGGCTGGCGAACCCAGTGTCATTTTGGCAGACGAGCCCGTGTCAGGCTTAGATCCAGGGCATCGCTTGCAGGTTCTGGGGGGGCTCAAAGGCCTGGCGCAAAGTGGGCGACTGGTTGTGGTTGTTTTGCACGACCTGACCCTAGCCTCGCGTTTCTGCGACCGTTTGATTTTAATGAACCATGGTCGTGTTGCCGCTGATGGTGCGCCCAAAGATGTCCTGACACCCGAGAGGCTTGCATCGGTTTACGGCATTACCTCTTTGCAGGTCTCTGACGGCGATGACGCTGCTGTCTTGCCCTGGGCGACCGTCGCCAACGCAAAGACTATTTCAGACCGCTAAGTGGTTTCGATCCAGCGCCAGGCGGGCGGACCATTTTTGGGGGCATCTTCCCACATGATATCGGCCAAAATGGCGGCGCTGTCCACCACCGCAGGGGAGGGGCGATTGATATAACGGTTGCCGTCCATCACGGCGACTTTTCCTGACTTTACAGCGCGCAGACTGTTCCAGATGGCATGAGACCTTAGCGTTTCCATTTCTGTGATGGTGCGTTTCACATCAAAACCACAAGGAGCCACCACAATAAGGTCTGGATCGCAGTCTGAGATATCTCCCCAGGATACATAGGGGGAGGACTCGCCCTCTTTGGTGATTAGGTTGCGCCCGCCCGAAGCCTCGACAAGGGCTGGTATCCAGTGTCCTGCGGCCATTGCTGGCTCGATCCATT
>CAYGSZ010000191.1:0-5109 GCA_964352705.1 uncultured Rhodobacterales bacterium
ACAGCACGGCAATAACCACGGGCAAGATGGCAATCCATCGACGGCGCGGGACACGTGTTGAAGTTTCGTTGGTCGCTTCGTTGGACGTCTCTTCCGTCATGGAGTCTAGGCCTCAACCTCAGCAGGGCGCCCAGCAGCTGCGGCGCGCTTAGGGGCGCCAATGCGATGACGCCGGTCGGTCAAGGAAATGACTCCCCCAAAACCCATCAACAGGATGCCGTACCACAGGAAGGGTACGAACGGTTCGAAGAAGGCGCGGACGACATACTGATCGCGATCGCCCGGCCCGTCGCCGATGACCAGATAAAGGTCAGACCAGAAGGTCGTATGAATGGCGGCTTCTGTAGTTTGCTGCACGGGTTGGTCATAGACCCGACGCTCCGGCGTTAACGTCACCGTGCTGTTACCGCGCTGCGCCGTGAACGTGCCTTGCAAGGATTCATAGTTTGGTCCTTGCACAAAGTCCGCCCCGTTGAAGGTCACGGTAAACCCTGCGACCTCCACAGTGTCCCCAGCGACCATGGTCAGAATATTTTCCTGCTTCCAGGCGCTCGATCCTGATACCCCGGCGATCAGGATCGCCATACCCATATGGGCCACGGTCATACCATGAGAGGCACGGGGTAGAGATTTTACACGCTGCCAGGCGGTGCCTAGTGAGCCGCCAAACAGTTTGACTCGCGCCGACCATTCAATGAAAGCTGAGGCGAACAGCCAAGCGGCCAGTCCCATGCCCGCGGCACCGGCAATATCGACCACCGATGTCCCGCTCATGGCCAAGGCAATGCCAAAAATTACGACGACAGCGACCAGCGCGCCTTTTAAGCGCCCAATCACGCCGGCTAAATCGCTGCGTTTCCACGACATCAAAGGGCCGATACCCATCACGATCACCAAGGGCACCATCAACGGTATAAACACGGTGTTAAAGTAAGGTTCACCGACTGAGAGTGTGCCGAGTTCCAGGGCTTCGGCGATCAGCGGGTACAGCGTGCCCAGCAACACCGTCGCTGCGGCGGTCGACAGGAACAGGTTGTTGATCAGCAAGCCACCTTCGCGTGACACCGGCGCGAATAACCCGCCTGGTTCAAGCGCCGGGGCTTTCGCTGCATACAGCGCCAGAGAGCCACCTACGGCTACGACGAGCATGCCCAACACAAACACGCCGCGTGTCGGATCGGAGGCAAAGGCATGCACAGAGGTAAGGATGCCAGAGCGCACCAGGAATGTGCCGAGAAGGCTCAGTGAAAAAGTGATGATGGCCAGAAGGACTGTCCAGCTTTTCAGGGCTTCGCGTTTTTCAACCACGATGGCCGAATGTAAAAGCGCGGTTCCGGTCAGCCAGGGAATGAAAGACGCATTCTCAACCGGGTCCCAAAACCACCAGCCGCCCCAACCCAATTCGTAATACGCCCACCAGGATCCGAGACCGATGCCAACGGTCAGAAACGACCAGGCGGCTAGGGTCCAGGGCCGCACCCAGCGCGCCCAGGCGGCGTCAACGCGGCCTTCCAGCAGAGCGGCAATGGCAAATGAAAACGCCATGGAGAAACCGACGTATCCGAGATAGAGCATCGGCGGATGAAAGGCGAGGCCGGGGTCTTGCAACAAAGGATTCAAGCCTTGGCCTTGCACGGGAATTGGATCAACCCGCAAAAACGGATTGGACGTGAACAAAATAAAGGCGATGAAGCCAAGGCCAATCATGCCTTGCACGGCCAGGGCGCGGGCCTTCAGTCGATCTGGCAAAGCGCCCCCAAAAGCCGCAACTGCGGCACCAAAAACCGCGAGGATGGCGACCCACAACAGCAACGATCCTTCGTGATTGCCCCACACGCCGGTGATTTTGTAGAGCAGCGGTTTTGACGTGTGAGAGTTCTGAAACACGTTCATGACCGAAAAATCAGAGACGATGAAGGCATGTGTCAGGGCGGCGAAGGCTGTGCCAATCAGCAACATTTGCAGCAGGGCCGCCGGGCCAGCAATGGCCATCAAGGCGGCGTCACGCCGGGAGGCTCCAATCAGGGGCACAATCGACTGCGCAAGCGCGACCGGTAAGGCCAGCACCAAGGCGAAATGGCCAAGCTCCGGGCTCATGGTGTGTCATCCCGTTTGGCAGAAACGGACTGGGTATTTTCGCCCTGCTCGCCACGCCATTCGCCGGCGGCTTTAAGGGCGTCGGCGACTTCCGGCGGCATGTAGTTTTCGTCGTGCTTCGCCAGAACGTCTGAGGCTTGGAACACACCAGAGGTCAGAAGATAGCCTTCTGCAACGATGCCTTGGCCTTCGCGAAACAGGTCAGGCAAAATACCTTGATACGTGACGTCGAGAGTTTCAACCGTATCCGTCACCGTAAAGGCAACCCGCTCCCCATCAGCGTTCACGCTGCCTTCGGCAACCAAGCCGCCGATGCGGATGCGCTGTCCGGGGTCAATGGACTGTTGTTGAATTTCTGTCGGGCTGTAGAAAAACACAATGCTGTCTTCGAACGCGGTCAGCACAAGCGCTGTGCCAGCTGCCAAGGCCAGCCCGCCCAGCATGAGAAAATACATCCGTTGGGTTTTACGCTTCACGACGGTCTATCCCTTTCTCCGATGGGAGATGATCTGCACGCGACTCAGCATTACTTTGTGATGTGGTCTTTTCTTTGGGGGGACGCAAGAGATCAAGTTCTGCCTGCGCCTTGGCCTGAGACCGACGGGACTGGACCACCAGTCCACCAAGGCCAATGAGGGCCAGGGCATAAGCCGACCATACATAAACCGCGTATCCACCCATCTCAAAAAAGGCTTGCAGATTTTCCACGTGATTTGACCAGTTTATCCTTCAGAGCGTTGAGTGGATGGCATGCAAAACTTAAGCCTTAAATGCCGCGTTGCAGTCGCGCGGCGCGGATTTTAGCGTTCAGAAACCGGGTGCGGACCCGCATAAAAACCACCACCACATAATATAATTGGAACGCGCCAACCATCAGGAACAGCGGCGGCAGCATGGCTGTGTCGACCGAGATGCCTTGCATCGACAATATGGACGGTTGGTGCAGGCTATTCCACCAATCCACCGAGAATTTAATGATTGGCAAGTTGATAGATCCGACCAGCGCCAGAATGGCGGCCGCCTTTTCGCCCTGTTCTGGGCTGTCAAAAGCATCACCGAGCGCCATGTATCCAAGGTACAGAAAAAACAGCACCAGCATGGAGGTCAGTCGGGCATCCCAAACCCAGGGCGTACCCCACATGGGTTCGCCCCACAGCATGCCGGTCAGCAGGCAAAGTGCCGTAAACATCGCGCCGATAGGGGCTGAGGCCCGGGCAATCATGCTGGCCACCGGATGACGCCAGATCAGATAAGAGGCACTGCTGAGGGCCATAGCCGCATAGACAAACAGTCCCATCCAGGCGGCAGGCACATGGATGTACATTATTCTAACCGTATCGCCCTGCTGATAATCCGGCGGCGAGAAGATCAAAGCCATCGGCAATCCAACCACCAAACAGGCGACACACAGGGTGACGGCCCAGGGCTGAATGGCAGATGCGAGTTTGAGGAACCGCGTCGGATTTGCAAAAGCGTGCATAGCCAAAGGCTTACCTGCTTCCGTCCGCAAAGCCAACCTGAATCCGGCCTTCTAAGACCCTGACTCATTAGGTTATTCTGAGGTGAGCTTGAGCGCTCCGGCAGCGGCCCAAGGACAGAGGGCAGCAGCGATCAAAAGGAGACCGCCAAGCACGGCGTAGGGCCCGCTGTTTGAAAACCCCATGGCTGCTGTATCAATGGCACCGACTCCGAAAATCAGCACGGGGATGTATAAGGGCAGGATCACCAGCGGCAGTAGAACACCTTTCCGTCGCACGCCGAGCGTCAGGGCTGCTCCAACCGCACCAATCAGGCTCAAAGTGGGTGTGCCCAGCAGCAACGCGGTGATCATTGGCAGGGCTGACGACGCTGGCATTTGTAGGGTTACCCCCAAGATTGGGGCTAATAGGGTCAACGGCAGGCCTGTGGTCAGCCAGTGAGCGATGATTTTTGCGGCCACCACGGCGGTCGGTGATACGGGGGCCGTGCGCAGTAAATCCAATGCGCCATCCTGCTCGTCATCGGCGAACAGATGATCAAGCGACAGCAACGCGGCCAACAGGGCGGTTACCCAAAGCACACCAGCTCCGACCCGCTCCAGAACGCCCGGTTCCGGGCCGATGCCAAAGGGAAACAGGATCACGGTGATGGCAAAGAAGCCGCAGACCATGAGGGTGTCGGCGCGATGCCGGAAGGACAGGCTGACATCCCGCTTAATGAGGGTTAGGAACGCGTTCACCCGTCCAACTCCGCCTCGGCACTGGCCATCACCGGGTAGTCGGACATTTCAATGCGGCGGGTGGGTTCAAATCCGGGAGGTTGATGAGTGGCAAGGATGGCGATGCCGCCGCGCGCAACATGTTCGCGCAAAACCGCATCAATCCGGCCCACATTCTCGGTATCCAGGGCCGTATAGGGCTCATCCAACAGCCAGATGGGCGCACGGCTGAGCAACAGACGCGCCAATCCAGCCCGCCGCCGCCAGCCTGCTGACAAAAAATCCGCAGGCATATCGGCAACGGCATTCAGGGCCATCCGGTCAATCACCTGCTGGGTTGCTGTTCTTTCAACGCCATAAATATTTGACCAGAAAGTTAGATTTTCGAGGACTGTTAAGGCCCCTTTGAGGCCATCGCGGTGCCCGGCATAAGACATCGCAGCGGGCGGTTCCGGGGTCACGCTAACTGTGCCGTTATCTAGGGGTAAAAGCCCTGCCAGAACACGTAAAAGTGTCGATTTACCGCTGCCATTGGGGCCCGTGACCACGGCAGCTTCGCCCGAGGTTACGGAAAACGCCAGATTTTCAAATATGGTGCGTCCGCCGCGCCGGGCGGATAATCCCTCAACGGTGAGGTTTGGCGTTTCTGTTTGAGGCGTATGCATGGTCGGCACCATACCCAAACACCGCTGAATTTCACGGATAATTATTACGCGAACATGCCAGGACTCATCGATAGACCCGTAACGCGCCATTCGTGCGGTGTGTGGCATGCCTCTTAAGCCCAGAAAACTGCGGATGAGGCCTCCTTTCCT
>CAYGSZ010000192.1:0-5108 GCA_964352705.1 uncultured Rhodobacterales bacterium
TCTTTCTGGCAATCTTGGCTCTGGGTAAGACTCAAAAACGTCTCGCCGCGGAGAACGTCGCTCTTAGGCATCAAGTCTCAGTGCTACGGCGCAAGCATCCTGGCCGCGCTCGGCTCTCCAGATTGGACCGCATCTTCCTGGCATGGCTGACACGACTGTATCCGCAGGTGTTGGATGCCATTGTGGTCGTGGAGCCGGAGACTGTGTTGAGGTGGCACCGGTATGGTTTCAGAGCGCTTTGGCGCTGGAAGTCGCGCAATCTTGGCGGACGGCCAGCCATTGATAGAGAGCTCCGGCATCTCATAAAAACGATGACGCGGGAAAACCCGCTTTGGGGTGCTCCACGTATCCATGGCGAACTGCTCAAGCTAGGCTTTGACGTGTCGCAATCTACAGTCAGTAAATACCTCTCTAGAATCTACAGGCCCAGAGGGCAGAGCTGGAAGACATTCATTCAGAACCACAAAGATGCAATCGCGGCGGTAGATCTGTTCGTTGTTCCCACGGTGGGATTCAAGCTTCTGTATGGAATTGCAATTCTTAACTTGGGCAGGCGTAAACTGGTTTGGACCAATGCCACATGCCATCCCACAGCGGAGTGGATTGCCAATCAGGTCAGCCAAGCGTTCCCCTGGGAGACCGCGCCGCAATATCTCGTGCGTGACCGAGACGCCAGTTACGGCAAGGTATTCAAACGTCGATTATACGCGATGGGTATCAGAGACCGCCCAACAGCTTACAGATCGCCGTGGCAGAATGGATATGTTGAGCGGATCATAGGCTCCATCCGCAGGGAGTGTCTTGATCACACGCTTATCTTTGGCGAGGCACACCTTCGCCGGACGCTTAGAAATTATGCCCGATACTACAATCATGCTCGGACGCACCTGTCTCTAGAGAAAGATTCCCCGACACCGCGGCCGGTTGAGCATGATGGCGCTGTTGTCAGGCGTCAGCACCTTGGCGGACTGCATCATGAATACCGACGGATGAGGTAAAAAGGAGGGACAAGGGGGCTATCTTGGGTTTGTAACTTAAAACCTAGGAAAACCGCCAAAAAATAGTTGGCTGTGTGCGCAGTCACCGGCGAACATTTCTCATGCGATTACCCTGTTAAACAGGGAATTTACAGGGAAAATTTCAATTTTTGGACAGTTTTGCGCAACTCGAGCCTCTAAAAGCCGCGGAAATACTGGCATCTGCAGTCAAATTCCCTAAACAAAGAACAGGGAACGTTTTTAAAGAGAACAGGGAACGGTTTTTGCCGAACAGGGAGCGCAAATTGCGGTGAATGAAGTTCTCGAAAACGTCACCGTTCAGAGCAAAACGTGTTAAGTTGACGTGTCGTATAAGTCAAAATTCATGGAATAGCTATGCACACTGATATTGCAGCCAAACGCTCAGATTTGATCACTCTTTGTCGGCAGTTTGGCGTTGCACGTTTCGAAGTGTTTGGCTCAGCCGCGCGCGGAAGCGACTTCGATACCGAACACAGCGATGCGGATTTTCTCGTGACCTTTGAGCCAGAGACTCGCAATGACCTCGCTGTCTTCATCGATTTCAAGGACGCGTTGGAAGTGCTGCTGGGTCGTCCTGTAGATCTTGTTGAACGCGAAGCCGTCGAGTCTAGCCGAAATCATATCCGCCGGAACGCCATTCTCGCTGGAGCCCAAGCCATCCATGGCTAGTGAGTCGGGACAGGCTCCGCCCGGTGGCGGTGCGCCTGGCTCCAAACCGCCGGGCGAGCAAAGAAACCCGGATATTCAAGATGACCGTGACACTGCCTTGCTACTCGATATGCTACTGGCTGCCCGCGATGCCCGGGCCTTTGTCGCAGGCTTGGATGAAACTGTTTTCCTGACTAGCCGTCTACATCAGAATGCCGTCATCCGGTCGCTTGAGGTGATTGGTGAGGCTGCCGGGCGCGTCTCGCCCGCCACCGTCGCGGCACATCCCGACATTTCATGGCGTGAGATAACGGGCATGCGTCACCGCCTTATCCATGGTTACGGCGATGTTCGGCTTGATCTGGTCTGGACCGTTGTCCGCGATCATTTGCCGCCGCTGATCGACGGCCTCACCAGGCTGCTTCCCGAAGGCGGATGAGGTAAAAACAAGGGACAGACAGTCCTCAAGGCCGATTGAACGCCAAGATGCTATCGTTAAGAGCCCCCTCCCGCAGAGCGGGAGGGGGTAATCACTTTATTTATTTCGGAGTTTACATCCGGTAGCTAAGACGCAGGCCGACTTGGCGTTTGTCTGGAACAAACAGGTTGAGTGCAGTGCCGAACGTGAATAGATCGAAGTTTTCCTGGCCACTGCGGATTTTATCTGAGTCTAATAGGTTGTCGGCGTAAGCAATGACTGACCACTTATCACCTTCGACACCAAAACGGGCATCGACGTTGTAGTAGGATGGCATGGTCCAACGGTTCCATTGAGACAGGAAACGCGTGCCTTGGTACTGGAGGTCAATTTCAGCAACGATGCTCATGTCGTCGGTAATTGGGAATGAGCCATTGGCGCCAACAGTAAACGCATGCTTAGGCTGACGTTCGAGTTCATTCCCAGTTAGCGAGACTTCGCAAACTGGGACGGCCCCAACTGTAACCGGAGTGCAGTTGCCGCCACGCACGATGTCATTGCCGCTCAAAGTGGTAAAGACGAAGTCCGTGTATTCGGTGTCAAGGTAAGTATAAGCTGCTCTGAATGTGAGTGTTTCGCTTACGGCAAAGGCTGCATCGGCTTCGAGGCCTTTGATTTTCGCCTTACCGGCATTACGGGTGACAACGCTGAGAGCAAGACCCTGGCCTCCAGCAGCGTCTTGAGTGGTGACTTGCTTGTCGCTATAGTCCATATAAAAGAGAGTGCCGTTAAGCTGCACTCGGCCATCGGCAAACTGCGTTTTGGCACCGGCTTCGTAGCTCCACAAGGTTTCCGGTAAGAAGCGATTGTTCGACAAATCATCACCGATCGAGAGGGTTGAGAATCCGCCTGGCTTTGCTCCCTTAGCTACGGAAGCGTAGAGCAAAATATCCTCTGACGCCTGGTAGTCGACGGACACGCGGGGTGTGAAGTAGTCGTCGCTTGCTGACACCGGGGGTAGTTCGATTGCTGCTGAATAGGGTACTGGGCCAGCAAAGAATACGCCGAAAGCGTTGTTAACCGAGCCGATTACGTCATAGCCGAATTTCTCATCTGAGTAACGAGCTTCGGCTACAAGTGTCAGCGCATCGGTAATGTCATATTCCACATGCCCGTAAACAGACTTGTGTTCTGTACTGCGAAGCAAGGGGCCTACGTTCAGAGCTCCTCGTCCCTGTAACGCCAAGTTCAAATGAGCGGACCCAGCGCCGGTGAAGTCGACTGTTGCACTGCTTTGTGATTGTTGATCAACATCTTCATCCCAGTAGAGGCCTCCGACGGCCCAGCGAAAACCTTCGGATTCAAGATCGCTGATGCGGAGTTCCTGGCTGAATTGTTTGGTATCTGTGGTGAAGTCGATAATCGTTGAGCGAGAGAGGGGCTCAGAGATGCCGCCCGGTGGTGGCAAAAACACCTGAGTTACAGCGGCACCACGCTTATCAGTATCGAAGTTCTGGTAGACATCTGCGTTATTGTAGCCCGTAAGAGAGGTGATCGTGATGTTCTCAGAGATGCTCCACTCAACATTCAGGCTGGTAACCAAGCTATCCATTTCCGAGCCGGAGAAGTCTTCGTTGGTGAACGGGTCGGTACTTAACTGAATGATGTCACCTGCGTCGATGGACAGTTTGCCGAAAGCCGGATTGAAACCTCCTGCTAGCCCTACCGGGTTTGCAGGTGCTGCAATAAAATTCGCACCGCCTTTGACGACCTCAGCGCGCACTTCGTTCGAATCATCAGAATAAGCAATACGTGCGGTGGCGTTGAGGTTTTCGTTGAGTTCAGCACTAAAAATACCAGAAACACCGATACTCTCAAACCCACCGATCTTCGCGCCTGTTACCGTATTACGATGATAACCGTCGTGCTCAGCATAAGCTGCGTTTAGCCGGACACCGACTTTACCGCTCTCATCAATAGGGCCACTAACGCCCCCACGGACTTCAAGCTGGCCGTGATTTCCGCCGTCGATAAACATGTTGGCGGTGAATTCATCAGAGGGCTTCTTGGTGATGTAGTTGATAGCCCCGCCAAAAGCGACACGACCATACAAAGCGCTTTGCGGGCCTTTCACGACTTCGATGCGTTCTACATCGACGAGGCGCATGTTCATCATATTGCCACCACCAGCGGTTTGGATGGCTTCACTGGACACGTCGATACCATCCAGCAAAATCCCAACAGGAGGTCGGCCGCGTGTAGCTGGCAGACCGCGTATGGAAGGCCGGGTATCCTGGGGCGCAAAGCCCAAGTCGAAGGTTAATCCTGGCGTAAGGCGGGCCACGTCCTCGACGCTTCGGATTCCCCCACGTTCGATTTGCAGATCCGTAAAGGCTGTGATGGACAAAGGAATGTCCTGCAGTGATTCCGAGCGGCGTCGCGTTGTGACTGTTATTTCCTCAACGGCGAGTTGCGCCATAACATCTTGAACGCCAATCAAGGCCGAAGTCGAAAGCATGGTGGCGCTGGCAAGAACGTAACGATAACGATGTAATGACATGGTTTGATCCCCTCATATTAAGGCCATAACCCCTTTCGATTCCCCAACCGAAAGACCAAGACCTTATAAGGAGTAATGGTATTCATATGTTTGAACCCGTAAAGATAGAGAAGCGATGTTGCTAAACTTAAGGGGAATCTGTTGCAAAACAACAACTAAGGGAAAACCTGGCTAGGTTACAAACCGCTTGTTAACTACTTAAATGGCAGTATTCCTTCATGAAAACAGGGCTTTGTATTCTCCCCGCTTATTCTTGCGGCTTCGTGCTCACAGCCGAAACAGCAAATGCGACGCAAATTTCTGTCCGCAGTGAGGATTGCCATAAACTAATATCTAATATTCCGGCTGATGACGTAGCTGTCGTGCCTGGCGCCGATGGGCGGGGCTGGCAAGTTGCACTGGTAGATATTGGCGGTGGGTCGACATTTCGTATGGTATGTCGCTGCTAATGGTCGCTTTTCCT
>CAYGSZ010000193.1:0-1422 GCA_964352705.1 uncultured Rhodobacterales bacterium
CGTTTCTCACTCTGGGCGGAGACCTCAAGCGTAAGGAAATGCTCTCGGCCCGCTTTGGCGACATTCTGTCTGAACTCTACCTCTTATCTGCCGTGCTGAAACGCTGGCAGGACGAGGGCAAACACGCTGCCGATCTGCCCTTGGTCGAGTACTGTATGGCGGCGGGTCTGCACACCATCGAACAACGGTTTGAAGCCATCTTCGCCAATCTGCCCAATCGGGTCGTTGCTTATGCCTCCAAGTTTATCGTTGCGCCTCTGGGCAGTTATCGCCGGGGGCCGTCCGATGATCTCAGCATCGCCTGCGCCGAATTGATCCTTTCCCCATCGCCCACCCGCGAGCGGTTAACCGCCAATCTTTACCTTGGCAAAGACGATGATGGTGTTGCGGTGGTCGAGCGGGCGTTTGCGTTGGTCATCGAAGCTGATCCGTTAATGCGAAAACTTAAAGACGCGGAGATTGACGATGCAGACACTGCTGTAACCAAGGGGATCCTCACCAAAGATGAGGCTGCGCTCTATCACCGCATGGAACAAGCCGTCGCAGCGGCCATTGCCGTAGATGATTTTGAGGCGGGGGCTTTTATCCGAGGTGTTGAATCCTAACTCAATCCGTCGTCCTGGGATTTATCCTGAATCCTAACTCAATCAGTCACCCTCGGATTAATTCCGAGGGTCCAGGGTATTTAATCTCATAAGAGTTTTTTGCTCTGGATTCTCGGACTAAATCCGAGAATGACGCCGGTATTTTTACAGCTTAATGACACGTAGGAGCCCAGTACCGCGAATACTAACCTTCCTTCATCATTGCATGCACGGCCTGACTGTCCGCATCTGTTTGCGCACCTAAACCGGCAATGACGCCTTTGCGGTCGGCTTCATCCCGGTTCTGGCTCAGCTTCCACTTGCCTTCCATATGGGTGATGGTCATTTCCAGGCCGACAATCGCGCCCATCATTTTCTCAACAAAGTTTTCTGGCGCGTCCGTCACTTTCCACTGATGCGCAAATTGATCCTCATGCGCGTCTGTCAGTTGGGTCAAATGGGCATGCAGCCACGCAGGCTCGCTGATGGTTCTCACGCGACCCTTTACATGCACCACAGCGTAATTCCAGGTGGGCACGACTTTGGCATGCGCCAGTTTGCTCGGGTACCATTGTGGCGTGATATAGGCTTGTGGCCCATGAAAAATCGCCAGCGTTTCAAAAGTATCGCGACCGTTCTCTATCTCTTTCCAGTGATCATTGGCCCGCGCCACATGGCCCGTCAATTTCAGGGCTGACCTATTATCAAGTCCGTTCAGATACAGGGGCAAATGACTCACCGCGACCCCACTCGCACCCGTCGAGATCAATGTCGCAAACGGATGCGCACGTACAAAGTTAGACAAGTCATAAACATCTGACACTATTGTTGTGGCTGG
>CAYGSZ010000193.1:1522-5077 GCA_964352705.1 uncultured Rhodobacterales bacterium
GTGGCCAGTAAATCGGCAGACATAAACGCGCCTTTACAATTTGGCCCTCCAA
Source organism: uncultured Rhodobacterales bacterium (assembly GCA_964352705.1). Taxonomy (GTDB): domain Bacteria; phylum Pseudomonadota; class Alphaproteobacteria; order Rhodospirillales; family Rhodospirillaceae; genus WLXB01. The sequence goes on from CAYGSZ010000193.1 coordinate 1,575, forward strand.
ATCCTGGCCCTACAAACTATGGTCCAACACCAAACATGGCGTTCATGCAGAGGTTCATCCTGCTAGGCATTCACCAGAAGATAGCTGACATACGCCCCATATCCGAGCGCCATAACCAAACCTTCGCGGCGGCTCACGCGCCAACCGGTGCGTGCGAAAATTACAAATAATACCGTCACGCCCACCATAACCCAAATATCCAGCGCGACGATGGCGGCGGGAATCTGCATCGGGTGCAGCAGGGCCGTGACACCAAGAATACCCAGAATGTTGAAGATGTTGCTGCCAATCACGTTGCCAAGTGCGACATCGCTTTGGCCTTTACGGGCGGCAATAATGGATGTGATCAATTCCGGCAGAGAGGTGCCGATCGCAATAATCGTCAGCCCGATGACGGTTTCTGAGATGCCCATTTCGGTGGCCAGGGACACCGCCCCCTGAACGACAAAACGCGCACTGATTATCGTGACCGCCATGCCGAATATCAGCATCAGCACGTTTTGCCATAGAGGGTTTTCGGTCGGAGACAGCGTTTCAGCTTCCGATATATAAACCTCGGCCGCTGCCGATTGGCCTCGCCGCTCGGCATACAGTGTGCCGCAAAGATAAACGGTCAAACAGAGCAGTAGAATGCCTCCTGCGATGCGTCCAACCTCGCCAAACAAAACAACGCCAAGGCAGAGAAATGAGGCCAACAGCAAAACCGTTCCATCACGTTTCAGCGCCGCCGCATTGACAGTGATAGGATGCATCAACGCAGACAGCCCCAGGATCAGAAGAATATTTGCAATATTGCTGCCCACCACGTTGCCCATGGCAATTCCTGGAGAACCCGCAAATGCCGCCTGAACGCTGGTCACCAGTTCAGGCGTGGAGGTGCCAAACCCCACCAGCGTCAGACCGATAATCATGGGCGAAATTTTCAGCCGTGTGGCAATCGACACCGCGCCCTGCACCAGCAGATTGCCGCCGAAAATCAAACCCGCAAAACCACCGGCGATGATCAAGAAATCCATTGTTGTGTGTTCCTAAATATTACTCAAACAAGGCCAAGGTTTGGCTGTGTGCATTGGCGTCACCCAGCCAATCCCAAGGTCTGTTCACACCGGACAATCCAGGCGTGCACGCTGGGCCGGGTGGAGAGATCAAACCCGCCCTCGTGGGCCACGCGTGTATAGGCCACCAGGGCGATGTCGGCGAGGGTGATGTGATCCCCTACCAGCCACTCTTTGCCGGTGAGGGCCTGCTCCATGTGGTCTAGGGCCTCTTCACCGCGTTCCACCCGCATAGGGTCGCGCGTCGCTTTGCTTTTGCCCAGATACACCATATGAAACCGGCATCCCGCGACAAAAAACTCATGACTGTTCTGTTCCCAAAACAGCCAGGCGTTGATGCGCGCACGCAGATAAGGGTCAGCGGGAAACAGGGGTGTGTTTTCTGCCAGATAAGAGGTGATGGCGTTAGATTGCGTCAGTGGAGTGCCATCGTCCAGCACCACGGTCGGCACCTGGCCCGCAGGGTTCATCGCTAGAAACTCTGGCGTACGGCTTTCGCCGGCCATGATATCCACGTCGATCCACTGATAAGGAATCTCAAGATACTCCGCCGTCCACTTCACTTTCAGGCAGTTGCCCGAGCCCAAATCTCCATAAATTTTCATCATGACGCTTCGTCCATGTCAGCGATCCTCAGTCTCTACACTGAGGGTCTGTTGAATATGGGGCGGCCTGGAAAATGCTGGGATGAGACGTTTGCATAAAAAAGGCCGCCCGGTATCGGCGGCCTGGGATCAGACATATATGACCCGCACCCGCCAATTAGGCAGTTGTCCATTTAGATGTTCGGAATGTGCGCGTGTGTGTCATATCGCATTCTGTTTCGCATAGGCGATGTTGATTTACAAGTGGGGAACGGTTTCTAATACACCCAACGCAATGAACGGGCTGACGGTTGTCTTAGCCCGACTGCTGCATGAATAACCAAGGACTCAGTGCCATGATCCGGATTTTTCCACTCGCGCTCTGTATCGCCTTCGCTGTGACGTCTGTGAAGGCCGAAACCATCAACCTGGCCGACCGGCGCGGGATGCAGGAGATGGTCGTCAGTGTGAAGTTTCTGGACCGTGCGGTCGACATGTACCAGCAGATCGCCGGGTGGGAGGTCGCCTATCGCGGCACCGCGCCCGCTGCCCAGGCCGTGCACTGGGGTCTGCCCGCCGACACCGTGATTGAGCAGGCGGTGTTGCGTGTGCCCGGCACCGAAAAAGGCTATCTGCGTCTGGTGAAGTTTCATGATGTGGCGCAGGTGCGCATCCGCTCCAGCGCGCGACCGTTCGATACCGGCGCCATCTTCAATTTCAACACTCTGGTCAAAGACCTGGAGGGCACCTTTGAAGAAATGCGCGATCATGGCTTTTCCGGTTTTGCCGATCCCACCTATTACACCATCTTTGGCAAGGAGTACGGCGGGGCCATGCTGCGCGGTCACGATGGTGTGGTCATTAATCTGTTGTATCGCGTGAATGATCCTTACGCCGATATCCCGCCATTCACAAAAATGAGTCACGTGGTCAACGCCACGCAGATGGTCGACGACTACGAGGAAAACCTGGACTTTTTCCAGAACAAACTGGGCTGGCACACCCGCTGGGAAGCCGCCCCAAAATGGCCCGAGGACGGCTCTAACAACATGAGCATTCCTAATAACCTGCTGTTGGATGGCACGGTCACCGAAATGGCCGCGAGCTTTCTGTTTGAGGAAGGGGCCGACGGCGGCAGCATCGAGATTTTCAAATTTACCGGTGCATCCGGGGCAGATTATTCCCATCGCGCCCATCCGCCCAATTTGGGCGTGCTGATGTATCGCATCCATGTGCCGGATCTGGACGCCTACGCTGAAAAGATCATCGCCAACGGGGTCGAGGTTATCCGTCCTAAAACCACATTGCCGGTCGCGTTGTATGGCGATGTGCAGTCCCTGATCATCAAAGCCCCCAGCGGCGCGTGGATCGAGTTGTTCGAACAGCAAGACGTCGAATAGCAAAACGGGGGAAGCGGCCCACATTGTGGGCAGTAACCGGTCTCCGGGTTTGTCCTTTGGCGGCGGTGGTTTAGGCAGAACACACGTCCGCTGCTGTTCGACCGCTGCTGTTCGGCGTTTTGCGCCGACCCAAAAAAGGAACGCTGTTATGTCTCACCGCGTCATTGATGCCGATACCCATGTCGTCGAAAACGATTTCATCTGGGATCACCTCACCGAGGCCGATAAAGCCCATCGGCCATCGGTTGTCACTGACCAGACCACCGGTAAAGAGTTCTCGGTCATTGATGGCGTTCTCTACCCGAAAGGCGGGCAAAAACTCATTGCCTATCCCGCGGGCACCCGTGATCTGGCCGACGTCGACACGCGCATGACTCAGATGCGCAGCTTCGGTGTCGATGTTCAGGTCATCTATCCCAGCCTGTTTCTCGGTTTGCGCGCCAAGAAGGCCGAAACCGAGCTGG
>CAYGSZ010000194.1:0-5052 GCA_964352705.1 uncultured Rhodobacterales bacterium
TAGCGTCGTAGCGGGGCTTTACAACAATACCTTCTGGTGTGGTCCACGTTGATGCGGAAGACTGCTCGGTAGCAGTTGGTGCCGTGCTGTCAGAGTTCAAAGACACTTCAGCGAAATTCGGTATCTGGTTCATGAGGAAACCCCCAGACGTTCATGCGTCTCATTTAAAACAGCCACGGCATCACAGCCCATAAAAACAAATCCATCGACACCGGCATCGCGCCAACCGGCTTCATGGCTTCCGCCACGGCCAGCCAGGTAGACGGCCTTCGCTCCCGCAGCCTTTAGGCGTTTTGCCATATCAGCGACGGTGTCTTCATAAAGTGCATCTGTGGAACAGATCACAGCTGCCTTGGCGGTACTTTTTCTAAAATCTTTTTCGATACCTGCTGGTTCTGTTCCGCCGGGTCCTGGCATCGCTTCCACGCCGCCGGATTCAAACAGGTTCGTCGCGAAGGAGGCGCGGGCGGTGAAGTCTGAGACCTTACCGATGTTGGCCAGAAAAATCCGCGGTCGTTTGCCATGTGCCTCTTTGTGCGCATCGCTGGCATCGCGCAAATGTTCGTAATCTTCTGCCAACCGATGTTGGGGCAGCGGCGTGATCTCCGTGGGTGTGCCTTTTAGGGCTGCACCAATTGTTGCGGCAGAGGCATCATCAGAGGCGGCTTTCACCAGGGCGGCCATCAGAGCCCCACCGCTGTATTCTGGTAGGTCACCAGCCTTGCCTGTTGCCGCAGATGCACGCTGCTCGGCAGATTTCAAAATGCTGTTCACGTCAGGCGTATCTATTTCGACAGGCTTTTCCGCAATGTTTGGAAACTCACTCACGCCCGTCAGTGCGTTTTTGCGTGTGGCTATGTTGCGCGCTCTTGCAATTTCTGTTTCAGAGATTTTCTCTGCCAAACGTCCGCTGATCAGATTTTCAGTGAGGCCACCGGAACCTTCAAGCTCTTGGAACAGGGCCCAAGCTTTTTCAGCAAGCTCATGGGTTAGCGATTCGGCCAACCAGGAGCCACCGGCAGGGTCGGCGACACGACTGATCGAAGATTCTTCCTGAAGAACAATCTGGCTGTTCCGTGCTATGCGTCGGCCAAGAGATGTCGGCAGGCCAACGGCATGCTCAAAGGGCAGCACCGTTATCGCATCTGCGCCACCGGCACCGGCGGCGAAACACGCGGCTGTGCCGCGTAGCATATTCACCCAGGGGTCGCGTCGGCTCATCATGCGGGGGGCTGTAAGAGCGTAAAGTGGCGCGTTTAATGACGCGCCTGTGCCGCCACAAACCTCTGCAACGCGGGCCCAGAATCGCCGCGCTGCACGAAATTTGGCAATAGTTAGAAAAACATCGGTGTCACAGGTCAGTGTGAACGCCACCTGCCTGCAGGCGTCATCAATGCCTAAGCCTGATTGTGTGATGTGACGCAGGTAGTCGACGGCGGTGGCCATTGCAATCGCCAGTTCTTGTGCCTCAGAACAGCCCGCAGAATGATAAACAGTCGTTGTAATATTCAGCGCTTTGGCTTTTGGATAAGTCTTAGCGGTGTAGGAGGCCAAATCAGCCATGCGTCCCAGAAGCGTGTCGATCGGCACGATGACTTTGCCAACGGCGGCCAGCGTGCTCAGCGGGTCGGCCCCGAAATTACCAACAAAGGCCTCTGCGGCCACATTTTTACGGGCCAGCACATCCATCAGGTAGGCGGCTGGCGGCAAAGATGGACCACCCGGATCAAGAACGACCGGTGCGAGGTCTAAGAATACGCCGTCTAAAAGAAGCTCCAGATCCGCCCGAGATTTCACAATCGTGCCCCTGCGCCCGGTCGGGTCCAGCTTCAAGGTGATAGAGGTCGCACCTTTTTGCAGGTCGGCCAGAATCTGCCGATTGGCTTCAACCGGGTCAGGATGCGCAGACAGGCATCGAATGTCCCATCCAGTTTGCGTCAAATCTGCTGCTAAACCGTTCAGGCGTGCTGCCGAACTCGAAGTTGCTGCGGTGTATAGCGGTTTGATTTCTAAACCGTCATAGCTTCTGGTCGTAAGCTTTTCATAGGGCTTTCCCCCCAGCGATTTCTCGACGAGGGCCAGCCATGCGTCTGGATCGGCGGCTGGAAACTCAGCTGCAAGTGAAAGTGTTGGGGTATTGGATGCCGCTGGCTTGGTCACCGCTTTGCTCCACCTAAGATTAACTAGGAAAACGGGCGCAAAACGCCTGATAATCTTTTGTTATTAGGCCTTTTGCTGCATCGCGTCAAATTGGCTTAACCGGCTGCGGCAGAGTCCACAGCACGCCAAATCCTGGCAAAATTACCCCACCAGAGTTTTGCGATTTGATCTTCGTTGTAGCCACGTGCAACCAATTCTTTGGTCACGCCATCTGCTTCCCCGGCATTCATCCAGCCTGTCACGCCGCCGCCATGCTCCATGTCCGAACTGATCATGACATGGTCTATGCCCAAGAGGTCGATGGCATAGGCAATGGAATCGACATATTGCGCAACGGTTGCGGGGGGAAAGTCTCTTTCATAGGCCGCGAAGTCCACTTTGAAGGCTTCTGCTTTTTCTGCCGAAAAGGCGGCCGTGATTTCTGCCAGATTGGTTGTGCCGTACTCGCCCATGATCGCGCCAAAGGCTTCCCTTTGTCCCGGCAACCCAGGCCGCAGATAGCTTGAAAAGGCAACGATCCCGACGGCGCCCCCGGTCTCTTTAATGGCGATCATCTCGGGGTCTGTGAGGTTACGTGACGTATCGATGATTGCTTTGATGCCCGAGTGGGACGCGATGATGGGCGCGCGCGATAGCTCTGCGGCCTGAAACACAGCCTGCGGAGTGACTTGTGACACATCAACAATAATACCCAAGTCGTTCATGGTCATGACCAAGCTGCGCCCGAGTTGCGACAGGCCGACATGTTCCTGTGCCCCGTCATTGAGTTGCGCACGAGGCCGAGAAGAATCAGCAAATTGATTATGCCCGGCGTGGTTTAGCGTAATGCTGCGAAGGCCGCGCTCGTATAATTCTGGGAGCCAGGTCAGGTCCGGGCCTAGGGGCCACGCATTGACCATACCCATGACGGCGAAGTGTTTGCCTTCAGCCACCAGTTGTTCTGCTTCATCAGCGCTGCGGGCGAGACCGATTCTTGCAGGATAGGTTTGCACCATTTTCTCAATGGCTGCGAATTTACGTTCAGCATCTTCACGGGCTTTTGCATAGGCCGATGGTGTGCGTTCCCCTTGCAGCACCCAGTTGACGAATAAAGCGCCATCTAGTCCGCCCCGGTCCATCTTAGGCAGATCGACCTGCATGCTGGTTTCTTGACCAACATCGTTGCTTTCTTCCATGAACTCAAAGGGGATATCCATTTCGGCATCAAAGGTGATGATGCGATTATGCAAGGCCCTGGCGTCTTGCGCAGACAGCGCTGATGGCACAGCGGCCAGTATCGCGATAAGTGAAAGCCCGATGATGTGTGAACGAAACATAGAATAATCCTCCCTAGCTCTCGACATGCTACCTTCGACCAGTGGTCAGAGTCGATGCGAAGAATTGTTCTGCGCAGGGTTGAAAGTAAAATAAGTCATGCAAAGCTTTGATCGGCCAGCCGATACCGACATTCCGGTGTCTCCTTGGGTGTCACGATTCGCGCACCTCGTCCCTCAGAGCGGCGCTGTCTTAGACGTGGCGGCTGGGCATGGTCGGCATTCCAAATTTTTCTTGGAACGCGGTCACGCCGTCACGGCTGTCGATATTGATGCGACAGGGCTGGCGTGGTTGGAAGACCGTCCGGGTTTTAATAGTTTGCAGCATGATTTAGAAAACGATGGCTGGCCTTTTGAGGCTGGCGCGTTTGATGCGATCGTTGTGGTTAATTATTTGCACCGGCCAAATTTTCAAAATCTTGCTGAAAGTCTGGCACCGGGCGGTGCCGTTCTTATGGAAACCTTTGGCCTGGGCAATGAAGCGCTTGGCCGCCCGCGAAATCCAGACTTCTTATTGCGGCCCGGAGAACTTTTAGAAGCATTCTCAGCTCAGCTTCAAATTGTCGCTTACGAATGCGGCCGAGAAGATCAACCACGGCTGGCAATTCGCCAGCGCATTTGTGCGATTAAGTCGAAGGCTCCTGCACCTCTTTCAGACGCCCCAGCTTAAGATGTTAGGTTTTGACAGTGTTAAATTCTAGTCGAGTGGCCCATAATCGCCGGTCAGATCAGTGATGATTTTTTTCACCAAAGCCTGTCGGCTTGCAGCTAGCTTTGCTTCCGTTTGAGGGTCAGGCTGGTAAGTATCAATCGCTTCCGCGATATCAATGCCACGGTCTTTGAGAACCTGTTCCGTCACCATTTGCCGATCTTTCACAGCCCATAGTTCTTGGGCGAGGGTGAGAATGGCATGGCTGACTTTATTAATGTCATCAGGCTTGAGCGGATCTCGCCTGCGGGCCTGCTTCGTTGTTGGATGAAGTTTTACGTCTGACATAATAGTTTACGGCTTCCGTCCGTAGGTCACCCATGGATAGTTATTCGGAGCCATGCCTTCATAACGCACGTCCACGAACCCGATTTTTTCCATCAGTCCAACCATGTCCATGGTTGAGGATCCACGCCAGTAGGGTTCGCCGCCGTAGCGGGCCATGAAGTCCGTCCGCCAAGAGGCTGTTTTACTCAATGCGTTGTAGGGGGCGACGTCGCCAAAGAGCAGGTCGCCACCGGATTTTAGCGTGCGGAATCCTTCGCGCAGAATGCCCTCAATCACCTTCACCGGCAGTTCGTGCAGAATGATGTAAGACGTGAACAGGTCGCAGCTTTCATCGTCTAAGCCGGTGTTGCAGCCATCGGCCTGGAGCAGGTTCCAACTGTGGCCGAGCTTGTTGCCATTACGCTGGGCCTGTTCAAGCTGTGAGAGGGAAATATCCAGGGCTGTAAGTTTGGCATCGGGAAAAACTTCAGCGAGTTTGGCGGTGTAGGGTCCCGATGAGCAGCCGATTTCGACCACATGCTCGTAATCCCGACGCGGGGCTTGCTCGGCAAAATTCTTGCGGTCGGTGTAAATGTCCGTTGG
>CAYGSZ010000195.1:0-5033 GCA_964352705.1 uncultured Rhodobacterales bacterium
TTATCGAGGTGCCCATGCTCGGCGCTCTGGCCAAACGACTGTTTGGAACTTCTAATGATCGTATCATCAAGCAATTACAGCCAACTGTTGATGCCGTAAACGCGCTTGAGCCTGACCTCGAGAAGCTTGATGACGACTCCTTGCGGGCGCGCACAGCCTGGCTCAAATCTCGCCTGGCTGAGGGCGAGTCTTTAGATGATATTTTACCAGATGCTTTCGCTACAGTCCGCGAGGCGGCAAAGCGGTCACTCGGGCAACGTCATTTCGATGTTCAGATCATGGGCGGGATTATTCTCCACCGCGGTCAAATTGCCGAAATGGGAACCGGGGAAGGTAAAACTCTGGTTGCCACGTTGCCTGTTTACCTCAACGCCCTTGAAGAAAAAGGCGTACATGTCGTTACCGTTAATGATTATCTCGCCGGTCGTGACGCAGAGTGGATGGGCCAAGTTTATCGTTTTCTCGGGCTGACAGTTGGGGTTATCCAGGGTGGCATGGACGATCATTCCCGCCGGTCAGCCTATGCCTGCGATGTGACCTACGGCACCAACAATGAATACGGCTTCGACTACTTGCGCGATAACATGAAATTTGCAATTGCCGATATGGTATTGCGCGATTTCTCCTACGCCATCGTTGATGAAGTGGACTCCATTTTAATCGACGAGGCCCGCACGCCTTTGGTTATCTCAGGACCCTCCGAAGACAAGACGGATCTGTATGGAAAAGTCGACGAGATTATTCCGTTGTTGACCGAAGACGATTACGAAAAAGATGAAAAACAGCGTTCCATAGCGCTCACCGATGACGGCGGGGAACACGCCGAAGAGTTGCTCCGTGAGAAAGGCATTCTCACGGAAGGCAATATGTATGATCTCCAAAACATTGCCCTCATCCATCACGTTAACCAGGGACTCCGCGCCCATCACTTGTTTAAGAAAGACGTGCATTATCTTGTGCGCGACAACCGCGTTCATTTGATTGATGAGTTTACAGGTCGTGTCATGGAAGGTCGCCGGCTGTCAGATGGCCTGCATCAAGCTATTGAGGCGCGCGAAAATGTTGCTGTACAAAACGAGAATCAAACTCTCGCGTCGATCACCTACCAAAACTATTTCAGAATGTATCCGAAGCTGGCCGGTATGACGGGCACGGCCATGACAGAAGCGGAAGAATTTGGCGAGATCTATAATTTAGATGTCGTCCAGGTCCCCCCAAATATGCAGCAAGCGCGCATCGATGCTGATGATGAAGTGTATCGGACGGAAGAAGAAAAGAACGAGGCCATCGTCGAGTTGATCAAAGATTGTGCGGAGCGCAAACAGCCGGTCTTGGTTGGTACGGTCTCCATCGACAAATCAGAAAAACTGGCAACACTTCTTAAAAAGACACACAAGATCACGGCGGAAGTTCTCAACGCCAAGCAGCATGAGCGTGAAGCCCACATTATCTCTCAGGCCGGTATTCCGGGCGCGGTGACCATTGCGACCAACATGGCTGGCCGCGGCACAGATATTCAACTGGGTGGCAATCCAGATTTCCAGATTGAAGCCCAAGAACAGGAAACGGGAAAGCCCCTCACAGATGCTGAGAAGCAAAAAATTCGTGATGATATAAAAGTGCAAAAGAAGATTGCACTCGATGCTGGCGGGCTTTGTGTCTTGGGAACGGAGCGGCACGAGAGCCGCCGCATTGACAATCAGTTACGTGGTCGTTCAGGCCGTCAAGGCGATCCAGGATCTTCGAGCTTTTTCTTGTCTTTGCAAGATGACCTGATGCGCATTTTCGGCTCCGAGCGCATGGACAGTATGCTCAAGAGATTGGGCCTGGAGCGCGGTGAAGCCATCATTCATCCCTGGATCAACAAAGCGATTGAAAAAGCACAGTCCAAAGTTGAGGCGCGCAACTTCGATATCCGAAAAAATCTCCTGCAGTATGACGATGTCATGAATGACCAGCGCAAGGCGATTTTTGATCAACGCAAAGAGGTTATGTCGGCTGATGACGTGTCTGAGTTCGTCACAGATATGCGTCATGAAGTCATTGAAGATCTTGTGACCCGCACCATGCCCGAGCGGGCGATGGCGGAACAATGGGATATCGATCTTCTGCATGAAGAAAGCATTCGCCTGTTGAGTTTGGATCTGCCGTTTGCCGAATGGGCGGCGGAAGAGGGCATCGCCGACGAAGAAATTCGCGACCGTATGATTGAGGAATCCGACCGTAAAATGGCCCAAAAAAGTGCCAACGTCGGACCTGATGTGATGCGTCGGGTTGAAAAAAGCTTGGTCTTGCAAATGATCGATGCCGGCTGGCGTGACCATTTGCAGCAGTTGGATTACTTGCGTGGCTCAGTTGGCCTTCGCTCTTATGCCCAGAAACAACCGCTGCTGGAGTATCAAAAAGAATCCTTCACGATGTTCCAGGAGATGCTGGAAGGGCTGCGCGAGCGGGTCACAGAAATTCTGTCGCGTGTAGAGATCAAGGTTGAACCAACAGAAGAGCAGCTCAAACCGGCCGGACCAGGGATTCCAAAGGGATTCAGCCCTGAAGAAGTGGCCGCGCGCCGCAAACGTATTGATGAAATTGGTCAACAGCGCGCCATGCCGCGAATCAAGCCCGAGGAACGCGACTCCACTGATCCTGCGACGTGGGGTAAGGTGTCTCGAAATGAAGTTTGCCCCTGTGGTTCAGGTAAAAAATACAAGCATTGCCATGGGGTTGTCGGCTCTCGCGCTGAAACTGAAAAAGCGTGAAACCTTTTGACGTTCTAGCGCGTTTTTGACCAAACCGAGTGTAATCGTTATACTTCATTAACCAGTTTCTGATGCTTTAGGGCTGCACCTGCCGCCGCAAAGAGAGAAAAAATGACTATAGAGCCAACACTTCAATCAGTTGTGACAGCACAAAGGTCGAATCTTCTCAATCAGATCGGCAACGCGGCTCAAGGCAGCCAGGCAGCCAATACCCGGGCGACTGTTGCTAGCGTTACAGATCAGGTTCAAAGTAAGCCCAGTAATGACGACCCAAACTTTGGTTTAGCGCCACCACCTGCAGGGCGTGGCAGCAAGCTGGATATTGCCATCTGATCGCCTCGGTCGTTTAGGCGTTTAAAGCGCTCTCAAACTTTACGTCTTCTCATCTTGTCCTATAGGCTGATCCCTCGGAATTAAATCGGGGGACAGGCCATGCGTTATTTCTGTATCGCAGTATTAGCTCTTTCGGGTTTTAACCTGGCGGCTCAGGCGCAAGACCAGCCTCCCCTTCAACGTGATCTGATGATCATCAGCGAACTGTTTCCCGGCACTTACGACAACATGGAGCAGTTCTATTTCGATAATCGCCTCAACCTTCCCGAAAACGAGCGCCATGAGCGGGTTCTCACGGAAGTCCGGCGTATTCCAAATGATCGCTTTGGCGAAAACGCCTTTTTTGTCCTCGATTATTGGTATCAGCAGGATCGCTGGCATCCGCGTATTTATGCGTTTGAGATTGATGAGGCCGAACAGGCCATCCGTATGAAAATGCATTTCTTTATCGGTTTCGATCGAGCCCCTTATTTGCGGGCCCATGAAAACCTCGAAGTCTTGAACGCCCTGTCTCTGTCTGATTTAGCGCATTTGCCTGGCTGCGATGTTTTTTGGCGCGCTGCGGTCGGTGGATACCATGGCCGCGTAAAAGACAAAGCCTGCGCCTACGAGGAGGATGGCGCGCAGGTTTATGGTGATTTTCAACTCATGCTCAATGATCGCGCGTTTTGGAAAGGCGATGTCATTCGGCGGCTTTCAGATAATGTGCAGGTTAACGCTGAGCCCGAAGTGCTGCACAAGCAGTTGAAGGCGCGGTACTTTACCTGTTCCATGTCCTTCAGTGGCGAACGCGGTAAGAAAGAGAGCTTTTTTCCGCTGCCCATCAATGATCAGGGCGGCACATACTTTGTCCCTCGCCCCACAGCCGATAAACCCGACCGGCAAATTGGCATCCGGTTGCGCAATGTGGATTGGGCCATGAACAACACAGCCAACGGTTTCACCAATGATGTCTTTGTCATGTACATCGTCGAGCGCGCCGGCGGCCAGGATGATTACAACGTCACCTACACCTGGGGCGCGCCGGAAGAAACCAGCGTTGGTCTGAATCTCCAGTGGTTGCTGGCGTCCTGCTACATCACGCCGCAGGGTCAGACGCGGCCTTACCTTACGAGAACCCCAGCAGGCCCTTGGCAAAGTCCTCCGCCGTGAACGGCTTGAGGTCATCCACACCTTCGCCAACGCCCAGGTAATGCACAGGAATTTGAAAGCGTTCGGCCAGGGCCACCACCACACCGCCTTTGGCCGTGCCGTCCAGCTTGGTCATCACCAAGCCTGTGACACCTGCAACAGCTCTAAAGGCTTCGACTTGAGCATGCGCGTTTTGACCCACTGTTGCGTCTAGCACCAGAAGTGTGGCGTGCGGAGCACTGTCGTCCTGCTTTTTGATCACGCGCACAACTTTGGCCAGTTCGTCCATCAGGGCGTTTTTGTTCTGCAGCCGACCCGCCGTATCAATCAGCAGCACATCATCCTTGCGCGCAGTCGATTCTGTTAAGGCATCAAACGCTAAACCAGCGGCGTCCGACCCGGCTGGGCGTGTGACGACGGGCGTGTTGGTGCGTTGCCCCCAGACTTGAAGTTGTTCAACAGCTGCCGCGCGGAAGGTGTCTCCAGCAGCGAGGGTGACGGTCTTGCCTTCATCCCGAAACTGTTTTGTCAGCTTGCCGATGGTTGTGGTTTTGCCAGCCCCATTGACGCCAACAACCAGAATTACGAAGGGCTTCTTATCGGGGTCGATGACAAGCGGCTGTGCAATGGGCTTTAAGGTTGTGGCAATATCCGCGGCAAAGGCTTCCCGTATTTCCTCGCTGCTGATGTCTTTGCCAAATCTTGTTTTGGCCAGATTGGCGGTCAGCCGGGCCGCTGTTGTTGATCCCAGGTCCGCTGTGATCAGCAGGTCTTCCAATTCTTCCAGTGCGGCCTCGTCCAGCTTGCGCTTGG
>CAYGSZ010000196.1:0-5012 GCA_964352705.1 uncultured Rhodobacterales bacterium
AGAAAGACGCACCCGGCACCACGTTTGAGTACAACAACGACGAAACCAATGTCCTGGGCCTGGCCCTTGAGCGCGCCACCGGCCAACGGTACGCCGATTATTTATCCGAGAAACTATGGCAGCCTCTGGGGCTGGCCGATGGTGCGCTGTATGTGGACCGGGACGGCGGCACCGCTATAAAACATTGCTGCGTATTCTCGCGCCCCTACGACTGGGCCAAGATTGGGCTGCTGCTTGCACAGGGTGGCCAATGGCACGGCAAACAGATTGTTCCGGCAGCTTGGATAAAAGCCATGACAACCGGATCACCGCTGAAAAACAGCTACGGATATTTAGTGTGGCTTGGCAGCGACTACATCCGTCCTGGAGAATCGGCCCCGCCAGGCAGCGGGCTTCCCGTTGCGCCTGAAGGCTATGCCACGGACGATATGATTGTGCTTCTTGGGCTAGGTGAGCAACGGGTGTGGATTTCACCTTCGCGCAAATTGGTGATTGTGCGCGGCACTCGCACCTGGGCACCCTCGTGGAACGAAACAAAAATTCCAAACATGATTCTGCGGGCGCTTAACTGAACTATTCTAGAAATTGTGTAAGCCAAATAAAAAAGCCCCATGCGCTGTGGGGGTTGGGGGCAGCGCACGGGGCTTAGTTGTTCTTAGGGAACAACTACATAAGAGTTTTTATCTTAATAAGTTTTTTCAAATTCTTTGATTTCACGCTCAACTTCGTCTTGAGCTTTGCCGTACTTTTCCTGGATTTTACCGACCAGAATTTTACGGTTTCCATCGATTTGATCCAACTCATCATCGGTGAGGTCACCCCACTTCTTCTGGATCTGACCTTTGACCTGTTTCCAGTTACCTTTAATGGTGTTCTCGTTCATCAATGATCTCCTTATAAGTGTTGTGGCGAGGTATCGTCTTCGTCTGCGTAGAAAGCAGTTCGCCAGGGTTCCTGTTCTGCGCCTACTCTGGCAGTGCTGAGTTCGGATGCAGGCACCAGAGTGTTTTGTAAGAGCTCAAACTATCGACCTCCGGCAGGGCGCTTGCCTTTATTTTCGGCTTTCTTGAGGTCTTTATTTTTGTCGTTGTCGACAGCCGCTTTTGCTTTTTGAGCGGCGTCTTTGACCTTGCCGGACTTAATAAATTCTCTTTGGCGCTCGTTATAATCCTTTGCGGCTTCGCGATTGCCTTCGCCCTGATTGGGGTTTGATTTTTTACTGTCGCTTGCCATAACTTTTTCTCCAATTGAAAGAATTAAGTTGTTTTTCCACGTTCTATTTATTTAACGATGAGACCAGACAAAAGTTTCAAAAAAACTGCAAAACGAATGCGTTATTTTTTGTCTCATCACTGACCGCGTTGATTTCGGCTATGTCGGGCGGGCGTGACGGTGCCACGTCGCAATCGCTTTTTATTTAGTGAATGGATACGTTTCATTTATTACGCGAATACAGGCTTTTCACGCACGCCTTTTGGTATGAAATAAATGTGCACTTTGTATGAATGAGGCAAAAAAATGCCCCACCATGTGGCGGGGCATTTTAGAGATTCCGGTATGATCTAAACCGTTTAAGGTGTCGCCTTACCCGTTGTAATCAGGAAGGGTTTCGATCTCAGCTTCGGTCCATCCTTGGACGCGAATTTCCTCGTCTTTTTCATTCACTGTGGCGCTGCTGAGTTTAATTTCAACACGCTTATCGTTGATTCCGAGAAAACCGCCAATCGCAGCAACGACCGTGGTTGGCTGCCCATTTTGATCAATAATGACTTCCTTAACGTCACCGAGATCATCACCCTTGGCGTCAACAATGTCATAGCCAATGAGCTGATGTTCCATGATCGTGGCAACCATGCTGGGATTGGCTTTCATGGCTGGACTATTTTGTGCGGCAGCAATCATAGGGGTGGTTGCAATCATGATCGCTGAAACGGTTGCAAGAAGTGTGGTTCTCATCATCTTTCCTTTCGTTACAGTTCTCACTTTAGGCACAGCGGGGTTCGCGGGATGCGATACAGTGTGCTGTGCAGAACACAGGACTAACGCAGCGTCGTGCCAAGATGTTTCATGACAAAACAAGGGCGTGTGCGTCACAGTTTTGCCCTCGCGTTGCCATCTTCAACGCCGACGTGATGATGTGAATTAGACGTACAGTTGATAAGTGTGAGGTCGTGGAATTTAGACCACGGGATATCTGGCGTAGCGACGTACCGACCAAACGCCGAGGATCAAAACGAACATCGCCAAGCCTGTTGCTGGCAACAGTGTTGCTCGTGCAACATTGCCGATGCCCCAATCGCTGTAGTCAAATACGGGAATTTGATCGAACTCTTGGGAGGTCATGCGACTGCCCTTGACCACGCGACTGGTGAAAAACCCACGCCAGTTTTCATGGAAGTCCAAAACCTGCGTGACGAAGTCTGAAAACCGTTCTGTGCCCGTGCCAGACACACCATTCAAGGCATTCTGAGCGACAATGGCCGGAGACACATATTGCAGCAGATCCACAAGGTCTTGCCGACGCTCGGCCTGACGGTCAAAGGCTTCAAGGAGCGGTTGGGTAGCCCGCTCAACGGCTGAGTCTGTGGCCATCACCTGTATGAAAAACTGATCAGCGTTGGCGTCCCCGCCCGCCATTTCAGGATGATCGAAGAAAAAGGCCTCACGAGATTCGGCGGCTTCCTGGTCGGCGACCTCGGTCGCCTCGCGCATTTCCGTTGTCAATTCCACCCGCGACGGGGCTGGAAACAATGTGGTCGCGGCCACATTCACCAGAGCCGGAATGACCACTACAAACACCAACCACAGATTAGCAAGGATCACGCCGTTTGTGACCGAGGGCTTATTCCAGGCGTTCACAAATATGGCGAGGCCAAACCAGAAAAAGGCATAGAGCGAGACCACCAGGAACCACAACCCGAAGCGCGCCCACACAGCCGCAGAGGCTAAATCCGGTTCGGTCAACACAACCGCCGCAAGCCCGACCACCAGCAAGAGCAAGAATATCAGAACAGCACGGGCTGCCCCTTTGGCCAGAATAAAGGCTGTTTTGGAAACACCGTGGGCCAGAACGAGGCTAAGCACCCCGCTTTCTTTTTCTCGTGACATGAGGTCGAACGTGAGCGCAACGATAAAGATAGGCAGCAGGAAGACAATGACGAAGGCAACATCAAAGCTACCCGCCAAGACGTTCAACGGGTTTTGAATCTCGGTTTCGTTGAGGAAGGTGAGCGCCGGATGCGCTGTGACTTTGTAGTAGGTGGGCTGCACATCGGTTTGACCAATCGACAAACCCGCCAAAGGCGTGGGTGGCAAAACCGTATAGTGACTGAGAACCGACAACCCAACAGCCCCAGGGCTGGCAGCTGGCGGCGGAGGCTGAGAAGTATCGGCCTCCCAGCGTTCAACTGAGCCCTTTAAAGCAGACTGGGTGACCTTCTCATCATTGTTCAGGCCGCTGCCCATTTCGACCATCTGGTCGATGCGAGCGGCACCATTCAGCGCGGCGAGAATGGTCAACACCAGCAGCAGACCCAGCACCAGCCACCACATACGATTATGCCGCAGAATGACCCACTCTTGCGCGAAGACAGATCCAAAACCGTTCATAAAACTACTTCCTAGCCCAACGTGACTTTAACTTTACGCGCCGAGAGCACAGCGGCGACGATGGACAGCCCGAGCCACAGAAACATCACCATAAAGCTGGGACCCAGCCGGGTGAGGATTTGGCCCAAGGACGCCTGCTGATATTCAAACGGCTCAACAGAGGCCCATAAGCCGGAGTCAGCCCGATAATCTGCCTGGCCGGCTTGGGAGTTAAAGGTGATGTCGTTGTTCATTTTCTCGATCAGGTCACGACGATAGGCCTCGGCCTGACGGGTAAAATCGAGGTGATGCGTGAGGGATGTGCCAGAGAGTTCCATGGAGGCAAGTTGCGCGGCCAAACGCGGCGAAGCCACACTGAAGGTCTGATGCAAACCAGTTTGCCGATTAAAGATGCCATGCAACTCCGTGTAGTATTTATCGAACACCTGGTTGCCCAGTTTTTCCTGCAGATCAAAGATCATGCCTTGGAAATTGATAGGCAGTTCCGCGACCTTATCGACTTTGTACAGCGCCAGTGTTTGCTCCTGGCGTTGCTGCACGATCGTATCGGGGCTGACGCCATCCAGCCCTGATTGAAGGGCCTCTTCGATGTTCTTTTGAAACGCCACAGCGGTGGGTGTGGGATACAAAAGGCGCGACACATCTGATGCAGCGCGCGGCAATACAAAACTGGAGATCGCCCAGAAGCCGACCATAACAACCAGCGCGGCCTGTGCTGATTTCACGTTGGCGGAGACGGCAAGGGTCAAAAACAAGAAGATCAAGGCATAGACGATGTAAATCAGAACCAGCACGATACCGTGTGCGAGATACGCACTGCCACCGGGACTGATGAGCAGACCAATCAAGCCCAACACCAGAACAGGGCCGATAAAAACGCTTAACGCGGCACTGGCCCCAAGCGCTTTGCCAAACAGCAATTGCACCGGCGAGACCTGCATGCTGAGCACCTGCCGTAAAGTGCCGGCTTCGCGCTCCCCTGCGAATGACGGAAATGCCAACAGAATCACCAAGAGCGGCAACAACATTTGCAGCGTAAAGGCCGCGGTGAGTTCGCCGAAGCGGGCGATGGCGGTCATATCGCGGGCCGGTTCGCCTTCGGCATCATTCTGCTTATGGGCTTCGAGCCAGATGGAGACACCCGTGTAACTGCCAATACCTGTGTCAAAGAAAGACAAGGGCGTCACCGGCTTGAAGGCATACAGACCATAGTGGGCAGCCGCATGAGGGTTTTTGTCGCCCTGGGCGGCAAACTGCATGTTGACGATTTCCTGGGCCGACGCACGCTCGGTGGAAATATCGGCAAAACGTTGAGCCGCCGTGCCCAAAGCCGCAATGAGCATCACGGCCAGAATTCCGGCCGACCATTTGATTCGCCCGTCGCGAATGATTTCCCGAAATTC
>CAYGSZ010000197.1:0-4981 GCA_964352705.1 uncultured Rhodobacterales bacterium
CGGACAGAACCGAGCAGGCCAAGCGTCTCCTGGCTGAAGCAGGCTATGATGACAGCAACCCCCTCCAGTTTGATCTCATTTATCGCAACTCCTACGACAATGGCCGACGAATCTCTGCCATTGCCGCCATGCTCAAAAGGGTCGGCGTGATCGCCGATGTGGTCGCTATGGAGGCACGCGTGACCTACGCGCGGATGGAGCAGCGGGATTATCAAATGGGCGACGGTGGCTGGGTCGCCGATTACAACGATCCCTATAATTTCTTGTATCTGTTGATGTGTGAAGCGGGGCCGCTTAACTGGGCGGGATACTGCAACCCTGCTTATGACGCCCTGATTAACCAAGCAGCTAAAACGTTGGATATGACCGAGCGCGCGCGCCTGATGTCAGAGGCCGAGCAACTGATGCTCGATGATCACCCGATCATTCCGATGGATTTCAGCACCCACCGCATTCTGGTGTCCAAGCGTATCCAGGGTTTTGAAGACAATATCACCAACACCCACCGGACCCGGTATTTGTCATTTAGAGACGAGGGCTAAGCCGGTCGTTTATAAGTAGGGTCGTCCGGACATATGATCACGATTATGTGTGCTGGCCCGATCATCATCGACGCCCCTGGTTTGCTCAGGCCATAGTAGACACAGATTTTCTTAGTGAGGATGCTGCCATGACCCGTTTGTTTGCCAAGATTATTCCGATGGTGGCTCTGACCCTATCTCTGAGCGCGCCATCCAACAGCCACGCGGTTGATGCTGATCTGCAGCGCGACGCCAACGAGCGGGCGGCGCGTCTCGCTTTTGAACTGCGCAGTGATCCCGGCACGCCGATCATCGGCAACCCCAATGGCGACGTCACCATCATCGAATTTTTTGATTACCAGTGCCCGTACTGCAAAGCTGCCGAGCCGCGCCTGAAAGAACTGGTCAAACGCGATGGTAACATCAAGTTTGTGGTCAAAGACTTTCCCATCCTCAGTGCAGTGTCTGTGGTGGCGTCAAAGGCCGCCTTGGCGGCGGACCTGCAAGGCAAGCATGAGGTGTTTCACAACGCGCTGATGGATCACCGTGGTCAACTTGATGAAGACCGGGTGTTTAAAATTGCTGAGACTGTTGGCCTGGATGTGGCCAAGTTGCGCGAGGATATGCACGCCCCGGCTGTCACCGATCAACTCATTGAAAACTTCAATCTGGCCCGCAAGCTGAAAATCTCTGTGGTGCCGGGGTACATCGTGGATGACAAAGTGCTCTCAGGCCTGTCATCAGACACCGTCACGTCGGAAATCAATTTCGATCAGGAAGTGGCCGAAGCCCGCGCCAAATAGGACTCGCCAAATAGGACCCGCCAAGTAGGCCGCTCAGAAGCACGCGCTACTTGTCCAGTCGGCTGACGAGAGACTGTCCCGGTTTATCGGGGTCCGCTACGCTGATCACCTTCACATTGTGACGCGCTATAAATTCGGCACGCTTGGTTTTAAAATCCGCTCGCTCGATCCGTTTGTCCCGATACAGAATAAACGCCCGTAGCCCACCAACATCGTCATCTTCATCGTAGATGATCCCGAAGTTTTGCCGGAAGCGATGATTGGGCGTCGTGAAGTTAAAATACATGCGGTACGTGTCCACGCCGGTCTTCGGGTTGGGCTTGAGACGGACACCGTCATTGTCGCTTAAAATGCTGTAGACAACTGATGGGTCTTCCGGCGCACCGGCATGATCTGACTTAATGTTTCCCAATGTGCCTGCGTCATCAATCAACTCGCCGGTGGTAACGACCACCAGTTCAATGCCTTCGCCCTCGGCCATCAGGCCTTTGCCATAGCGTGTGGTGGCGATGCCCGCCGGGTAAAACCGATGCTCGCTTTCGCGAAACTGAGTCCCGTCCAATTCGATGTAGACCAGGCTGTTATAGGACCGCACGGTATAATCCATGTCCGCCGTAAAATAGGTGTTCTCGCTTGCCCACCATCCAGACATTTTTTGCCAGAACGGGAAGTCTGAAAGCTTGGCCTCTTGTGCAGAGGCACTGCTGGCCATGACCAATAACCCAAAGGCCGCGATGGTCTGAAAGAGTTTCATCTTAAGCATCCAGAAATTTAAGGACTGCCGCCGTACGCTCTTTTGCGCCTGCTGTCACGGGCAATACCAAATGCTCTGAATTGGGCACCAGGGCCGCGGCTTCTTCCACCGACACATGCAGCGGGTCGGCGCGGTGCGCCATGCAAAACGTTGGCACGGTCACCAAGGGCAACCGCTCATGAGTCTTGTGGCGGAACACCGCGTTGTAGCCCTTGTAATAATGATCAATGGCTTTCATCACTTCCATCACTCCGTTGTGCAGGGTTGCTGCGGGCCAGGGTTCTTTGCCCAGGTAATGCTCTGCATCCCGTTTGTAATGAGGGAAGTAGACGCCCATATCTTTCATGAAATTCCAGGCCCAGATAAAGTGCTCGCCGTTCTCTTGCGGTTTCACTTTCGGCGCGTAATTTTTCAGCATGTCAGCGGCCAGGGCCGGATCAAATAACGCCACACCGTCGAACACCAGTTTGCGCACGCGATCCGGATGCGCGATGGCAATTTCCATGCCCACATTGGCACCCGTATGACTGCCATACACATCTACCTTATCCAATCCCAGTGCATCCCAGATGCGTACCACACTGTCGGCGTAGTAAATCAGGTCCGGTTCTTCGGGCTCCGGTGGCACAGACTCACCAAAGCCCAAAGTGTCGGCGGCAATACAGTGCCGGGTTTCGCCGAGGATCGACACCAGGTCGGTCAGACCTTTGGAGGACCCCGGCCCTGCATGCATCATGTACAGGGGCAGGGGGCCATCTTCGGTTTGATCTCCGGCATGGCGATAATGAACCAGGCCTTCTTTGATTCTGACAAACGCGCGATCGACTTCCATGGGAGCATCTCCTGGTGTGGTATTTTTTGCGGTGTTTCTTGCAGTGTTTTCTTTTGAGCTTTGTGAAGCGGCAGGTAAAGGGACCGCCGTCGCTGAAACAGCAGCGGCCGCAGCGGCGGTTGTGCCCATCATGATCCGTCGTGTCAGCATGAAACCCTCATCCCTCAGAGCTTTAAAGCAATGAAGCTTTAGAATAGACGCATCCTTTGTGCTGAGGCCAGAGGCCCCCTTAAGTGGTGACCCCGCGCGTTCATCTTGTGGTGCTTTACACCTCTCGCCACACCAGCCTAGAGTTGCGTTTCATTAGGGGAGAACAGCCATGCTGCCATCAGATTTTGCAACACACTCAGTCCTCACACCAAACGCCTCAAGACGATCACTGTTGCGCGGTTTTGGCGCAGGGGCGCTTGCGGTTTCAGGGGCATCTGCAGCCGGACTATCGTCTTCAGCGTCTGCGGCTGTGCCATCCTCAAATGGCGGGCTCGACTACAACGACCCCAAAGACAATCTCTATGCCTTCGCGAAAATATGGTCGTCCTTTGAAAAACCCATCATCGGCGGCTTTCATGGTTTGATGTATATCCGCAGCGGCACCAATCGCATGATCCCGGTGTTCGGCTATGAAGGCACAGGCGTTCTGCAAGCCCGGTGGGAGCCGGATGGTACCTTAACCCGCGTCTCGCGCGAGACGGGTTATTTCACCGACTTACGGACTGGAGAGATTCTGGAAACCTGGGACAACCCGATCACCGGCGAAACCGTACCAGTCTATCATTTTTATAATCCACTTTCGGTCCGAAGTATGGATAACAAGATGTCGAGCTTCAACTTTGGTAAGGCAACCGATGCGCCCACCAAGATGAATGAAGGCACCGTCTTCCCTGATGAAACCGGAAACATTCCTTTCATACTGCCCTTCGAGCAATACGGCGATGATCTGATGCTCAACTGGGATTACACGCACGAATACACCAACCCCGTCACGCCCGAGGGTTGGCCACGGGCTTCAACAGGTGCGCGTATTTCTCCGTCTGAACACTTCACCTTTCATATGTCTAAAGCCGAGGTTGAAGATCGCAGTTTACCCTCTGCCCGATTTGTTGCTGGTTTCTCGCGCATCTCCCAGGCCTGGCCGTGGATGATGATGGGCGGCACTGGCCTGGAAGACATTCAGATGTTTGGTCGTATGCACAGTCACAAGGGCTTGCCCGGCACTGCCGAAGTCCGCCCGAAAGTGCTCGCCTATATCGAGAAACATGCCCCGGACTATCTGACCCTGCCCGACACGTGGGAAGTGAAAAGTTTCCGGGTCGATACCTGGTCTTGCTATGCAGCGGACGTTCCCCCCGAAAACCCAGATTACGCCTGGGTGGAAAAACGCCCAGACGATGTGCCTGGTCCGCCGACTGGGTCTGGCGCGCTTTAATCAAAAAAAGGGGCGGCCCGAAGGCCACCCCTCAAAACGATGGAAGTTAGAGTTTGGACGTTCGCTTTAGCGAACGGCCGGGGTCCGGCTTTAGCGCACCCGTTGCATGCGGCCATTGTCGCGGTCGATGCTGCGACGGACCACCAGGGAGTCATCCACGGTCAGGATTTCTACAATGATCGTGTCATCGTCGAGGGCTTCAACCGAGCCAACTTTCAAACGGTCGTTGCCCGACAGGATCAAGCGCGATTCAGCAAGTGTGCGGGCTTGTGCAACGGTCAGGCCGAGGTCGTTGTTTCTCGGTCCCATGGCCAGCGCCAGGGAAGAGAAATCACCGCCACGTTGTCCACGGGCAAACTGACCACTGGGGCCTTTGTGCTCGCGTCCTGGGCCGCGCAACTCGCTGCGGCGACCTTCACGGTTAAAGCGGCGGTCCATGTCAGCAGGGCGTCCGGTCCGGGTGGAAATCTCAACCGTCTGCACCAAGGAATCGTCCTTGGTCACAATGTCGACCAATACGGTGTCGTTGGCGCTTTCGGTCACGCCGCCAACCTTGAGGTTGGTGTCGCCCATGCTGGCAATGCGGCCTGCGACAATGTCGCGCACTTGGTCGGCGGACAGATCTTTGTCCATGCGTTCCATGCG
>CAYGSZ010000198.1:0-2456 GCA_964352705.1 uncultured Rhodobacterales bacterium
CCATATCTATGGACGGATCAAGAAAAAGTTACCACCCGGTAATTATTTCTTGATTTCTTTTTTAGGGTGCGTGTAAATGGAGTCAGTCGCCGATCTAGAATCGACAGTCTTGCAGGGGGAATCGCCATGCTGGGGAAGTTTTACCGTCCACCATTTGTTGGCATTATCGCCTTCATCACTGTCCTGATGGGGCAGCCATTGGGCCATACGTTGTTTGTTCTGCTGAAGCCGATTTTTGGCTCAGCCGATGAGGCGTCGTTTCCAGCCAGCTTCCTCTGCGGATTGATCGGTTTCATCCTGGTTTGGGTTGGCCTGAAGAAACAGGAAACCGCCGCCACCTGGCTTGGTTTTGTCGGCGGCATTCTCATTTGGACCGGGTGGTTTGAGTATTCCTGGGAACTGTTCGCCCATCTTCTTAACGTGCAGCCGCTTTATACAGCCGCCGGTGATGTGGCGATGAGCCCCGGCCTGCAAGTCATTCAGGCCTCTGGGATTTTGATGCTCGCGGTAACAGTTTTGCTCTATTTCAACCGAGACACCCGCTGCACAGCGTTCAAGTGGCTGCATCGCAACGCTCATATGAATCCAGGCAAAGCCGGTGCAGGCAAAGATCGCGACTACGCTCGAATTACTGCCTTGGAAACCATTTTTGTGATCTGGTTTATCTATGTGATTAACCTGACTTTGTATGACGAGCGCATTCTGGGGGCTCAGCATCCCGTCACCTATGCCGTTTTTTTCGGGTTCCTGATCTGGGCGACTTATCTCAACACCCGCTTGATTAAATATGCCCGCATGGCCCCGGCCGTGCGTTATGCCATCCCAACCACCATCATCACCTGGCTCTGTGTGGAAGTGCTTAGTCGCTGGGGTGTGCTGACAGAGTTCTGGCTCATGCCCAGTGAGTATGCGTTGGAAATGGGATTGGTTGTTGGGGCCTTCATTGTTGCCGGAATCGCCATCTACTTGACACCAGAGCGCGGTGAGGAAAAAGCTTAGTCGGAGCAGGCGCTTTAGTGCTGGCTATGCGCTTTCTCTTGCGCTTTTTCTTCAGCGGTTTATGACCTAAATGTTCTGAACAGGCCGTGAGAAGAGGCGTTATGCGGAATTCAATTTTTAGCGTTATGGCAGCGGTTATGATGTGCTTGGCCGTGCCGGCCCTGACGCAAGACGTCACGTTCCCGTCGATTGAGGCGCGTACCCTCAACAAAGACCGTGTTACGGTGCCGGATGATTTCAGCGCGGCCCGCAATGTTCTCCTGATTTCTTTCGGACGCGACATGCAAGAGCCTGTCGATGCCTGGGAGGCAGCACTCACGCCTTTGCGAGAGCAGTCAGAAGATGTTCAGGTTTACAACACACCGCTGATTCCGAACCCGGGCGCGTTGGTACGTGGGTTCATCAACGGCGGATTTCGCGGCATCTACAAAGATGAATCTCTGCGGGATCGCGTGATCATTTTGTATGTGGAGGAGGACGAAGTCTTTCCTTTGCTAAACATCACCGACGAAACCAAACTTCAGCCGCTGATTCTGGTGACAGATCAGTCTGGGGCGATTATTGGGCGGGTCTCAGGCCTTGCGGATGAGGCCAATGTGGCCGCAGTGAAGGCCCTCACCAAGCAGTAGGCTAAGCCCAGGGGGCTTCAAGGAACCCAGGGCGTCGATCATCTAAAAACGCTTTCACACGCGCCGGGACTTCAGTCGTGCTGGCCAATTTGCGGCCAAACAGTTCAAAACTGCAAACCCCGGCGCGCTGACCCATGCGCATCCATGGGTACCAGCCGCTCATGGATTGGTAGTGCATCGTCGTGGGAACAAAAGAACGGTCCAGATCATCAACATCCGCGCTATAGGTGACCAGGGACGTGCCTGTTGCGACTGGTCCGCCATAGGACAGTGGATCCGCATCGGGGGCCGGGTCAGGCCGATTGAATTTGGTGATCAGGCGTTCCTGTGACCAGATCACTGGTCCGTCAATAACGGGGTCAGTGATCACACCCTCGACGTAAGGATATGGGCCTTGGCTGTCTTTCGGGGGTTCCCATTGACCGTTCGCATCAAAGGATAAGGTTTGCGAGGACTTAAAGTGCTTTGGCTCGCAGGCCAGGCCGTTCATCGGGTTGACCCAATTATCGGCTAGCGCACCGGTTTTGGGGTCTTGCCAGAACCCGCACTCAATCATTTTCTGCTCAACGCCACCGTCGGCGCGCAAGGTCATTGCATTGAAGCTTAGGCCATCTACTTTGAAAAGTTGTCGGGCAATCTCGCCTTGTGGCTTGCCCCAATAGGCTCCGCTGTAAGCCCACAGACCATCAGTGCCATCGAGATTTCCGCGCAGTTGGACGTAGAGCTTGTTCTTGTTGATCCCGTTTTGTGCGAAGGTTGTTGCTGATGAAAGCCCCAAAAGTCCCATGCTGGTCAGTCCGCCAGCCAAAGCCGCGCGGCGGGTCAGGG
>CAYGSZ010000198.1:2556-4975 GCA_964352705.1 uncultured Rhodobacterales bacterium
GACAGCGATTACATGAAGGCAGGCACCTACACGGAAATGATTTTCTATGATCCCGATGGTGTTTTGGTCAGCGTGATGGGTTACGAGCCAAAGAGCGCTTAAGCTGCACATTTGGAATGGGAGGTCAGGTGATGCGAACAATCTTGAGTGCGGTGGTTCTGGCAGCGATGTTAATGATGCCGGTGTTATCTGCACAGGCGCAGACGTTCACAAAGGGCGAGCTTGAGGGGCACCTTAGTCTCATTATGCAATGGTGGCCTGGAGAATATGACAACCACGAGCAAATCGTGCGCCAGTCCGGGGGTGGGATTTCCATCCATGTTTATGAACCGGTGTTCCGCATCCATTCCCACTACGTCAAGTTGGACATGCCCGAGTTGGGCGAGAACGTCCTGTATGTTGAAGAATACTTGAACAACGACCCGGCAAATATTTCACGTATTCGCGTTTACAATCTCAGCATTAACGAGGCGGAGCAGGCCGTAAAAGTACAGCTTTACGCTTTTAAGGATGGCCACGATCATATGGTTGGCGCGCGTCTTGATGCCGAGCGTTTGGCCGGGATCAAGTTGGACGAACTGCGGGCGTTTTCTGATCCCTGCACGGTGTATATGCGCTACGAAGGCGGTCAGTTTAATGGCGGCATGAAGCGAGACTCTTGCGGCGACGAAGAATGGTTTGAATATCAAGTTGTGCTCGGCCCGGATTATAACTGGACGCGGGATCGTCAAATTAGTCGTGAGACGGGCGAGGTGACATGGGATCAGACCGAAGGCGCAAATTACGCCTGGATTCAAATGCGCAAAGCCCGCTGGTTTGTCTGCACGGTGAATTACAACCTTGAAGGCGATATGCGCGAGACAGAGTTTCTGACCGAAATCGAAGTGCATGATCAAGGCGGTCAGACAGACATTGCGTGGCCGGATGGTCGCACTTTAGAATTTCAATTGCATACGCGCGAGTTTTCATCGCCGTCTGAACGTGAGTTTCCACTGTTCCGGATTCACGAGAAGGGCAATTATGTCCCCATTGCATACGGCTACGCCGTTGATGACGCCGACCGCTTTGGCTTGAACCTGGGTTGGTTCTATACATTGTGCCGCCTTAAAGATCAGGGAGCGCCACGCCCATAAGGGATGTCGCAGGTATTTATGGATGATGGTAGCAGTCCTGTATTGAAAGTGATCTCTGCGCTCCAAGAGCGTTTCCCAGAGCAATGCAGCATCAATAAGGATGTTCTGGAGCGGCATGGTCGAGGCGAATCCTGGCACCCCTCGTCTGCGCCTGATCTTGTAGTGTTTCCAAAGTCGACAGCCGAGGTGGCCGAGGTTGTGAAGCTGTGCGCTGACACCAATACGCCTATCGTGCCTTTTGGCGCCGGAACCTCGTTAGAAGGGCAGGTCCAAGCCATAAACGGCGGTGTCTGTGTTGACCTGACCAGTATGAATCAGATCGTCGTTGTTCATCCCGAAGATATGGATTGCATCATCCAGCCTGGCGTCATGCGCAGTGCTCTCAACGCGCATTTACGAGATACTGGCCTGTTTTTCCCTATTGATCCCGGCGCGGAATGTACCCTTGGCGGTATGGTGGCGACCCGGGCGTCTGGCACCAATGCAGTGCGCTACGGCACCATGCGCGAGAATGTGCTGGGCCTAACCGTCGTGTTGGCCGATGGGTCTGTCGTGAAAACCGGTGGCCGTGCGCGCAAGTCTGCCGCAGGGTATGATCTTACGCGGTTGTTCACGGGGTCTGAAGGGACGCTCGGCATCATCACCGAGATCACGCTGCGTTTACACGGCATCCCAGAGGCGACGGCGGCTGCGGTTGTCAGTTTTCCGTCCATTGATGACGCCGTTGAAACCGTCATTAACGTGATTCAGCTGGGAACGCCCATCGCCCGCATCGAGTTGATGGATGAAGTCAGTATAGATGCAGTCAATCGTTACTCCGGCTTATCGTTGGAGGTCGCGCCCACTCTGTTCCTCGAATTCCATGGGTCTCACGCTGGCGTGGCAGAACAAGCTTTATCTGTTGAGTCTATAGCGGTTGACCATGGGTGTGGGGCTTTTAAATGGTCTAACAAGCCGGAAGACCGTACCAAGTTGTGGCAGGCTCGACACAATGCTTATTATGCCGGGTTGGCGCTAAAATCGGACTCGCTTGGGCTGGTTACAGATGTTTGTGTGCCGATTTCGCGACTCGCCGATTGTATTCGGGAAACCAAGGTTGACTTGGACGCCAGCGAACTTCCAGCACCGCTGCTGGGCCACGTCGGCGATGGAAATTTTCATGTGTGTTTTATCATGGATCGGGATGCGCCAGAGCAGATTGAGGAAGCCGAGCATCTTCATCGCCGCATGGTCGAGCGCGCCCTCAAGATGGGCGGCACCTGCACGGGTGAGCATGGCATTGGCAT
>CAYGSZ010000199.1:0-3601 GCA_964352705.1 uncultured Rhodobacterales bacterium
GCTAGAAACATATTGCGTTGGTCGGTCATGACTCCGCTTTCGCGCTGGTGAGAGAAGAAGGTTGATCTTGTGGCGGCTGAGTTGCAGCATGGGTGCGCGCACGGGGGATAGGGTCGTGGCCACCCTCAGACCAGGGATGGCAGCGCGCAAGACGTCTAAGGCCAAGCCAGACACCGCGCAAGGCACCGTGCTGCTCAACGGCCTGGCTCATATAATTTGAGCAGGTTGGATGATACCGGCACCGCGGTCCAAGCAAGGGGGATACAATTGCTTGATAGGCCGCAATAAGTGATTTCAGGACCTGCTGTAACATTGTCATCTTTGCCGGTCCTTCGACTCGAGCACTTTGGTTACGGCGCGGCGCAGGTCGCTTTCTAACGCGTCAAAGGGCATTGTCGCCGTGTCCCGTCGGCCAATAATGACATAATCAGTCCCGGGTTTTCCCAACTCAGGAAGTACAGCTGCTGCTGCGGCACGCAAACGTCGCTTGGTTTTGTTGCGTTCAACTGCACCACCAACCTTACGGCTGGCTGTGAAACCAACGCGCATCATGGTGATATTGTCTGGGTGAGAGCAGGCTTGCAAAACGAATCCAGTTGAAACCCGTTTTTTCCGGGCAGCTGCGACTCGTAGAAAATCTTCCCGGCGCTTCAGGCGGCCCAGGGGGTGTCCCATGGTCCGGTTCCTCCGCTAGGGCTCAAAAATCAGGCAGAAAGGCGCTTGCGGCCTTTGGCACGGCGGCTCGCAAGCACTTTACGGCCACCTTTGGTGGCCATGCGAGCGCGGAACCCGTGGCGACGCTTGCGTACTAGTCTGCTCGGTTGAAACGTCTGTTTCACGAGGGTGTCTCCGCTATCGAACTAAAAAAGGGTACCAACCACCCGAAAGTGGCAGGTTTCAGCCAAAGCCAGAGGGTGTATAGCTGCGGTGCGGCGGGGTGTCAATGAGTCCTTCGTAACCAAGAAGACCTCAGAACTGAAAAATCCTATTGGTTTCAGCCGGTTCTATCCTTCTGCTCACGTAAACCTGAATGGTCAGGCCTAAGCTTGAGTGCTATGCGATTAATATAAAGGGCAGTTTTAAGGTTCTTTTCCCAGTATTTTTAGCGCTTTGGCTCAACTCAGCACGATAAATAAGGACACTAGTGACACTATGACAGACGCCTCTCCCGCTGGTGATCCGCCTTCAGAGTCTAAGCAATCCGGTCACCCCATCATCAAGCGCTTGGTCGTTTTAGCGGTATTTGTCGGATTGATCGCGATTGTGCTGTCCACTGGAGTTCAAGACATGCTGTCTTTCGAGGGATTACGGCAGAATCGAGAAACGCTTCTTCAGTTTGTCGCAGAGAACTATCTGGGCGCGGTCGCTGTCTTTATTGCTGTCTATATCCTGGCAGTGACATTTTCCATTCCTGGCGCTGTCTGGCTCTCCATTTCTGGCGGGTTCATTTTTTCTGCCGGTCCGGCGACCGTCTACATTGTGATCGCTGCAACGATCGGTGCGACTCTGGTTTTCCTCTTGGCGCGTTATGTTCTCGGGAACATGTTGCGCAGCAAGGCCGGGGGCGCAATTGAGCGCATGAGGGCTGGATTCCAAGAGGATGCATTTAGTTATATGCTGGTGCTTCGTCTGGTGCCGCTGTTTCCGTTTTTCATCGTGAATTTGGTACCCGCTTTTTTGAATGTGCCCGTTCGGATTTATTTGGCTGGCACGGCCCTTGGTATTATCCCCGGCGCCTTTGTCTATGCGCTTGTAGGGGATGGATTGGGTGCTGTTTTTGATGCCGGCGGAGATGTTGATCCCGCTGCTGTGTTGCTTCGCCCCGAGGTCATTGGGTCCTTACTTGGGCTGGCTGTCCTCGCTCTCATCCCGGTGATTTACAAACGCGTCCGCAGTAAAGCGCTTGAGGAAAGACACGAGGAAGACCAATGATGAAAACTCTTAAGCCTGACTTGTGCATTATCGGTGCCGGGTCCGGCGGGCTGTCTGTCGCGGCTGGAGCCGTGCAGATGGGGGCCTCGGTCGTATTAATCGAAAAAGGTAAGATGGGCGGTGACTGCCTCAACTATGGTTGTGTGCCATCTAAAGCCTTGCTGGCCGCCGGACATGCTGCCCATGGGCATAGATCATCCAGCCCATTTGGGATTGCAGAACACGTGCCCGAGATCGACTATGAAGCTGTCCACACCCATGTGCATGATGTGATTGCGGGGATTGCCCCTCATGATTCGGTCGAACGTTTTGAAGGTTTGGGCGTCAACGTTATTCAAGGCGAGGCGAAATTTACATCGCCAAAAGAAGTTGAGGTGAACGGCCAGTTCGTTCGCGCACGGCGATTTGTGGTCGCGACCGGATCATCGGCCTTTGTGCCACCGATTAAGGGTTTGGACGCGACGCCGCATCTGACCAATGAGACTGTTTTTGACCTTACGGCGGCCCCTCAACATCTCATCATCATAGGTGGCGGTCCTATCGGATGCGAGATGGCGCAGGCGCACCGTCAGCTCGGGTGCGAGGTCACGGTGATTGAGGCGACCAAAATCCTACCCAAAGACGATCCCGATCTGGCTGAGGTCGTGCGGACCACGTTGCGCGCCCAAAAAACAAACCTCGTTGAAGGCGCGACGGTAACGCGCACCGCCAAATCAGAAGATGGTGTGTCTGTCACCTTCGAGCGTGACGGAAAACCTGAAACGGTATCTGGCTCTCATCTGCTGATTGCCGTAGGTCGCAAGGCGGCCATAGACAGTTTAAACCTTGAGGCGGCAGGCGTTGATAAAACTAAATCCGGCATTGTTGTCGATGCTGGTCTGCGCACATCCAATCGTAAGATCTATGCCATTGGCGACTGCGCTGGTGGGCTGCAGTTCACCCATGTGGCGGGCTATCATGCAGGCATTGTGATTCGGAGCGCTCTCTTTCGATTACCTTCGAAAGCAGACCACTCCGCAGTGCCGTGGGTGACCTATACCGACCCAGAATTGGCACAAGTCGGGTTGACCGAAGCGCAGGCGCGTGAAGAGCATGGCGATAGTATTCGTGTTCTTACTTGGCCCTATCAGGAAAATGATCGCGCCCGGGCAGAACTTAAAACGAATGGGCTGATCAAAGCTGTGGTCGCAAAGAACGGTCGTATACTTGGCTGTGGCATAGCGGGAGCGCAGGCGGGAGAGTTGATCCAGGTTTGGATATTGGCCTTGTCACAAGGCCTTAAGATTAGCGCAATGGCAGGGATGATAGCGCCCTATCCAACGCTTGGTGAGCTTTCCAAGCGGGTAGCTGGAGCGTACTACACACCGTCGCTTTACAGCACAAAGACGCGCTGGGTGGTGAAGTTTTTATCGTTGTTTGGATGAGCGATGGCTGACCCCCAGGAGCGCACAAGACCTCAATGGCCAGAAAAGACAACCGGGTTGTTTTTCGGGCTGTCCGCCAGACTCCTCTGGTTAACGGTCGCCTTTGTGATGCTCTGTGAAGTCTTTATTTTCGCACCGTCGATTGCCCGATTCCGTGTGCAGTATTTAGAGACCAAGTTGGATGCAGCCCATCTGACCTTAACCGCTCTTGAAGCTGCCGAGATGGTTGATCCTGAACTGCAACG
>CAYGSZ010000199.1:3701-4963 GCA_964352705.1 uncultured Rhodobacterales bacterium
ATCTTGCCTGAAAAACCTTTGCGGCAGGCGTTGATCAGCTACGGCGTAAGAATTTTTTTACTTAGTCTTCTTATATCAATGGTGACGGCCGCTTTAGTGTTTCTAAGTATTCAGTGGTTGGCTGTGCGACCGATAAAACGCCTGACCGCAAATATGGTTGCGTTCCAAAAGGCACCACAAGACTCAACAAAGATTATGCACCCCGGCGAGCGTACCGATGAAGTTGGGATTGCTGAACGTGCCCTCACCGAGATGCAAGGTCAGCTTCGCACGGCGCTGATGCAACAAGAGCGATTGGCGGATGTCGGGACTGCCGTGACCAAGGTGTCTCATGATCTAAAAAATATTTTGGCGACAGCGATGCTGGAATCTGATCGCCTTGAACAATCCGCAGACCCGGAAGTGCGACGCATTACCTCAGGGTTGGTTAAAGCCATCGATCGTGCCATTCACCTATGTACTAAAACACTCAGGTTTGCAAAAGAAGGTCCGCCTCGTGTCGAAAAATCTGAAATCTCTCTGAAGCCGTATTTTGCTGAAATTAAATCTGCGCTTGAACCCGTTTTGGACGGATGCGGTGTTGTTTTTAGGTCAAATGACACAATCACAATCAGTGCAGATGCGGATTTGCTGCGCCGCGCCATAGAAAATCTGGTTCGAAATGCGGCAGAGTCAGGGGCAACTGAAATTTCTGTTGATGTTAAAACTGCTGCTGACGATATTTTTTGCACTGTTTCTGATAATGGTCCTGGTCTGCCTAAGAAAGCGCTCGAAAATCTGTTTGTGCCCTTCTCTGGCTCTGCCCGGTCTGGCGGGTCTGGGCTGGGGCTGCCCATTTCTCGTGAAGCAATTCGGGCTCAGGGGGGAGATTTGATGTTGCGCGAGTCGTCGTCTGACGGCGCTATCTTTGAGATTCTCTTGCCCACATAAAGGTCAGTGATCAAGGCTGCGGCTCCTGACAATCCAGCCCCTACCACGCAAACTGTGAATAGGGTAAACCCCGCTGCGAGAGATAAGCGCTAGCTCAAAACCCGGAGTGTGACCCATGAGTACAACCTCTCCCACATCACAAAAACGCGCAACGGTGCGTGATTTGTCCGCCCGCAAAGGCGCAGAGCCAATTGTTTGTATAACGGCCTATTCTACGCCTATGGCAGCGTTAATGGACGCTCATGTAGACGTGCTTTTGGTCGGCGATTCCATCGGCATGGTTTTGTATGGCTTGCCGTCCACGTTGCAAGTCACGCTTGATATGATGGCCA
>CAYGSZ010000200.1:0-4942 GCA_964352705.1 uncultured Rhodobacterales bacterium
AGGTGCAACCCAGTTTGCTTGCGCCTTTTGGGCTTTGTGTATAGGATTTGGCATAGTAAATGGTCGTTATAAAAGGCCGAATCTGTCTCACTATGTGGGTGCGTTCGGATGGGGGCATTCGGCAGATCGATTAAGGTCAGACCGAAGCGGGGACGGGAAAGCGCATGAGCGTATTATACAAGGCGCTTCAGAAAGCAGCTAAAGAGAACGAAGAACAGGCCGCTGTTCATGGCACCGATGAGGATGGTGACGCGGTTGGGGCGTTTGATCCGCAACGCTTCTCTGGCTCAAGTTCCATGTCGTCACAGCGGTCCAGTGATGTGAACTGGCGTATTGCTGGTGTAGCGTCAGCTGTGGTTTTGGCGGTCGTAGGCGTGGCGGTCTTCTTCTTGATCGACGCAGATCAACCGGCTTCTGTTCAAGTTGCGCAACAGCCCGTTACCCTTGCTGTGCCTGCGACTGATTCTACCGCTTCTCAAGCGCAAACGGATACCGCTACAGCGACAGCTATTATAGAAACGTCGGATACGGCACTGAGCAGTCAATTGGGTGCAGAGTCCGACGCATCAGGTTTGGCTTCTAACGAAAACGCTGCGGTTGTGCCAGACGCGTCGGTTGCTCTTGCCGCCCCAGTTGCTCCCGCTCCCGCGCCTGCTGTTGCGCCGTCAGCGCCTATGGTGACTTCAAGTGTGGTGGCATCAGGTAACGGTGTTCAAGCACCGGTTGCTCTTGTGCCAACTCCTGCTTCCGCACAAAGAACGGCGGCACCAGCGCCTGCTCAAGCTCAGCCCACACAATCTGATCCCATGCCGAGGCTCGGTCCGGATTCACCGGCGCGCGTATTAAGCCCGCCCATTTCAATTCGCCGAGCTGATGCTGAATTCGCCGGGGCCGGAGACATGGTTCAGGTTCGCGAGGTTTCGCAATCTGCGCAGGACAATGTAACGGCTGGCTATAACGCTCTGGTCCGGGGTGATGTGGGCTCTGCTCTTGAGCTTTACACCCAAGCCATTGCGTCTGAGCCGACAAGTGTGATGGCCCAGTTGGGCCGCAGTGCCTCGCTGCAAAGACTTGGTCGTCTTGAGGAAGCGCGGGTCGGCTATGAGACGGTGTTGCGCATCGACCCAAGTAACCGCGAGGCGCTGACAAATCTGACAACGATTTACAGCGCGCGCGCGCCCAACGAGGCGCTCAGTCGGTTGCTGGATCTTGAGCGTGAATACCCCAGTTTTAGCCCGGTAAAAGCCCAGATTGGCTTGCTTTATGCCCGTATGGGATCAAACCCCCAGGCTCTGGCCTATCTCCGTGAGGCTGCGTCAATGGCCCCCGCGACGGTCATGTACCAATACAATCTGGCAGTCCTGCTCGACCGTTTGGGACGTGCAGAACAAGCCGTGATTTCGTACGAGCGGGTGCTCGCCGGTATTCTTAATGGTGGTGTTGCGGGGGATCTCTCCCGGGCCAACATTGAGCGCCGTGTGCGTTATCTGAAAACCTTGTAACGAACGCCGTCCGGAACGGCTGATGCCTTATCTTGCGCATTTTGGGTTACGGGAACATCCTTTCACCCTGACCCCGAACACCAATCAATACTTCCCGATCGACACGCATGTGGAGATCATCCAGTCGATTCAATTCGGCATCACCCGCAACACGGGCATCCTGAAAGTTGTTGGCGACGTCGGCACCGGCAAAACCATGTTGTGCCGTCTTTTGCTGCGCAAGCTGGTCGGGTCCAACGATGCGGTGGCGTACTTGAATGCCCCACAATGTGATCCGGAAAGTCTGGTTGGATTGGTTTGTGGGGAGTTTGGTCTTGAGGCCGGCACACGCACACAAATGCTTCAGGATTTAAATACGTTTCTCCTTGAGCAACATGCCATTGGCCGCAATGCGGTTCTCATTATCGACGAAGCGCAAGCCTTAGGGGCCGAGGGGCTGGAAACGATCCGGCTGTTGTCTAACATTGAAACAGAGCGTCACAAGTTGCTGCAGATCGTTATGTTCGGTCAAAGCGAGCTGGATGATTTGCTCAGCCAACCGAACCTTCGCCAGATCATCCAGCGCATCGGGTTTTCTTTCAATACCGGGCCGCTGACGATGGATGAGGCCGTTCATTACATAAAACATCGACTGGCGGCGAGCCGCTTGGACGGTATTGAGTTCCCGGTTTTTGACGAAGGGGCGGTTCGATTGCTGGCCGCCAGCGCCCAGTTTGTGCCGCGAGTCATCAATATTCTGGCGGATAAGGCGTTGCTCGTGGCCTATGGCGAGGGGGCCATTCAGGTTACGGAAAAGCACGCGGCTGCCGCTATTAAGGATTCGCCGCATATTGCGCGACCGGTCAGATTTAACCGCAGCACCGCGCGCCGCGTGCTTGTTGGGGTGATCGCCTTGGAAGTCGCTGCCGTAGCAGCGTTGTTTGTGCTCAGCCCAACGTTGCAGTTTTGGGCAAAAGACACGATCGGCAAGGCGGTGTCTGTCATTTCTGGTGCACCGCCTGATGCTCCGCCTCAATCATCCTCAGACCCAGAGCGTTGATTGCAACATACGGATTTTATTGAATTCGCGCGTGGCCCGATTGGTCTGGCCTTTGTCGCCCTATTGGGTCTGATCTGCGGGAGTTTCGTGACCGCGCTGTCCTACAGGCTGCCGCGCGGCGAGGACTTTGTCCGTGGCAGATCGGCCTGTCCGAACTGTAAGACGGCTCTCACAGCCCGCGATCTCTTTCCGGTATTTTCCTGGCTGCTGTCTCGGGGGCGATGCCGACATTGCGAGGCCAAAGTGTCTGGGCGCTATCCCCTCATCGAAGTGACCTGCGGTATTTTGTTTGTCGCGGTTGTCTTGGCGTCTGACATGCCGTCTGATGCCTCAAATGGCGCGCGGGTCTTGGTGATGTGGGGGCTTGCCATTGGCCTGCTGTCCTTGACGGTCACTGATTTTGAGTTTCATCGCTTGCCCAACGGTCTGGTTTTGTTTGTGTTCGGCCTGTGTTGTGCGTTGGCGTGGCTGGACGGTCGATCTCTCTTAGATGTTGGTGTCTCGGTCATTTTAGCTGGTGTGATTGGCATCGGTTTAAGGATGTTGGGCCGGATTATTGAAAAAAAGCCAGGGCTAGGCTGGGGCGACGTCAAATTGCTGGCCGCGTTGTCGGTGCCGCTGTCACTTGAAACCGTGCCGTATTTTTTGATCGTCACGGCTGCGGTCTCTCTCGCGCTGGCGGCTTGGTATGTCTTAAGACGGTCTGAGACTCAGATTCCGTTTGGCCCGGCTTTGTGCGCAGGGGCCTTTATCGTATTCTTGTGACGCGAAACGGGTTGGAAAAGCTTGTAAAAAGCGCAATCAGTGTGTTGTCGCATAGAGGCCATTTCTGATAGCATAATGGCGGGAAAAGCCTTAAAGCTGGACGAGTCTGATTTTTAGACACGCTCATCTTAAGGGTTAAGAAGTATTGTTCTGCTTAAAAAGTGGCGATTTTTGACCACATGTCAGAACAATGGGGGAAGGGGATGCCCAAAATGAAATTGAGAACCGATCTTTTGCCGGTCACTGATCTGTTGCAGACCAGGAGCAAAGCTGCGCGTGGACTGTTGCTGGCAACGGCTGCGATGCTGGTGGCCTCCTGTTCAGAATTAACGGATTACGATCCCTCTGCCGGATTGCAAAAAGAAGACTATGAGCAACTCCTTAACCGCCGCGCGCCAGAGCAGGGCGCGCAGATGGAAGAGCCGCCCATCCCTGACTTCCAACCGGTGTTGGCCGCTCCATCAGCCCCTGAGCTTGCCGATGTGCGCCGGGTCTCCATTTCGGTCACTGATTCAACGCCCTTGCGCGACATTCTTATCGAACTGGCCCGCAAGGCCGGCGTTGATTTGGAAATGGACCCGCGGATTTCAGGCGGCATTATTTACACCGCCACAGACCGTCCCTTTGTTGAGGTTATCGAGCGCATCGCCGAGTTGGGTGAACTGCGGTATAAGTTCCGCAATAACAGTCTGAAGGTCGAGCTGGACGAGCCGTTTATTGAGTATTACCGGCTTGATTACCCGGATTTGACCCGTACAGCCTCTAGCACCAGCCAAACCACTACCGATGTCAGCAATGCCATCCAAGGGGCCGGTGGTGGCAGTGGCACAAGCCAGTCTGACGTCAGCGTCTCGTCGTCCTCAAACTCCGATTTCTGGTCTTCGGTGGGCGAGGGTATTGAGCAGATTCTTGGAGCCACCAATACCCAGACGCGCTCAAATGCTGACGCACGTGAGCAGGCCTTTACGCCGACAACAACGCCGAGTGGTGTGGATGACACCAACGCGAGTGCTGAAAATGATGACGATAATACCCAGCTCGGCGCGGTCGTGCCTGAAAACCCGTTATCAGCGGCCCCAGATTCCGCTGCGGCCCCTAGATCAATCGGTCAGCCGTCGCAAGGCGCAAGCATCCGCAGTGCGTTTTTCTCCGTCAATCAGCAGGCTGGCATCGTCACGGTGTTTGCCAGTCAAAAACAACAGAGGTTGATCGCAGATTACATTGACCGTCTGCGCCGTTCCGTTTTGGCTCAGGTTCTGATTGAAGCCAAAATTGTTGAAGTCACCTTATCTGATCAGTTCCGCACCGGCGTCGATTGGTCGTCTTTCGGGGGCATTGACCCTCTGACTGGTGCGGCGGCGCAAGGGCCTTTCATGGGGGACAATCAATCGCTTGATTTCACCTCTAACTTTTCCAGAAACGTTGCGACCGATGCGTTTCCAGACCCGACTATTGGGTTGATCTGGAACAACACAGACCTCGACCTCAATGTGGCTGTGTCTCTGATCAATGCCTTTGGCACGACACGTACGCTGTCGAGCCCCCGCGTTACTGTTGTGAACAACCAGACGGCGTTGCTTAAAGTCGCTGAGAACGAAGTGTTTTTTGAGATTAATGTTGAGTTCCAACCGGCGAC
>CAYGSZ010000201.1:0-4921 GCA_964352705.1 uncultured Rhodobacterales bacterium
TGACACCCATGTTGGACATTGTGTTCATCATGTTGATCTTCTTCATCGTGACCGCGACCTTCGTCAATGAACGCGGGCTCGATGTAACACGCCCTGATTCCGATCAACCCCCGCCAGAACAGCAGAATGTGACGATCTTGATTTCGATTTCAGAGACCGGCATAATTTCCATGGATGGACGTGACATCGACGTTCGTGCTGTGCGCGCCAACGTGGAACGACTGATTGCTGAAAACCCAGACAGTTCAGTGGTTGTTCAAGCGGACCCGCAATCGGAAAGCAACTTATTGGTCGGTGTGATGGACCAGGCGCGCCTTGCTGGCGCGGCTGGGGTTTCCATCGCCGAACTTCAATAGAGAACGGAGAAAACCTATGGCATCCCGTCTCGCTGCTAAAGAAAAAGATGAAGCCGCCGTCGATATGACCCCGATGTTAGACATCGTGTTCATCATGTTGATCTTCTTCATCGTGACCGCAACCTTCGTTAAACAAGCCGGTCTGGAAATCATACGGCCAGATGCTCAAACGGCAGAAGATCAACGCCGCGTCAGCATTCTGATCGCCATCGGCCCCGGTGATTCCGTATGGATGGACAACAAAGAAACAGACGTCCTTGCCGTGCGTGCCGGTGTTGAGAAACTTCTGGCCGAAAACCCGCTTGGATCTGTTGTGATCCAAGCGGACCAAAAATCTAAATCTGGTGTTCTGATGCAAGTCATGGACCAGGTGCGCCAAGCCGGAGCGCCGGCAACAGCGATTTCGACGTCAAAAGAATAAGCCACAAAGTGGTCCGCCAGATCCAAGGATCCATCTCCGGAGACCGTCTTATAAACAACGGTTCTCCAAAGATAGGGAGTAAGCGATGAATTCCAACACTATGCGGATCGGGATGAGCATCCCTCTAGCCGTTGTCGTCACCATTGCTCTGTTCTGGTTGATGAATTACCTCATCAACAACGGCATGGACGCCATGACCGAAGAAGTTCAGGGCGCGGCAATTGATTTCACCCGTGTGGAACGTGATGAGACCGTTCAGGCCAAGGACCGCGCCATTCCTGAACGGCCGGACAAGCCTGATACACCACCACCACCGCCACCAATGAACTTGGCAAACACGACCGCCCCGGATTCTGGCGGTGTCGGCATCAATGCACCGGCCCTGGGACGCGGTCTTAATCTTGATCGCTCAGGCCTCGCAGCCCCCACAGACGGCGATGCTATTCCGCTGGTCCGTGTGCCACCGCAATACCCGCAACGGGCAGCCTCTCGTGGTATTAACGGCTGGGTGCAGTTGGATTTCACCATTACCGAAAGCGGCGGTGTTGAAGACATTATCGTTATTGCGGCTGAGCCAAGTGGCTACTTTGAACGCGCTGCGGAACGCGCCCTGGCCCGCTGGAAATATAAGCCAAAAATCGTCGATGGCCGCCCAGCCCGGCGATATAATAACCAAGTCGTTATTACGTTTGAGCTAGAACAGTAAGCTGCACAAATATGAGACGCGGCGTTACCCGTCGCACAAAGGAGGCTAAGACCAATGAGCATTAAGATCGTACTCGGGGGAATTGTTAGCTTTGCCGTCATGTTTGGCGCAAGCGGTGCGGATTATAGTAAGCTGGTGTTTACCGGCAGCGTCGCTTACGCCCAGGATGAACCGGCTGAAAAGCCAAACACCATCAAAGTACAGTCGATGAAAAAGCCAACCTTCGACCGCCTGACAGCGGCGCAGGAGGCGATTGAGCTTAAGGATTACGCCACCGCTGAAATTCAACTTCGTGAAGCCTTGGCGGATGACGATGCCAATGAGTATGAAAAGGCTTCTATCTGGATGACCTACGCGTATCTCTACGCGGAGCAGGAAAACTATCCAGGCGCCATCGATTCGTTTCAGAATGCCATCAACCTCAGTAACCCAAGCGAAGGTATTGGT
Organism: uncultured Rhodobacterales bacterium; assembly: GCA_964352705.1. GTDB lineage: Bacteria > Pseudomonadota > Alphaproteobacteria > Rhodospirillales > Rhodospirillaceae > WLXB01. Next base: position 1,931 of record CAYGSZ010000201.1, read on the forward strand.
CTGCCGCAAGGTCAAGTGACATCTACGAAGTACAATCTTGGCCAGTTGTATATGGTCGTTGAACGTTACCAGGACGCCATTCGGATTCTGGAAGAATGGCGCCGCGAAGCAGAATCCGTGAATGCTGCAGCGCTGGTTTTGCTTTCAAACGCCTACTTCCAGATCGAGCAATACCGCCAGGCCATTCCTTTGGTGATCGAAGCCATTGATTTGGAGCCAGAACCTCGCGAACAGTGGTATCAACTGCTTCTCGCGTCCTACTTCGAGTTGGAAGACTACGTCAGTGGCGCAGATCTGCTTGAAGTGATGGTCGATTTCTTCCCCACCAAGAAGACTTACTTCCTGCAATTGGCCGCGCTCTACGGTGAATTGAACAAAGACAAGGAATCCTTCGCGGTTCTGGTTATGGCCGATAAACAGGGCTTTTTAACGGAAGAGTCCGAGCTGGTTCGCCTCGCCCGGATGTACATGTACCACGAGACCCCGATCAAAGCGGCTGAGGTAATGCAACGCGGGTTTTCTGCCGGAACAATTGAGCGGAAGTCTGAGAACTTAGAAGTTCTCGCCAACGCGTACTTTAACTCTCGCGAATTCAACAAAGCCATCCCGCCCCTCAAAGAGGCGGCAGATCGATCTGACGACGGAAAATTGTCTTACCGCCTAGGTCAAGCCTATCTTCAGGATGAGCAATGGGCAGAGGCTGAAACAGCCTTACAGAAGAGCCTCGATAAAAAGGGCCTCAGCGATGAAGATCAAGGTATGGTGTGGATGTTGATTGGCATTTCCCAACTGGAACGGGAGCGCTTCACGGCTGCTAAAACTGCAATGCAGCGCTCTGCGCGCTTTAAAAATACGAAGTCAGATGCTGATAAGTGGATCACTTTCCTTGATCAAAAGATCGCCACCGCCGGCTCCTAACCGACACGGCATATCTTCAGAATTTTAAACCGCTGCCGGGCAACTGGCGGCGGTTTTTCTTTATCGCGCTGATCATGATCCCCCATCGCTCTTAAGCGAGGAACGTGTCTCCTTTTCTAGGGTAATTCCCGTCACACGTGGATCCATTGGATCGCTAGGCGCATCAGCCCGGAGAATGGTGACTGGGATATTCTTACTGGCAGGAGTTCCAGAGCGCGCACCGTGGGCGTAGAGCGGAACCAGGACGTTGGTTTCTGGGAAATAAGCACCGAGGCATCCAGACGGAATGTCATAGGGTACGACCTTCATCAGACGCAAAATACGGATGCGGGAGTCTGTCGATACTGTGCTGAGGTTAACCCAGTCTGTATCGTTCAGGCCGCAGTCAACCATGTCCGCCGGGTTCATAAAGACAACTTTGCGATGCCCCTTAATTCCGCGATAGCGATCATCAGGACCGTAGATCGTAGTGTTGTACTGGTCGTGCGAACGGAAGGTCATGAGCGAAAACACGCGCTCTGTGGTCTGCGCTTGAGCGGCCTCGCGCAAGGTCTGCTCTGGTAGCGCATGAGCGACAAAGTTGGCCTTACTATTGAACGTATCCCACTGACGCGCTTTGGCAGCATTTCCGAGCCAAAACCCGCCTTCTCTCAGAATTTTTTCGTTAAAGCCTTCAAAGTCTGAGAACACCTGCTCGATCTTGTCGCGGATCAACGCATAGTCATCGCGGAAGGCTTCCCACGCGATTCGCGACCCTGGCAAAACGGCCCGGGCCATCTCGGCAATGATCCACGGCTCAGAACGCAATTGATCTGACGCTGGTCGGTTAAAGCCAGCGGAGGAATGGACCATCGACATGGAATCTTCAACCGTCACAGCCTGACGACCTGTTTTCTGCTCGTCGATTTCGGTGCGCCCCAGCGCTGGCAGAATCAGCGCCTGTTTGCCATGAATAACGTGGCTGCGGTTGAGTTTTGTCGAGACGTGAACAGTCAGGTTTAGACTTTTGAGAGCCTCGTAAGTGACATCAGAATCCGGACACGCCGCCGCAAAATTACCGCCCATGGCCAGCAGAACTTTCGCTTTGCCATCCACCATAGCCCCAAGAGCTTCAACCGTATTCACACCCGGCGTGCGTGGCGGTTCAAATTCAAAAACCCGCTTTAAACTGTCCAGGAATTCTTCTGTCGGGAGTTCCGTAATCCCCATTGTCCGGTCGCCCTGGACATTGGAATGTCCGCGCACAGGGCATGGCCCCGCCCCCTTGCGACCGATGTTACCGCGCAACAAGAGAAGATTGCTGATCGCTTGTATGGCCTCGACGCCATGGACATGCTGGGTGAGCCCCATGGCCCAGGTGCAGATCACAGCGTCAGCGGCCATATAAATATCTGCGGCCTGGTTGATGTCATGCTGGCTGACCCCAGACTGCGCAACAATTCGATCCCAGGACTCAGCTTTCACGTCCTCGATGAGCGCATCTATTCCATGGGTGTGTGTTTCAATAAAAGCCCAATCAATGACGGGCTTTTCACCCTTGGATCGCGCGGTCTCATCAGCCGCGACAATCACCTTCAGTATGCCCTTGATGAGCGCGAGATCACCGCCGACCTGAGGCTGCAAATATAAATGTGTCAGAGACGTGCCACCACCACCAAGCATGTCACGTGGGCTTTTAGGATTGGCGAATTTTTCCAAGCCACGTTCTCGCAAGGGATTTACCGTGACAATCTTTGCGCCGCGTTCTGCCGCTTTTTGCAGATCCCCAAGCATGCGAGGGTGATTGGTGCCCGGGTTCTGACCAAAGATGAATATAGCATCAGCGTGCTCCATATCTTCGAGCAGCACAGCCCCTTTGCCAATGCCGATGGTTTCCTTAAGCGCCACGCCAGAAGCCTCATGGCACATGTTGGAGCAATCCGGCAGGTTGTTGGTGCCAAACGCGCGGACGAATAACTGCCAGAGAAACGCGGCTTCATTAGAGGTGCGGCCAGACGTGTAAAACAGCGCCTGATTGGGATCGTCGAGGGCTTGTAGTTCTTTGGCAATCAGCGCAAAGGCATCGGCCCATGT
>CAYGSZ010000202.1:0-4907 GCA_964352705.1 uncultured Rhodobacterales bacterium
CCGCTGACAGTGCAACCGCCTTGGGTGCCCTTAACCTCTGCACGTCTTACCAGGGTCAAACCGTGGACGGTGTGACCTGCACGGCTGAGCTGTTTGAAAACGCCATAAAAGCCTTGAAGAACGGCGCGATGAAGGCCCGTTGATAAACCCAGCCGTTAAATTAAAGATCCGCACGACTGTAAAGGCCCCTCAAACATTGCGCCAAAGCCCAATAAAACGGGCGTGCGACGGGCGGGTTGAGTCGTCGCAGCAACGCCAGTCAACACTAAAGCGTTACTTGGTATATATGTAAGAGACACCTGAGCACAGAGATACACTTATTACGTGTGCAACAAAAATTAACTTCAATTTATAAGAATATATTGCCCTTATCCTGTAGGTTAAGAGCTGTGTGGTTTTTCTGCAGGCAGAAGATGATCTTAAAGGTTCAAAATATGAAATTTCAGGCCATGATTCAGTGGTTTCGAACTCTTAAAGCTGCTCGGGATCATGCTGTGCGGGATGATGCGGGGCAGGCAGCGTTGGTCATTATCACGGTTGTGATTATTGCCGCGGGCGTCGCCATCAGCCAGACCCAACTCATGAATTCCCGCCGCGGCTTAGAAGTGACGCAGGCCCAGCGGGCAAATTTTGATATTATCAAAGATGCTATTGAGGTCGCCGCCATTCAGGACGCCAACTTCCTGCTGCCATGTCCGTCAGATCCAACGATACCTGGTAGTCTCGGCACATCTGTTGGGAATAATGGCACCATCTGCAACCTGAACCGGGGCATCGTCCCATGGACGACTCTTGGGTTGCCGCGATCAAGCGCCATTGACCCCCAGGGCAACTACATCACCTACATCGTCGACAACACCAATATCAGCGTCTGCAACGGAGAGAACGCGCGGGTTGGCACGTTAAACGAAGCCGAGGGCGGCACGGATTTTACATATGCGCTCATCAGTCACGGCGAAAATGGCTTCGGTGGCTATAACAGCAACAGTGGCAATCAAACTCAAATCCCAACCTCAGCCCTTGAATTAGATAACTGCCCAAATCCGTCCGGGGCAGGATGTGACCCGGGCACCAACAACGAATTCCGCGCGGGGCCTTTCGACGAAACCGATGGCACCAGCGAATTCGATGATATTGTGCGCGCGGTCCAAGCCTCTGAGACCTTCACCGTTGAATGCCCGGTGATTAATGAACAGGATATCAATGCGCCTCCGGGAGCCCAGGTGGGCTTTAGCCGGGCCGAAACCGCACGCGTTTTTGTCCGCACTGCCAATAATGCAAGCCAAAGTACAAACTCTGTTGATAGCACCCGGTATGATGCCGATGGTGACAGCGAGAATGGATCAGAACAAGAAGTGCTGCGCTTCAACAGCAATGACACCTTTGACACACGCGGATGCAGCTACACGGAACCAACCTACCCTCTGCGTGGATACACCATCCGGCAATACGCAGAAGTGTTCTTTGAATCGACCAGCGCAGCGACACGCGGTAGCGGATTGGTGCTGGGATATTTCGCGCACAAAACCAACAGCGGTGATCCAACAGATGTGACCCGTGCAAATCCAGGCACTGGGTTTAATCCTCAGCCGCCATGTGGCGGCACGGACCAATTTCTTGGGTTTGGTGATGAAGCCCCTGCTGAAACCTCAGCCGTTAGTGACGCGGGAGATTATACCGATCTGGCTCAACCTAGTGACGTGTTCCGCTTTGGATTGGAAATTGATACGCAGGGTGCATTTACCGCCCCCGGCACAAGTGTGGACGAACAAATTTTTGACCCGACCAACAACCACATCGCTATTGTGTTCGGAAACAACAATCACGCCGGTTTAGAGTATACTGGTGTTGGTAACGTCGGTGAAACAGCCTCTCCAGGCGGCACGGTCGGCACCGCAACCGACAGTAATCTTAACGGTCCTGTCTGCCGTGATGACTTAGCAACGCTTGCTGGTGGACCATTCTCAGAATTTGGCATTGAACCAGGAAGCCGAAGCACTGGCTTTGCCCGCAACGTTTCTGTCTCTGATGGTGATACTCTAGAAGCCTGCTATTACGATAACAGCGACGAGACTTGGCTGGAGAATGGCGACCCGATTGATCAGGGTTCCGCCTTCAATTCCCGTTTTCAGCGGGTGCGAACCGAGTTGCACTGGTATGACGGTAATGGGTGTGGAACTGATGAAGTTAGGTTTGACGGTTGGGTTTGGAACACCGGCAATGCGACCACGCCGGAGGCTTGCAGTACAGACCCATCCGATTGTGACGACCTTACCAGCGACTACGACGATGGCGTGACCGAGGGTCGCCGTCCTCACATCTCCGCCTGCATCCAGATCGCTGACACCGCCGCCATGGAAGCCCTGCGGTTTGGGTTTACCTCCGGCATGCCAGCGGCTCCCACGAGTGCTGATCGAGGCGGGGAAGTGACCATTCAGCGCTTTGGACTTAACTTTGAACGCACAGACTTAATTGTCGGCAACGCTATGATTGACGACACCAAGAGCTATGCTGGCGATGACTCACAGACCCGAGACTTTACGGAAGAGGACATTCGAACAGATCTTGGCGGGGCAGTAACAGGGAATCTGACTCTAGATCAAGCCTATGCATCCATTCCAGAAACGACGGCTGGCGGCGAAACAGACAACACGCGTGTTTTCATGGAACGCGGCAAATTCTATCTCGACCTGAACGACTTTATTGGCAACCAGGGCGTGAGTGATAACAACCTGATCTCCAACATTGATGTGGGACAAAACCCCTTTCAAGCGGAAACCACATTTTATGCGTTAGATGCCCGGGAAAAACTGACCGTAGAATTCGACAATCAGTACCGAAGATTCACCGTTAATCTGCGCGACTTCGGCTCAACCGATAATACCAGCACCAATGGTGGCAATATCCCTTACCTCGGTGGACTAAACGAACAAGTGGTGCTCAGGGCCTACAACACCAACCTTGCAGATGACGAGCAACTGGTTGCGACGGAAACCTACCGGACTTGTGATTTGAACGGAAACTCAAATGGGACCGCTAGTTCCATGGTAATTTCAACTGATTTTGGATTGACCGGCACAGAGTACTTTGACCGGGTGCAGATTATACCTGAGCCCATAGACTCAAGCGACATCCAAGGACTTTCAGGGTTTTATGTAGGCGCTTTCAAGGCCTGCGGCGCGGACGTAAACTGCGCCTTTGATCCAACACTTGTGTCAGACAACAATAACAGCGACACCGAGTTTAGGTGTGTCTCGTTTACACCTGTTCCGACAACCAGTGTTGGAATCGGGGATAGCGGTGAAATAAACCCAGATACTATTCGCACCCTTATTGGCGAAAACGACAATCAGAATGAGGACACGGACCGTGCTTGGCTGGACTTCAACACATACCCTGATGGTGGTGATGCTCTGGATGTGATGATCTCTGCCATTGGTGAAATTCATTCCCGTGACAACACATCAGGCGGCACAGGCGTTAATGCTGGCTTTGGTATTAACAACTCCTACGGCACAACGGATCGTCTGGAAACTATTGCCAACCCAACGGGTTCCGAAGCGGAAACAGAAACTCTGATTTTCCATTTTGAAGAACGTTGGAATAGGTTGCGGATCGGCTTCAGCCGGTTTGGCCAGCAAGCCAATGGAGGTCTTGATCAAGCTCGCGTGCAATTATGCGACGGTGGACCCGACGGAACATGCGAAACCCTCTCAACGATTACGGCCTGCGCTGGGGCTGACACCAACAACAATTGGCGGGGCGATGCTTTGTTCACGACTGGGTTGGCAAGCACACTTTTCGATACTGTTATCATCACGCCATTGCCTAACAGTGTTCTAACTGGCGACCGGCGCTCTGATTTCTATGTGCGAACTTTAAGAGCCTGCGATATCGGTGGTGCCTGCCCTGCACTCACTTTTGGGGCCATCAACCCGCCGACTCAGTCCTGCGACCTAACGCCTTAGACAAGGATCTACTCTACCAAACTCTTCAATTCAGAGAAAATAACAGTCTATAGCGACAAAGCCTGGGTTTTTAAAGACGGGACACTTGATAAAGGTTTGCTTGCCTTTGCAAGGTGCTAACGCCATGGTTGGCCATATCCAAGCTCTTATAATGGACCACACATGAAATATCTACACACCATGGTCCGGGTGAGCGACCTGGACGCCTCGATTGATTTTTACTGCAACAAGCTGGGCCTGAAAGAACTGCGCCGCTGGGATAATGAAGGCGGGCGTTTTACGCTGGTGTTTCTCGCAGCCCCCGGCGACGAAGACGCCGCCGTGGAGCTAACCTATAACTGGGATCCGGAAGAGTATTCCGGTGGGCGCAACTTTGGTCATCTGGCTTATGCCGTGGATAACATCTACGAGACCTGCCAGCATTTAATGGACTCAGGCGTGACCATCAATCGCCCGCCCCGGGACGGACGTATGGCGTTTGTGCGTTCGCCCGACAATATTTCAATTGAGTTGCTGCAAAGCGGCGATGCCCTGCCCCCGCAAGAGCCCTGGGCCTCGATGAAGAACACCGGCGAATGGTAAACTTTCAGCGAACCGCTGAAAAAGTTAACAAGAACTAGTGAACCGATGGTTTTGTCGCGGGCAGTTGACTCAGTTTGGTGAGCAGGTAGTCCAGGTCATCGGTTTCAAAATCGGCGTTGAGATCTTCATACTGGGTCAGCACACGCTCGATCACGCGGCGGCTATAGCGTTCCGCCGCCCCGGCCCGATCATCGAACTCGGTTTCATCTGTCACCGCAACAGCCGCTTTAACAGCGGGGCGAATAGCTGCCGGTAAGTCGGCACGCACACAAAGGGTTTCTAAACCTGAGCCGCCGGGATCGTGAATCAACAAACGACTGTTGGCCAAAGGCACACCCGCAAGCCGCGCCATAGCAT
>CAYGSZ010000203.1:0-4873 GCA_964352705.1 uncultured Rhodobacterales bacterium
TATCCACCGGATCAGAAAACCTTACGGCACCCACAGCATCACAAGCCTGGAGCGCCTGGTTCAAATCAGGCACCAGAAAACTTTGCGCCAGATAGCCAATGTTGGGCGGCACCTGAGTTTCACCTTTTGTCGGCGCGGTATAATTCAACGGATGCGACAGTGCGATTTTGCCAAAGGGGTGATCCGCAGACACAAACGTTGCGCGCGTCTGCGCGCCGTCCGGACGATCCAGAAAATGATTGCTTGCGGGCTTGTCCAGCACCTCATCAATAATCACATGCAGCCCCAAAACGTTCTGGTAGAACGCCAGTGCTTTGTCGTGATCGATAATGGAATGAGACGTGGTTGAAACCGGCGTAAACCCGGTTGGTGTTTTTCCCTCAGCCTCGACCTCCCGCCGCAGTTTTCCGATCGATGTGGAATCATCGCCTGTCAATTCCACCAGATTGATCGCTAAACCATCCGGGCCATCAAACAACACTTCCACCGGCTGCCCGGCTTGCGCACTTACCTCATAGCCCACAGGCTCAGACCAAAACGCGTAGCCCTCAGCCTGTAACGCTTTTGTGGTTGCACGAATATCATCCACATAAAAGTTCAGGTTCCACAAACCGCGATAGGTGCGGTCTCCGGGTTGGGGAATCGTCACGCGATTTTCGGTCTCAAATTCAATGGCCAGAACACGCCCAACCTTTGACGCGCCCGCCGCAAACATCACAGCCCGCGCTGTTGACCGGGCAGGCAACCGCCAATGGGCTTCAAACCCAGCACCTGCAAGCTTGGTTTCCGCGCTGGCCTCAAGGCCAATGCGGTCGCCATAGAACGACCGAGCCAAATCAAGCGACGACACCCCAAGCACCGCCGTCGACAGCGGACGGCCCATTACTCGGCAACCTCGTCGATATCCAAGCCCGAGGCTTTGTTCTCCATGGCAAGGGCGGCCAGACCGGCAATAAACAGCGGCGGCACCGTGGCCAGGGCAAAGGCCCATTCCCAGCCCAGCGGTTCAACCGCGAAGGCCACGCCCAGAGGAAACAGCACATGGCCCAGGTTCATGGCAAAGGTCCCGGCGATGGCAGAGCCCGTCGCCCGCATGTGAGTGGGGAACTGCTCGGTGAGAAAGGTGCCCATAACAGCATTCGCGCCATAGAAAAACGCCGCCATCAAACTGAACCACAACACGTCACCGGCAAAGGTGGTCGGAATCCAGATCAGGCCGCACATCGCCAGCGCCCCCAGCCACAACCAGATCACGATGGTGTTGCGCCGGGTGGTGACAAACTCACCCACCAACGACGATCCGATGTAACCGAGGATGCCGATACCATAGGCAATTCCAACAATCAGCGTTGCGGTTTCCGCGTCGTAGCCGCGCACCTCGTTAAAGAAAGACGGAAAATAAAACGCCGTTCCCGCATAGGCCCCACCCACCATGAAATAAATCACGGCGCACAACAGCGTGCGACGGCGGATCTCAGGCGCAAACACCGCTTTGATGCGCGCTGAGAAAGACTCTGCCGCTTGGTCCACATCGGCCTTGCGCTTTTCTTGAAAGCGCTGGCTCTCCGGTAGAAACCGAGCCAGTAAAATCGCAATCGGCACCACCAAAAGTGCAGGCAGAAAAATCGCCCGCCAGCCATAGTTGGCCATAATGGGGGCCGCAACCATGGCGGCGACAAACCAACCAATGGGATATCCGCATTGCAGAAAGCCCGTCATCAATCCGCGATACCGTGCCGGAGCCGCCTCTGACGTGTAGGTCACCACAATCGGTGCAAGACCAATGGAAACAGCGAAGCCGAGAACGCGCAAAATTTCCAGCGTCAGGAACGTTGGCACCCAGAAATGCAATCCCACCAGCAGGGCTGACGTGCCGAGGGTTCCAACAAAAATAATCTTGCGGCCATAGCGGTCCGCCAGAACGCCCATGAACACAGCGAACACCGCCGCAAGTAAAAACGACAGCGATAAAATGCGACCGATGTCGGTCAGGCTTTTGTCAAACTCTGCCCGGATACCGGGAATAGCATAGCCAAATAAAGACTGATCGAAGTTGGTCAGGGTCCAGCCGAACAGGCAGACGAAAAAAATCACCAAGGGATAACCGCGCACCTGAGCAAAGAACCCGCCCCGGCGATCAGCCGCCGTGCTGAGTACCGCGTTATCGCTTTGATTTGTCATATAAATCCCCTGTCTCAAACAGAGGAGAGTGTGGCTGTCGCATCAGTTGAACGCAAGGTTATTGCCCAGTGCACTGAGTATGCCAGCGCTGCACTCTGCGCCTTCAGCCTACACCTTTAGGCCTGAAGATGATTACCCCAAACAAAAGTGCCACTCCTTCACTGGTCGCGTAGACCAAATTAAAGGAATGGCACCTTATGTCTGTTCCTCAAAAAGAGGCGTTAACGTTGCGCTTGTTGGCCTTCAATACTGCGCACGACCGACAAACCGCGACGGTTTTGCGACCAGCATGATTCTCCAGAGGCAACACACACCTGACGTTCTTTGCCATAGGAAATGGTTTCGACGCGCCCGGCTTCAACACCCGCTGAGAGCAGGTATTCTTTGACCGCTTGTGCACGCCGTGCACCCAAGCCGATGTTGTATTCGCGCGTGCCACGCTCGTCTGCATGGCCTTCAACCACCAGCAGGGTATTGGCGTAAGTGTTGAGCCAAACAGCCTGGCGTTGCAAAGCATCGACCGCATTGGTGTTCAAGGTTGCTTCGTCATAACCGAACAACACAGTGTTGCCGACGACTTTCACAAATTCTTCTGCACTGCCGGGAGCAAAGGGTGCAGCGACTGGAACCATGTCGCGGTCCGCATATGATAACGCACTCTCTGTTACTTCTGGTTTGCTAGCGCACGCAGCGAGGGTCATCGCCGCAAGCACAGCACATGAGCCGCGTAGCCAATTCTTCATTTTTAAAAATCCGTACAAGGTCATCCGGTGGACTATTCACACCGGCAGGCGGGACTTACCTTGTTTTAGTGGTCATACTCAAACGAGTAATTTGAGTGTTATCTATCGATATTATCGATTGATCGGCTCTGAAACATTGTTCAGATTGATTGATCTGAGACCTGATAATCGAGTTAAAGCGGAAACGTTCTGACCCCGTAAGGAGCCAATACAACGTGATATCCATACGCGGCCTGACGGCGCAATACCACATGGGCAAGGACACTGTCACAGCCCTGGACGGCATCGACCTTGAGATCGGCCACGGCCAGGTGTTTGTCCTGCTCGGGCCGTCTGGTTGTGGAAAAACCACCCTTCTGCGGAGCCTTGCAGGCCTTGAAACCCCGGTCGCCGGGAAAGTTGAAATCGACGGCCAAATCTTATCAGACGCCAACACGGGGGCTTTTGTGCCGCCCGAAGACCGGCCTTTGGCCATGGTGTTTCAGTCCTACGCCATGTGGCCGCACATGAGCGTGTTCGACAATGTGGCGTTTCCGCTCAAAGCCGGGCGTCGGCGTCTGCCCGCGTCAGAGGTGCCAAAACGCGTCGACGATGTGCTGGGCCTGTTGGGCATCGACCATCTGGCAGACCGCTCGGTCACCACCCTCAGCGGCGGCCAACAACAGCGGGTGGGCTTGGCCCGCGCCCTGGCGTTACAGCCCCGCGTGCTGTTGATGGACGAACCCCTTAGCAATTTGGACTTCCGCTTGCAGGTTGAGCTGCGCACCCAACTGCGCTCCCTGATGCACGAGTTAAAACTCACCACCGTCCACGTTACCCACAACCAAGCCGAAGCGCTTGAAATGGGCGACCGCATCGCCGTCATGGATGCGGGCCATGTGGTACAGATTGGCGATCCGGAAAGCATATACCACCGCCCAGTCGATGAGCATGTCGCCCGGTTTGTCGGCGATATGAATTTGATTCCCGGCACGGTCGCGCGTTGGTCAGATGGTACCGCCCAGGTCAAAACCGAAGCCGGGGTTTATCGTGGCATGACCGCCGAAGGTGTTGTGTTGCCAGATGGCGCGCCATGTTTACTGGGGATTCGCCCTGGCGATGTCATCGTGCCTGCACCACCCGGTGCCGATCCCACCACCTGCTTAACCGCCACGGTGACGGATCGCCGCTTTCAAGGCGACCGCATGGTATACGGTCTTAAAAAGGGGACCATCTCGCTCGATGTCTCCACCCACCATTCGATGCGGCTCGACATCGGTTCAGAGATCCAGGTTCAGTTGCCATCGAACAGCACCATTGCCGTGAAACCGGCGCCGGACAATCGGACGCACCGCGCATGAACCGTCTCAATCCCCTCTGGCTGGTCTACGGCGGCGCGCTGATCGGTCTGAGCTTTGTGGTGGTCTCGCTGGCCGGAAACGTGGTCGGCAGTTTTACCAGTGACACCCAATTTAACAGCTTTACCACCGATGCTTATGTGCGGCTGCTGACCGATCCGAGTTTGCCCGCAACATTAATGCGCACTCTTGGCCTTGGGTTTGGCTCCATTGCGGTGACTCTCACATTTGCCCTGCCGTTTGCTTGGCTCTTGGCACGTACAGATTTCCGCTGGAAGACAGGCCTGTTTACGCTGCTCGCTGCCAAGCTGGCCATCCCCGGCTTCATCACCGCCATGGCCTATGTCTGGCTGTTCAATCCTTCCGCCGGGCTGGTCAATGCTGTGCTCGGCCAGACCAATTACACCGGCGAGCCTGCTTTTGATGTCTATCAGATTAAATGGCTTTGTATGCTGCAAGGTCTGGTGCTGGTGCCCGGCGCAGCGTTCATGTTGATTCCGGCGTTGCGCAATCTGGATGGCAGTTTAGAGGAAGCCGCCCGCACGGCCGGCGTTCCAGCCTGGAAAACCTTCCAACATATTGTGTTGCCGCTGTTGGCCCCCGGCGTGTTGG
>CAYGSZ010000204.1:0-4859 GCA_964352705.1 uncultured Rhodobacterales bacterium
CAGTAACGGCTCATGCAGCGCCCCTGATGGATGAAAATATCTGCCGACTTGAGAATATGGGAAACACCAAATCTTCTATTGCCCTCAGTCACATCAGTTCAGCGTGTAACTTTATGTCTCAGCAAGCGGCGAGCCTTATGGGCACGCGTGAACAGCGGGTTTTTTCTGAATGTGTATTGAAGTACTTGCCTGGCACCGAGGGTAACCTAAACGCCAACGAGTTGGTACGCTCATGCCGCCAGATGTCTTGGGACTCAAAACTGCTTCCTTGAGCGGGTTTTATTCTGCGACGATTCTGTTGCGGCCACTATGTTTGGCCGCGTAAAGCCGTTCGTCTGCAACCTGGCTTACTTCAGCACTTGTCGCCAAAGCTGGAAACGCAGCAACACCTGCAGAGAACGTAACCGAAAACGAGCCGTTTTCGGTTTCATGCACCATAGCGGAACATGTTTCCCTCAATTCCTCCAGAATAGCCGTCGCGACTTTGAGGGTTGTGTTGGTCATGACAATGGCAAATTCTTCGCCGCCATAGCGGCCAATGTGGTCCGCACGCCGCAAGCGGTTGCGCAGCATATGAGTGACCCGCAAAAGCACCTGATCCCCGACGGCGTGTCCGTATGTGTCGTTGACCTTTTTAAAGAAATCGATATCTACCATCGCCATCACGACCTCGGTTTTAGTCCGGGCAGCGGCACTGATCTCACGGTCAAGGGCACGCAGAATGTTGGTGTGGTTTAAAAGGCCCGTCAGGCTATCCCTGTCCGTCAGCTTTTTGAGGTCCCGGTAGCGGTGGGCCCGGCTGGTGACGGCAGAGACCAGTTGGCTCGGTTTGAGTGGTTTAACCAAAAAGTCGTCAGCCCCCAGGTGGCGTGCTTCAAGCTGTAACGACATGCGATTCTCTGTCGATAGAAATAAAATTGGTACCGTCGTGTAGGCCGGAAATTGCCGCACCATCTGTGCCAATTCCAGCCCCGTACAGGTACCGAGGTAGAGGTCCATCACAACAATGTCAGCCGCCATACTGGCCAGTTCATTGAGCAGAGTATCAGGATTGTTCACGACTCGGACGTTCATACCCGCATGCTCAAGGGTTAGCTGGTAGAACTTTGCAAGGGTTTGGTCGTCCTCGGCGATGACCACGCGCAGGGGATGACCGGTCAATCGCTCTTCTATGGTGCTCAGTCGGGCGTAAATCTCTTCGCGGTCTATCGGCGTGACGATGAAGTCCGACGCGCCACCACGGACGGTTTTCAGTCGTTCTGAGAAACCACCGTGTTCGCCGACGACGATGATTGGAATGCGCTCAGACAGTGCAAATTTCTCAAGCCATTTCCGTGCGTCCGGCAAAGTTTTCACGGCCGTAAGGAGTGCTGCAGGATCACCCGTAACAACAGCGGGCGGGGGGGAGTCGTCCGAAACAGTTGTGACCTCATACCCAATGTCGTTCAGCGCGGCTAAGTCCTGCTCTTGCCCATCAAGATCTCCGAGCAACAGAACATGAAACGTCTCAGCCTGACCGTTCAGATTGCGCGGCGCATGTACATCATCGAGCACCACTTGTTCACCGGGCACATCCACCGCGCGCTCTAAATCGGCGATGAGCAGATCTATTTGATCAATCTCTTCCTGTGTAAAAGGCGTTTGGTTTTCTTGCAGAAGGCGAAACAGCCCATCAAGTGGGGCAGCCGTCTGGCTGATGCGGGGAAACCCCAAACTCTTTCCCGTACCGGCAAGGCTATGCGCTATATCTTGAATGCGAGAAATGCTAACCAGAGTCTCGCTGCGGTCTGCGTCTCGGGGCAAGGCTACCCAAGTATCGCGCAACTCGCCGACGCTGACTTTTAATGTTGACGCAAACTCAGCGCTGAGGGCGCGAATGCGCTCAGCAAGGTCTTTATCAATACTTAATCCTGATGAGGCGCCGGATGGTGCCGTCATGGCCACCCCTCCTACGCGAATGCCCAACAATAACCTAACGTGACGCGTCACTCCACAGGGGTCAACACTATGTTGTGCTTGCCTTAGTCTGTATAGCTTTGCAACTGCGGATTCGGCGTGAGTCAAATGCTCTGAATGATGTGCCCAAGGCTACAGCCTTGAGTCTGTTATAAAAAAGGCCGACATTAGCACAATCATTTGATCCGGGGGGGCCCGAGTCGGATTTAGGGTGAAAAGGGGCAAGTGTGAACGACACGTCTGATCCCGGTGCTGAACAAAATCAGCTGCTGCAGGACGTTTTTTTCGAATTGCCCCTAGCCAAATGGGGGATGTTCGACAGTCAGTCCCTCCAGCAGTCCAAAATTGTTCTTCTGAATGATCTTCAGCCCGTGGTCGATATGTTTAACGATGCTGGCGTAGGCATTGGTGCACGCTCGTCGACAGAAATTATTTCTGAATTGCGCCTGTCTGACAAAGATCGCAAGCGCCTTGTCGCGCTGCTAGGCGCGCGAAGTTACGATGTGTATTCCGTGCGTGCGGCGATGGGAGACCAACTGACAGATGAGGAACTGGCACGCATTAGTATTCCAGACGCTGAGAAGAAACGCCTGCAGTTTTATTTGAATAACTACTCCAGAGGTTTGTTGAACGTCATTCTTGTAGGGACTGATATCGAGATCACAGATCGTTCATCCCTGACAACTATTCTCGACGGCACAAACCGGGAAAAAGTTTTAAAAAACCTTATTGATATCGCCGACCGATTAAGGATCGAACCCGAGGATATCGTCAACTACATCAGCAAGCTGTCAGAGCTTATTCTTGCGTTGTCCTACTATCACCGTGTCTATGACTGCATGATCGAGGAGCTTAAAGAATTACTCCTTGAAGTGCGCAAGATGCAAAAGGATCAGACTCTTTGTCTTCGCTTCCCCGGTCTTAGGGATGACGCCAAGGAAGTCCTCGAATATGGTCGCGATACACTTGCCGGGCTTAATGCGTATTTTACCAAGTTCAAAAAGGTTGAGAGATTTCTTGAAAAAGAAATTACGCCTGAGAAATTTAAAATTTTACGGGATGGCGTAGAGAGTCACTTTCGCGCCATCGGCAATGTATTGTGTTTCTGGCAAATAAAAGTCGATGCGTGGCGTCACAAATTTATTGACAGTAGCGGTCGCTCAAAAGACTCAACCTCTGAGCAGCGGTACAACTACTTTAAAGAAGAACTCCACTACAATATTTATCTCATTCAAAAGACTCTGGACACGGTGAAAACGGCGGAGCTTCCGCTCTAACCTAGAAAAAGGAAATACGAAATGAAAGTAGGACTTTTGGCCGCTGTGATTGCGGTTAGCACAACCCTCAACGCAGGACTCGCGTCTTCGGAAACACTTGAACCCTGGTGGTCGCAAGAGGTCACAGAATGCGATCTCCAAACCTCGCATGGCTTGGATCCGTTCCACGTCGCACCTCCTGTTTCCCGCAGCACCATGGATTTTGAGAAGGCGCAGGCGGCCTGTGAAGCCGCCGTAAAGTTGGATCCAGAAAACCCCCGTCTGAACTATCAATTGGGTCGGGTGTACGGATATAGCGGTCAGTGGGAAAAGGCGATGCCCTATCGCCTCAAGGCTGTCGAAGCTGAGTACCCACAGTCCCTGTTCGTCATTGGGTATCTCTATTTGACCGGGACAACGATTGACGAAAAGAACCCCTGTAAAACCGTGAAGATGTGGCGTCGGGGTGCACAGCTTGGGCGCTTGGCCGCTCAGGTGGCTTTACCACGCCATTATGTTCGGGGTGACTTTGCGGCCTGCGGTGTTGACATCCCTAAGGCAGAACTCGTTGGCTACTTAAACGATGCAGACGCTCAAACAGATGACTTTTACACGTCGATGCTTATTGAAGACCTCAAAGCCGAAGTCGGCGGTTAGAGGTCTTAAGTCAGATCACCTAAAATTAGTTCGCCAAGCTTGAATTGTATTGAGACACCATGTCGTTGGCCAGTTTGCGGCCATCGACATGGATGTCAGTGGCCGCCAATTTCTTTGCCTTCATATCAAAGGCGCAGGTGACGTTGCGGTTTTCTACGAATCCGCTATCACGCATGGCCGCAAACCGCACATAAACTTCCGGCTTGGGATTGTCCTGGGTTGTGTAATCGATAATGTCCGTGATCTCGAACCTATCGTAAATGTCGGTATTAAACTGCATGGCAACGTCTTCACAGAAACCAGCATAGTCTTCTGAACAGGCAGACAGGCCTAGGCTAACAAAAACAGCAACGCTCCAATGCAAACGCATTCTGAATATCCCCCGCTTTAATCTCACGTCTCCGTGGGGTCTTTGCCCCAATATTTAACTCTACAGTTACACATCAGGCGCGAAAAAAATAGACTGTTCGCGCGGGTTTATTCGGGTGGCATATCCCTAGCCCACAATGTTTCTGGATCAATGTAAGCCCCGGTCCATTCGGTGGGAGCCGCCATGAAGTCGGCAAAGTGCGCCTCTGCATAATCCGGAATCGCGCCGGGAACGTCATCCAGCGTCTGCGCTTTCTTGGAAACATCACGGCGGTATGTACGGCCGGGGTCTTGACCCATCAGCATCCACGGATACCAGGGGCCATGCCGCTGCCCCATGGTCAGGGCTTGCACTGATGTTAAATCGGGGTTTTCCAACTCATCGCGGCGGGCGATCAACTGTGCTTGCTGGTTCTTGTAATAGGTCTTGCCGACCGAGGCCCGTGGCCATTTGTCTGGCGTAATTGGGTTGTCTTTGATGATCTTTCCATCGGACCATCGAATGACATTATTGCCATCGACCATCCATTCCACACGCAGTTTGGTGTGATCATTAATGGGCGACATGGGTTTAACTATGGTGTGCAGGGTGGAAGCGTAATTTACAACTTCAACCTCTTT
>CAYGSZ010000205.1:0-4832 GCA_964352705.1 uncultured Rhodobacterales bacterium
TTGATCCGCACCCCTATTCAGGGTGCCTCACAACCTGCGAATCACTTTGGATGGGCGTTCCCGTCGCAACCCTTCCCGGGCCAACCTTCGCCGGTCGTCATTCGGCAAGCTTTTTAACTGCTGTCGGCTTAAAGAATTGGATTGCTGACTCGGAACAGTCGTTCGTCACCCTTGTTCAGCAGCACTGCAACAACCTTGAAGCCCTCGCAAAACTTCGTGGCGAATTACGCGCACGCATGGCATCTTCTCCGCTGTGTGATACAGAGCAATTTGGCCACGACTTAGGTCAAGCTTTGAAAGATATGTGGCAAAAAAAGGTCTTAAAAGAGAAAGCAGCAGCCTAGGAAATGCGTCGTTTCTGCCAGGGGACAGCAGCAATTTCGACACCTTCTTCAATAAGTTCTTGCGCTTCTTCAACTGTTGCCTCGCCGTAAATTCCGCGCGCTTTAGCCTCTCCGTAATGAATCTTACGTGCTTCCTCTGGGAACTTGACGCCCACATTATCGAAGTTTTTTTCGATAGACGCTTGCAACTCTTTGATGGCTTCAACCGCCTTCTTCATCGCAGTTGTCATGTCTCCTGAGCCTATTCCATCAGGAACCTTAACCTGGGTCTGCTCAGGCACTCTAGGAGGTGCGATATCTTTAACTCCAGATTTCGATATTCGCGGTGCCATCGGCGCTTTGCGAACCTTAACTGAGCCACAAATCGGGCAAGAAATATCTTTGGCTTTTGACAAAGTGTCGAAAGCAGCGCCGTTTCTAAACCACGATTCAAACTCGTGGTCACTCTCACACACCAAATCGTAAACGATCATAGATTAGCCTTTGGCAAATTTTGTCTCCGTTTAAGGGTGGCACAGCCATGTTTCAAGTTTGTTAAAGCCCTTAAACCCGCGCTCTAGCAGGGGTAAACGAGCGATCATGGCCTAAAGACGGCATTTTCTGGCGCGTTTTGGCAGATACAGAAGGGTCAATATCAGCCAGAATCACCCCTGGTTCTGTTCCCGCATCAGCCAGAATCTGCCCCCACGGGTCTACGATGAGCGCATGCCCGTAGGTTTTACGATCATTAGGGTGGGTGCCCGTCTGGGCCGGGGCCAAAACGTAGGCCCCCGTCTCAATAGCCCGAGCGCGAAGCAACACATGCCAATGAGCCTCTCCTGTCGGCCGGGTAAAAGCAGCCGGTACAGTGATGATGTCCGCACCGGATTGTGCAAGATTTCGGAACAGGCTGGGAAAGCGTAAATCATAGCAAATCGTCAGGCCCAACCGACACCAAGGCAAGTCAACCACAGCAGCCTGGTCACCTGGCGCGAAGGTCGAACTTTCTGCATAACGCTCCCCATTGCCAAGATCGACATCGAACATATGAATTTTGTCGTACTGCGCAGCAATCTCACCGTCCGGGTTTAAGACATAGGTTCTATTTGCGACGCGGCCATCTTCCAATTTTATGGTGAGACTTCCACAGTGAAGCCAGATGCTGTGTTTTTGGGCCAGCGCCCGGAAGGCCTCTAGGCCTTCGTGATCGGATTCCTGCCGCGCCTTCTCTGTAATGGCCCGACGCCCCCACTCCATCATGGTGACGTTTTCCGGCATCAACACCAACTGCGCACCAGACTCAACAGCGTTTTCAATAAGGGTCCGGGCGATCTCAATGTTGTCATCAAGATCATTGCCAGCATTTAATTGTAAGCACGCAGCTTTGAAGGGATGAGAGTCGGCACTCATGAACTAGCAACAGGTCCCGTTGAACCACCAGCCAGCAATTGATCTAAACCGCCCTGCCTCTCCAAGGCATAGAGATCATCGCAACCACCGATATGTTTTCCATTAATGAATATCTGAGGAACCGTATGGCGTCCTCCGGCACGTTTCATCATTTCTTTTTTCCTCGCCGAATCCGTCAGAACATTAATTTCTGTGAAATCAGCCCCTTTTTTGGACAGCAGTTTCTTGGCGCTATAACAAAAGCCGCAAAGGGGTGAGGAATAAATTTCGATATCGGCCATAGCTGAGAATCTCGGCTTCCTATACGGTTGAACTTGACTAACATATTAGCCCTTGGCCGAAACGCTTCAAGGACTCCTGCACGGAATTGATCACAATCCATGTCAGACATTGCTCTTAAGACCATCATTTTTCTTACAGGGAAGTCGGAAGCCGACGCTCTGAGCCGTTTCCTAAAAGCCCAGAATGAAACACTGAACATTCTATCGGCCCAGACGAGAGAGCATCTAGATAGAATCTGTGAACAAATTGAACCTGGCACCAGGCTGATCTCGTTTTGCTCATCTGTTATCGTTCCGGGCGAGTATCTGCAGAAAATGGATTGCGGAAGTTATAATTTTCATCCTGGCCCGCCGTCGTACCCGGGCCGATACCCCAGTGTTTTTGCCCTATATGACGACGTAAAAAACTTCGGCATCACCGTCCATGAAATGGTCGAACGCGTAGATGAAGGTGCCATTGTAGAAGCGCGTTGGTTCCCAATTCCACCAGACTGCGATTTAGAAACTCTGGATACGCTCGCCTTTCAGGACCTGGTCGATACCTTCCGCAGACTCAGTCATCGCCTGGTAAAAGAGAGTCCCAAGCTGCGAACAAAACCGATTGGGTGGTCAGGTACGAAACGATCTAAGGCAGACTGTAACGCCCTTTGCACACTTGAGCCCGGCCTATCGGAAATCGAAACCGAAAAACGCCGTCGGGTCTGCGGCCCACATTTGTCTAGCAACACTTAACTTGTTGGTGCTGGCACGCGCCCAACGACGAGCGCGTCCACGTTGGTAGCGCCTGCATTTTTAAGAGCCTTGGCACAGGCGTCCAGGGTCGCACCTGTGGTCAGCACATCATCAATGAGAACAATGCGTTTCCCCGCAACGGTTGTTGGCTCAGTGACATTAAAAGCGTCCGTCACGTTGCGCCGACGAGAGGACGCCGAAAGGCCACCTTGTGACGGAGTCGCTTTAACGCGCCGCAGCACATTGTAACGGGCGGAAATGTGCGCCTCGGAGGCAACCCATCGTGTCAACAGGGCAGATTGATTGTAAGTTCGTACAAGCAGTCGCCAGCGATGTAGTGGAACAGGCACAAGCAAGTCTGCATTCTCTAGCACCTCTTTCCCAGCACGCACCATCCACCGGGCCAAAGCAGGCGCAAAGTCTGTCCGGTCCGCGTGTTTGAGCCGGGTCACCAGACCGCGACTCTTTTCGGTATAAACAAACACGGCCCGCGCCCTCTGAAAAGCAGGGCTGTGCTTTGAACACGCCCCACACACCAGTGCTTCGCCGCCAAAGGTATATGGATCGTCGAACGGAATACCGCAGCGCGCGCAATAAGGTGCAGTGATAAACGTGACATCCTCAAAGCACGTTGCGCACAAAGCCCCAGGGTCAGCCACCACTGCGCCACAGCCTAAGCACTTTGGCGGCATAAGCGCATCCAGCATCCGACGCCCGATTGAAGCTAGCTCGTATCGCATTAGCTTTGGTGCCCGACAGTATTAGACATACGCGCTCAATCTCCATATCAGTTGGACTGCGGCATCCTTTTCCATTTCTGGGTGATATGTCATAAGCAGCCCTATGGTCGCACCACCCGCCATTTTTGATCGCAAAACAGTCTCCCGGCACCGTATTAGATCCGCTGGAATGGCTGACGCGACCAGTGTGCTCTTAGCCCGGAACAGAGATCAACTCCTGGATCGCTTGCTGGACGTAAAACGGACGTTTTCTAGCGCATTATCACTTGGCTGCCGCACTGGCTTAACCGCAACGCACTTAAAGACAAAACGCGGCATAACAACCGTCATTGCTGCAGATTACGCCGAACCCTTCGCGCGTCAGGCTAACAACGCAGGACATCTGGCCGTCACCTGTGATGAAGAATGGGTTCCTTTTTGGACGGATGCGTTTGATCTCATTATCGCCGAACACACATTGCATTGGACCAATGATCTGCCCGGCGCGCTGATTCAGTTGCGGCGCTGCCTTCGGCCTGATGGCTTGTTCCTTGCTAGCCTTTTTGGTGGCAGCACGTTGCATGAATTGCGCGACGCTTTTATCTCCGCCGAAAGCGATTTACTGGGCGGTGTGACCCCTCGTGTTTCACCGTTTGTCGATGTCCGTGATGCGGGTGATTTATTGATGCGTGCAGGGCTCGCGCTTCCCGTTGCAGACACAGACACTATTGAGATGGAATATGAAAACCTACAGGCTCTCATGTCAGACTTACAGCACATGGGCGAGACCAACGCCGTCAAAGACCGCTACCCTGGCCTTACCACGCCCAGACTTTTCGCGGCTGTGGAAAAGTCCTATCGCCAACAGCACGGCACACAGGATGGTAAACTTAAAGCAACCTTCGAGATCATTACCCTAACCGGCTGGGCACCCTCTGATACACAACAAAAAGCGCTCACGCCTGGTAGCGCAAAGGGACGCCTCGCCGACGCCTTGGGCACGGAAGAAAGCAAGCTCTAGGCTACGCCCATCAAAAGGATAATAGATCCATGAAATTCAAATCACCATTGCTCAAAGGGACTCTGGTTAAACGCTATAAGCGTTTCTTTGCCGATGTCGTGCTAGAGTCTGGAGAAACCGTGACCGCACATTGCGCCAACTCAGGCTCAATGCTGTCTGTTAAACCCGAAGACGCGCCGGTCTGGATTTCTCCCGCCAACAATCCGAAGCGTAAACTTCAATACACTTGGGAAATTGTTGAAATTGAAGGCAGCAATGTCGGCATCAACACTGCGCATCCCAACCTAATTGTCTCAGAAGCAATTGAAGCGGGAGAAATACCCGAACTAGCGGGTTACGACTCTCT
>CAYGSZ010000206.1:0-4824 GCA_964352705.1 uncultured Rhodobacterales bacterium
ACAAATCAAGGATGCTGTCGTTGGCTTCGCCTTCAACCATCATCATCAGTTTTTCAGCCAGGTTAATGGCATCGTGAATGCCGCCGTTCATGCCCATGCCGCCCAGCGGATTGTTGACGTGGGCTGAATCGCCGCCCAAGAGGATACGGCCAATGCGATAGGTCGAGGCCACACGCTGGTGCACATTGTACAAAGTGCGATGCTTGACCTCGAAGTCGCCTTTGACGTCGGCCAGGAAGTGCAGACGCTCCTGAATATACTCGTCAGACAGGAGTTGCTCGTTGGTGTGGCCAGGCGGGGTTGGGAACAAGCAGCGCCAGAGATTGTTACAGCGCAACAACACGCACCATTCATCGGGATCAGAAACGTAGTTGACCCAGGCCAAACCCGGGAAGTGGTCTTGCAAAGGATGGGACGTTGAGGCGACCAGGAATTTTTCAGGGTAGGTGAAACCTTCGAACTCAATCGACGCTTTGCGGCGGATGGCACTGTTGGCGCCGTCTCCCCCAAACACGATGGAACCGCGAATGTTCTGTTCGCCTTCCGGCGTTTCAACGGTCACGGTTACGCTGTCATCGTCTTGCGACACGTTGGAGACTTTATGACTGAAACGCACTTCGGCGTTGGGCATGTCCTCAAGGATGCGACAGACAATACGGGTCAGACGGAACTGCTCGGTCTGAAGGCGATAGTGATGCTTTGTGGTGTCGCCCAGCATTTCCATTTTAAAGTCAGCATACTCGCCGGTGCGTCGATCGCGGTATTGATAGTTCGGCACCAGCAGACCGGTGCCAATCAATTCCTCGGTGATGCCAAGGCCGTCCAGCATATCCAGGGTCGGCGGATGCCAAGTCGAGGCGCGCAAGTCTTCAGGAAGCTCGCTGTCGGCTTCGAGCAACACGACCGGAACGTTTTTCTGCGCCAGGTAAAGCGCCAAAGTACAACCGACCGGACCCGCGCCGGCAATAATGACCGGGTCTTTGCCCATAATATTAATCGACATAACTGCTGCGTCCTTGAACTCATGTATGTAAACCGGACGTGACAACGCCCCAACACTCTATACATACGGTTTTAGCACTCGCCTTAGAGGGAACAAGGCAGGCAGGACGATTGTCCACGCGGTGACCAGTAATAGACCGCGTGGCTTATACCTGAGCGATATCGTTCTCACTTACCGTTCAGGAAGCGAATGAAATGCTCCACCGTGGAATAAAAGTGGGGCTTTACTGAGGTTGAAGACCCGGCGCACACGGCCAACGATGATGTCGTGATCGCCGCCTGGATGACGCGCCTCTACATCACATTCCAAGTACGCGACGCAGCCGTCAATGATGGGGATACCCCGCAATCCCGGGTGGGTTTTAACATTTTTGAACTTATCAGCCCCCGATTGGGCGAACTGCATAGCCAGTTCTTCCTGCTCGGCTGACAGGACATTAACGACAAACGGATCGCCCGTGCCGAATAAGTCAAAGCTGGGCGTGGTGCGGGCAATACTCCACAGAATCAGCGGCGGGTCCAGCGAGAGGGAATTGAACGAATTCGCGGTGATGCCGACCCATTCATTATCAGGTGAAATTGTTGTGACAGCGGTGACGCCGGTGCAAAATTGGCCGAGGGCATCGCGGAACGACCGGCGCGCCTCCGCACTCGTCGACGGGTCAAGACCGGATTCGCCGTCAATTGTTAAATCGGCGGTTGCGTTGGCCTGCAAATCGGCGCTTGCGTCGTTGGGGGAAAGAGAAGAATCGTTGTTCACAATACGTCCAGTTTTAAGGGGCGTCACCGCCCCGTGTCCATCCTATATCCATCGGATATCCATCGGAACTTGAAGGCTTTAGGCCATGATTTCGGTTAACACCAATAATTTTGTTTTTAAGATGATAGCGCGTCTCAATCGCGTCTTGTGTCCGCTTGGTGGTCGGTTGAGCATACCCCCGTGTTCAATTGCCCCAGAGGCGCTCTTATACCTCCACACAGCGGTCAAGACCTTGCCGCTACGGCGCATATTTCAGGACGCCCCCATAATCGGGACACGCACTTATGCCGACAAAGAAACAAAGTGAAGACTCCGTCCGCCCCATCCGGGCGTTAATGCGCGGATTAGACGCTCTGCAGCAACTCAATCGCCACAATGGGGCGACGGTGACGGATGTGGCGAAAGCGGTAAAACTACCGCGCACGACGGCCTACCGTGTTTTGGAAACCTTATGTGTTGCCGGATATGCGGTGCGTGACCTCAGTGATGACCGCTATCGACTGACCACCAAAGTGCGCTGCTTGTCGGACGGCTACGATGATGAGTCGTGGGTGCAAGAGATTGCCAAACCCTTGCTTAATAAACTGGCCGGTGATGTGGTGTGGCCTTTGGCGATTTCAACCCTAAGTGGCATGTCGATGTTGGTACGGGAAACCACCGACCGCGACAGCCCCCTCGCCCTTGAACGCTATTCCGCAGGACTGCGGGTGCCAATTTTGGGGTCTTCTTCTGGACGCGTGTACTTGGCCTTCTGCAGCGAGGAACAACGGGAAGTGTTGCTCGAAGTCTTAAAAAAGTCGGACAAAGCAGAAGACACCATTGCCCGCGACCGGGAGATGGTGAGCCGAATTTTATCGGAAGTGCAACGCAACGGCTACGCCGTGTTCGATAACCCTTCGATGTCGGAAATGAGCATCGCCGTGCCGTTGTTTGTTAATGGCAACGTGATTGGCGGCGTGGTCGTCAGATTTATCCGCTCGGCCATTACGGCAGATCAGGCCATCGACAAGCATCTCGGGTTTATGAAAGAGACCGCCAAAGCCATCGGCGCCGCCTTTGATGAAGCGCATACACCGGTGAAATAGCGCAGCCGCTGTTGCGTTAAGTTGCCGAGCGGGTTGCATTAGTACGCAGTGCACGCACCAAATGAGAAAGAGGCCGCCATGTCTGAAGCACGATCTGAGTCCGTTAAAATGCCCACCGGATCACATTCCACCTTGATTGAGACCCTGACGGGAATGCTCGGCAACGCTAACATCATCACCGATGAAGCCGAGCGCACGTACTACTCTCAAGATGTGTACAACCAGGGTCCAGCCGTGCTGGCCGTGCTGCAACCGGACACCATAGAGAAATTGTGTCAGGTGATTGCCGCAGCCACGGACGCGGGTGTTGCCGTATTTCCGCGCGGTGGTGGATTCTCCTACACCGATGGTTATATCCCGACGACCAGTAACAGTGTCACCATCGACACGCGCAAACTGAACCGCATTGTCGAGATCAATACAGAGGACATGTATGTCACGGTCGAAGCCGGTTGCACCTGGGCGGCGCTTGAAAACGCGCTGTCTGACAAAGGTGTGCGACCCGTATTCTGGGGACCGTTCTCGGGACTGAACGCCACGGTCGGTGGCTCCCTATCGCAAGGCAGTCTGACGTACGGATCTTCAAAATGGGGCCCATCGGGTGTGGCCGCAGAGGGTATGAAGGTTGTGGTCTCGGACGGCAGTATTGTCACTACGGGGTCTGCTGGGCAGCCCAACCATTCGCCGTTTTTCCGTCATTACGGGCCTGATCTGACTGGGCTGTTTTGTAATGACGCCGGGGCTTTGGGCATAAAGGCGGAAATTACGCTGCGCCTGCAACGCCGCCTTCCGGTGGTGATGGGATTGTCTTATGCCTTTGAAACCTTTGACGGCCTGCACAAAGGCATGGCGGCAGCCGCGCGCGAAGGGTTGCCAACGGAAGCCTTTGGTTTTGATACAACGGTGATGAAAGTGTTCACCGGCGGACAAGGTTTGGCGCAGGACTTGAAAACTTTGTGGGCTGTTGGAACGGCTGGGCGGAACATTTTCGCGGGTGCCTGGCAGATGCTGAAAATTGCCTTGGCCGGAAAACGCTTCATCGATAAATCCAACTACACAGCACACTTTATTTGTGAAGCGCGCGACATGCGCGAAATGAAATCGCACCTTAAGGGCCTCCGTGATGCGGTTGGCCCTTTTGGCAACGAGATCGTTAACACCGTGCCCGCCGTGGTGCGGGCGTATCCGTTCCCACCGTTCTCACTGCTCGGGACAGCTGGTGAACGCTGGGTGCCTTTGCATGGCATTCTCCCCTTCTCGCGCGTCGCGGAGTTTCAAGAAAAGCTGGAAGCCCTGCATGCCCGCTATCAGGACCAGATGGATCGCCATAAGGTGATTACTGCGTCGATGTTTACCACCCTCGCCACCAATGCGTTTTTGTACGAGCCAGTGTTTTATTGGGAAGATGCGCGTGAACCGTTCCATGATCGCCACACCGATCCCGAAATGCTCAAGAAGTTGACCGACTTCCCCGTCAACATGGACGGTCGGGCCTTGGTTGAAGACATGAAAAAGGGCGTGATCGACTGTTTCTATGCCTGTGGCGGCACTCACATGCAGATCGGCAAAGTGTATCCTTACACGCGCGAACGGGATGCCGGCGCGCTGGCGCTGGTGAAAACGCTTAAAGCCCATGTGGATCCCAAAGGCCTTATGAACCCGGGCGCGCTGGGACTTTAGATGCGCCGTGTCGGCATCAACGGCGTAAGGCCACTCGGCAGGGGTTGCCGGGTCGGCACCTACGGTTGGTCACTCTTGTCCTATGAGGGATTAGGACCGGAGGATCGCGCCGCCTAAAATCCCCATAACTCCTTGATATTATTGCGTTAACCTCTCGTTTACCAGAGTGGCACGGCGCTTGCATTCCTATAGGCAAAGGTCATTGCGACCACACAATTTTGATTCGTGTTTGCGACTTAAGGAATACCCGATGTCTGTGATCGACTTTATCGCCGTCCGCTCCAGTAAAGATGAACA
>CAYGSZ010000207.1:0-2764 GCA_964352705.1 uncultured Rhodobacterales bacterium
GCAAGGCGGCAACGGCAGCATCCACAGAGCTTTGAGTGCGGCCCGAGACCATCACCGAATGTCCGCGCTTTAAAAAATCCTTTGCCAAGCCATGGCCGATGCCACGGGTGGAACCCGTCACAACAACGTGTTTGTTTGCACCATTCATTGTTGGTCTCCGTCTATCTATTTGCTCTCGGCATCTATGCGCGTGATCAAAACTCACACTGCCTATAGTTAGCTCAATTTTCAGTCTGTATTGCAACACGCGGCGCGCGGGTTCTGCTGGTATGCCACAGAACCTTATCCACATGGTGGACAAGTGGTGTAATCCAGACTTCGTCCGATCAACACCATGGCTAAGGTGAACCTCAGCGTTTCCGGTCCAGGTTTTGCGACGTGCGACGGAGCGCTCTTTGTTTTTGGGGATACATAATGCAGCCAGATAAAACCTGTAAAAATCTGGGGCCGATCTGGCTCGCGTCTGGCATCAGTCGATTAAACTGTTTGGCATTTCTCTATGCCTCTTTTGTCAGCATTGCCTTCATCGCGCTGATCAACGTGTTGCAGGCGTATATCCTGACTGAAAATTTGGCCATTCCAGAAGCAGATCAAGGCACACTGACCGGGGACTTGGGCTTTGTTCAAGAGCTTTTTGTTCTGTTGCTGATAGCTCCGGCGGGTATTTTGTCGGACCGCATTGGTCGCCGCCCTGTATTTGTCTTCGGCACGTTAATTCTGGCGGTTGCGTTTGCCTTGTACCCCACAGCCGAAACCGCTTTTGAGCTGACCATCTACCGTTGCATCTACGCAGTGGGAGGGGCTTGTGTCGCGGGCATGATTGGCACGGTCATCGCCGATTACCCGCAAGAGGTCTCGCGCGGAAAACTGATTGCCGCCTCGGGCATTTTAAATGGCCTCGGATTGGTGGCCTTTGCCGGAGTCACAGGACGCCTGCCAGAACTGTTCAGCAACAATGGGGCGACGGCGATTGAGGCTGGCCAATACACCTTCTGGATTATCTCAGGCCTCTGTGTTTTCTCCGCCATTATGCTCCAGTTGGGGCTCAAAGGCGGTCCCGCAGCCCAGGTGGAGGAGCGCATACCGGTCAAACAGTTGATAAAGGCAGGGTTTAGCCAAGCCCGGAATCCACGGATTGCCCTGTCTTATGGATCTGCGTTTGCGGCCCGGGCGGATCTTGCTGTTGTCGGAACGTTCGTCACGCTCTGGGCCACGCAGGCCGGTATTGCACAGGGGTTGAGTACCGCTGAAGCCCTGACCAAAGGCACGACGCTGTTTGTCATCTCCCAGGTGGCTGCCGTCTGTTGGGCGCCGTTTATGGGGCTCATTATCGATCGCTTTAACCGCGTGACCGCGCAGGCGGTGGCCATGGCCCTGGCGGGGGCTGGGTATATGTCCATGGCGTTCATCTCCTCGCCTTTAGAGCTGTCCGCCGCCCCGGCTTTTGCGCTGCTCGGTGCAGGGCAAATCAGTGCGTTGTTTGCTTCGCAAGGGTTGATCGGTCAGGAAGCGCCCGAAAAAGAGCGTGGCTCGATCGTCGGTGTTTTTGGACTCTGCGGTGCCATTGGCATTCTGTTTGCGTTGGGTGTTGGGGGCCGCTTGTTCGATGCCATCCACCCGTCCGCGCCTTTTGTGCTGATGGGTATTGCCAACATCATCCTGTTGATCTGGTCGATTGCGGTCCGCATAAAAGCCCCAGGTTTGATGATACGGAAATCGTCTGACGCGAATGCTTAAAAGCGTATTCAGTCAATTACGGGGGAACCAAACATGAGCCGCACGCTGCACCAAGCTTACATTCGCCCCATGGGCGTACGGATTGATTTGGCCGACGGCATCAGCGCTAAGAACGGCTGGACACTGATGTACGCGTCCTTCGCCACCATTGGTTTCCTCACCTTCATCAACACCGGGCAGACGTTTGTTCTGAATGCCAATCTGGCCATGCCGGGTGATGAGCAAGGGCGTGTGACCGGTGCGCTGTCGTTCTGGAATGAAGCCATCACCATTGCGTTGGCCGCGCCCTTTGGCGTGCTGGCAGATCGCATAGGCCGTCGCCCGGTCTTTTGTTTCGGTATGATCTCCATGGCCTTTGGCTATGCTCTTTATCCCTACGCCGACAGTGTCACCGATCTGTTTGTGGCACGCACGTTGTATGGGTTAGGCACGGCTGCAGCGGCGGGCATGATCGGGATAGTCGGGCAGGATTATCCCCGTGAGTATGCCCGTGGAAAACTGATCGCCTGGACCGGGGTGATGAATGCGCTCGGTGTGATTTTTACGGCCCTCGTATTTGGGAACATTATGTTTGGTGTTCTGGAAGACGCGGGTATGACCGAGAAGCAGCAGGGCCTCTATACGTTTTGGTCTGTTGCCATTGTTCTGTTGATTTCGGCTTGGATTCTCAAGTGGGGTCTGAAGGGCGGCGTGCCACCGGAGGCGGAAGAAAAACAGCCCATCAAGGACCTCTTTAAAAGCGGCATCAGCAATGGCAAGAACCCGCGCATCGCTCTGGCCTATGCCTCGGCCTTTGTCGCCCGGTCCGACCTTGTGGTCATCGGCGCGTTCACAAATCTATGGGGCGCTGTCTATGCGACCAATCTGGGCAAGTCTCCGGCTGAGGCAGCGCAAGCCGGGGCGACCATTTTTATCATAGCGCAGCTCTTTGGGTTGGTATGGTCGCCAATTATGGGCGTGATCATTGATCGTGTGAACCGCGTGTCAGCGGTCACATTTGGCATGGGATTCGCGGCGATCGGGTACG
>CAYGSZ010000207.1:2864-4803 GCA_964352705.1 uncultured Rhodobacterales bacterium
GTGAACCGCGTGTCAGCGGTCACATTTGGCATGGGATTCGCGGCGATCGGGTACGGCTCCATGTACTTTGTCGATGATCCCACCAATCCTATTTACTATCCGCTGTTCGGCCTGTTGGGCATCGGCCAGATCAGCGCGTTTTTTGCCTCGCAAGCGCTGATCGGGCAGGAAGCCCCGGCCAAAGAGCGCGGCGCCATCATCGGGTTCTTCAGCGGTTCTGGCGCTGTCGGCATTCTGGTTGCCACCTCTGTCGGAGGTATTTTGTTTGATAAATGGATGATGGTCGGGCCGTTTATTTTTGTCGGCGCGCTGAACTTTCTGATCTTTGTGTTTGCTGTTTTGGTCAGATCTAAATCACCTGGTATGATGCCAGATGAAATTAAGGCCATGCGTGCGACGCGACTGGCCGCGATAGCGGCAGATATAGAGGCCGCGATAGCGGCAGACAAAGAGTCGGCGATAGCGACAGGCGAAAAAAGGTAAAGTGGTATGGCAGTCGCCGTTATTACAGGGTCAACCCGAGGCATTGGCTTAGGTCTGGCCCGTGAGTTCTTGAAGCACGGCCATAGCGTTGTGGTCTCTGGGCGCAGTCAGGCGGCGGTCGATGAAGCTCTGGCGTCTTTAGCGCCCCAGGTGTCCGGCGAGGCCCGCGCCATTGGGGTGCCCTGTGATGTCGGCGATCTCGCCCAGGTTCAGGTGCTGTGGGACAAAAGCGTGTCAGAATTTGGTCGCGTGGATTACTGGATCAACAACGCTGGTCTGATCCACCCGTACAAAAACATATCAGACCTGCCGCCCGAAGAGTTTGCCCGCATTGTGCAAACCAATCTCACCGGCGTCATGCATGGCACCCAGGTGGCGGCAGCAGGCTTGCGCACCCAAGATGGCGGCGGCTGGATTTACAACATGGAAGGCTTTGGCTCCGATGGCATGACGCGGCCGGGCCTCACCCTGTATGGCACCACCAAACGGGCCACCACCTACTTCACCGGCTGCGCTGTCAAAGAGCTGAAAGACACACCGGTCAAAGTTGGTTATTTAAATCCTGGGATCGTCATGACCGATCTCGGCATGGGCGACACCAAAGCGCTGCCCAAAGCAGAACGCCGCAAGAAAAAGTTTCTGATGCTCATCGGCGACACGGTCGAAGACGTCACGGCTGACTTGGTGACGCGTATTTTGGCCAACACCAAGCACGGCCAGCGCATTGCCTGGATGACCACCGGAAAACTTCTGGGCCGGGTGTTGCTCTCGCCGTTCGTCAAGCGCGATCCCATGACACCGGCGGGGTACTAAATCATTTCTCCCAGCTTAGACGATATTCGCGCCCGGACTGAAGCCCTCGTCGGCGGCTTCCGCGACCGCGCGTCCGCTACGGAAGCCAATCGGGTGCTGCCGCGAGAAACGGTCGAGGAACTGTATGACGCCGAGTTGCTGCAACTGTTCGCGCCCAAGCGCTACGGCGGTTTGTCGATGGATTGGCCCGCCATTGTTCATGCCTCTCGCATTGCGGCGCGTGGCTGTGCCTCCACCGGCTGGTTGATTAGCGTGGTGGGCGGTCACATCGCCATTGTCTCGCGTTTACCTAAAGCCTGTCAGGATGAAGTGTTTAAAGATGGCGTGCGTAAAATCATCACCACAGCCTCGGCGCAAACCACGGGCACGATCACCAAAGAAAAAGACGGCTATCGCCTAAACGGGGTGTGGCGCTTTGGCTCCGGCATTGACCATGCCGATTATGTGATGGTCACGGGCCAGTGTGACAATCATCCCAATCCGCCCGAGCCTAATGTGTTTCGCGCCACCGTGCCACGCACTGCGGTCGAGGTGGATGACACCTGGCAGGTGGCGGGGATGCGGGGCACGGGCTCCAAAGATTTGCGTTTCGAAAATGTATTTGTGGCCGACGAATGGGTGGTCACCTCGCCAGAATGCTTCG
>CAYGSZ010000208.1:0-4785 GCA_964352705.1 uncultured Rhodobacterales bacterium
TTGCCTTGTCCTGATCCCATTCAATCAACGCCTGCTCAATGACCGGTTGAATAGTTTCATTACAATAGCCAGGAGACGGCCAAAGACAGGAGTGAAAAGACATCGCACGCATGGAATCAACGGTCGGAAACAGAGCGATAGGAAGCGTGAAGGCTTCAGCGATCTCGCCCAGGCGTAACAGTTCACTGAGATACAATGTGGATGGCACCACATCGAAAATCATCTCGACACCAATCCTGCGAAGATCACTAGCGACCTGTTGATACACACTGGCCTGGCCCGGACCTGCCAATGATGTGCGCAACTTGAAACTAAAGCCATTTGGATAACCGGCCTCGGCCAGAAGCGCTCGCGCGCGCTCTGGATCATAGGGAAATAACGGCAAATCAGGGTTATAGCCAAAAGATGTTTTGGTCGCCGGCTGGTTGGCGGGCTCCGTTGCCCCCGCAACAAGAACGTCGATGATAAGATCACGGTTGACGGCCATGTTGAGGGCGCGGCGGACCCGCACGTCTTTGAAGGGCGTATCCGCCAAAGTATTGAAGGTTACATTTGCGATTTGCCCAGAGCTAAAGGTCACGAACGACCCGCCTGCGGCGGCAATCATTTTGGCTTCATCTGGGCCGAGCGCGACGGCCACATCCACACGCTCAGATAACACCGCTTGCACTCGTGTTGTGCTGTCCGGTAAGGCGATAATCTCAACACCATCTAACTTTGGCGGACGCCATGTTGTTGGGTTGACCACCATACGCACGCTATTGGGTTGCCATGCGCTGATGATAAACGGACCCGTCACGATAGGGTTGAGCGCATACACTTCTGGACCCAGATCTTTAAAGGCACTTGGCTCGGTCATTAAAAGAGTCGCTGCATAACGATCAAAGGTAGGGACCGGAACCTTGGTCAGAATATCAACGGTGTGATCATCGATACTCTCAGCACCGGCCAACCAGGGCATGTCGCGACGCACACTTTCCAGGGGTGACCCCTTTTCCGTTAAATACGTCACCACATGAACTACTGCCGACGACTCAAATGGCACGCCGTTGGAAAACACCACGTCTTTTCTGAGATAGAATCGCCAGCGGGTTTCGCTGATGGGTTCCCACCTCTCCGCCAGCCAAGGCGACACATTGCCCAGATGATCAAGCCGTGTCAGCCCATCAAACAATGCTGAGGTGGTTGTGATAGATGGTGTGGCTGTGGTGCGATAAGCGCTGCCAAACCCCGGCGGCAGAACATTAACCGCAAGGCGCAGCGTGTTATTTGAAACTGAGTTTTGCGCGCAAGATTCAGTGATAGGGGCACACCACCAAATTCCTACAAGGCCGCATATAAGTATCAAACGAGATGTGAGTCTTGCAGGTTTCTTTTTCATATCCCTAAGCTGCCCTAGTCAGGCCTGAGTGGCGAGTAGAGACTTGGCCTTGTGACCAACGCCCGGTCATCTGCGCAAAGAATATCTGAAGGGTAATCTTGCAGATCACAGACCGGCAGGCTACCAAAGGCGCAACTCAAGAATGACCATAGGGAGCACATACATGTCGGATCAGAAGAAACCGAAAATAGACCTCAACGAGGGCCTTGATTATGTGAAAGACCTGCCTGGATTTGACAAAGGTCATCCTCATTACTTTCGCGATCCGATGATTGATCATCTGCTTGAAATTTGCATGCAGTTGGCTGGGGAAATCTGGGTCAATCGCGACCGCCAAACCGTTATTGAGCACTTGCTGGCAACCAAAGGTAAAGTCACGCCAGACATGATCGAAGCGTTCAAACCTGACGATGAGTTAAAAGAAGACCTAAAGAGTGCGCGGCAGCTCTTCACAAAACGCATCTTCGCTAGTCTTTATGAGGGCATTGAGGACCCGGGCCAAGGTGGCTTTATGTCTGGTGTGATCAAAGACAAAGTTTAAGGCACCGCGCGACTCGCAAACATTAAACTTATCGGAGAATGAAGTTTAACCAGCTCTTTCTTTAAGAGAAGGTCAGGACCAATCACTTTCTGAGGCACCACCGTTCAGCGTGAGACTCAAGGTAAGACTTCCTGGATTCATCGCGCCATGTATTTGCTACCGCAACATACACAACACAGCGGCGGTTCAAACCAAGTGCCAAGTTTCTATAACGACCGCTTAAAAATGGCGAAAAACTGGGAATAATGGCGGAGGGAGTGGGATTCGAACCCACGATACGGTTTCCCGTATACACACTTTCCAGGCGTGCGCCTTCAACCGCTCGGCCACCCCTCCTGCACAGAAGGCGCGGAACCTAGCGCAGCCACCGCAGTCTGGCAACGCTTCTCTATTTAGATTTTTATCGAAACAAACCTTAAAAGGCTTGTTATTAGAGTGGGTTGAACTCTATATTTAACATTAAAGGGTAACTAAACGACTCAGGGACTTATGGCACCAATGTTTATTGGGCGCGCACTCGGCTGGACTATGGTTCTTGCTGCCATTCTTATGGCATCTGGCGAGGCCGTTATGGCAATAGGCAGCGGCAGCTACCAAGGGCTCGCCACAGCTGACATTTTAGCCCTTCTTTGGGGTCAGACCCCTGATTTTCTTGAACCCGGCCTCACAGGCAATATTTGGCGCTTTCTGGGTGTGCTGGTTATGGCGATGCCAGCCTGGGCTATTTTAGGCCCCGTTGGCGTTATTCTTGCCCATATGTTCAGACGTCGCCCCCCTCCGGGTCGGCTGTTCCGCACGGCCTACTAGCCGGATCAGTTCAAGACCTCCGGTAAGCCGCCCCCAGGGCTCGCTAGGGCTCAGGCATCTTCAACGCTTCAATAAACGCTGTTTGCGGAATTTCGACACGCCCGAATTGCCGCATCTTCTTTTTACCTTCTTTCTGCTTATCGAGCAGTTTCTTCTTTCTTGAGATATCACCGCCGTAACACTTCGCAGTTACGTCTTTACGCATGGCGCTAATGGTTTCGCGCGCGATCACTTTGCCCCCGATGGCGGCTTGCACAGGAATTTTAAACAGGTGACGCGGGATCAGATCTTTCAGACGCCCACAGATTTGCCGACCGCGCGCCTCAGACTGTGACCTGTGAGCAATGAATGACAAAGCATCAACGGGCTCTGCATTAACCAGAATGCTAATGCGCACGAGATCACTCTCAACATAATTGTCCATTTCATAGTCAAAGCTCGCATAGCCTTTAGAGATGGACTTTAGACGGTCATAAAAATCAAACACGATTTCATTGAGCGGCAAACGGTATACGGCCATGGCGCGCGATCCAACATAGGTCAGGTCTAGCTGCTCACCCCGGCGTTCTGAACACAACTTCAAGACAGGCCCAAGATACTCATCTGGCACCAAAATAGTGGCCTTAACCCAAGGCTCTTCCATTGCGATGATCTTTGTGACGTCAGGCATGTCCGCCGGATTGTGTAATTCCAACGTCGCATCCGATGTGGTGTGAATACGATACACAACGCTGGGGGCAGTGGTGATCAGTTCCAAGCCGAATTCACGGAACAATCGCTCTTGCACGATCTCCATGTGAAGAAGACCCAGAAACCCACAACGAAATCCGGAACCCAGGGCCGCAGAACTCTCGGCCTGAAATTCAAAGCTCGCATCGTTTAGATGTAGTTTTGCAATGCTGTCGCGCAAGTCTTCATAATCAGAGGCATCAACAGGAAACAAACCGCAGAACACAACAGCGGTGGAAGGCCTAAATCCTTCTAACGGAGAATCCGTTCGGCGTTTTTCTTCTGTGATTGTATCGCCGACTTGGCAATCTGAAACAGACTTGATGCTGGCATTGATAAATCCGATCTCGCCCGGACCCAGCGATGGCAAGTCCACTCGCTTGGGCGTAAAAGCACCGACGCCATCAAGTTCATAGGATGCCCCGTTAGACATCATGCGGACCTTCATCCCTTTGCGCATTGTGCCTTCAACAATGCGGACCAGGATGATGACACCGAGATAAGAGTCGTACCAAGAATCGACCAAAAGCGCTTTTAAAGGCGCAGCGGGATCTCCGACAGGTGCCGGCAAGCGCGTGATAATATTTTCCAGCACTTCTGGAATGCCTATGCCTGTTTTAGCGGAAACTTCTAGAGCCTCCGTAGCATCAAGACCAATGACATCCTCGATTTGCTGGCGCACCCGATCTGGCTCGGCTGCTGGTAAATCGATCTTGTTCAGCACTGGAATAATTTCGTGATTGGCGTCTAACGCCTGGTACACGTTTGCAAGCGTTTGAGCTTCTACACCTTGAGAAGCATCCACAATCAATAATGACCCTTCGCAGGCCCGCAGTGACCGGCTGACTTCATACGCAAAATCAACGTGCCCTGGCGTATCCACCAAGTTGAGTTGATAGGTAATCCCGTCTTTAGCTTTGAAATTTAAGCGGACCGTCTGGGCTTTGATCGTGATGCCGCGTTCGCGCTCCAAGTCCATATTATCGAGGACTTGCTCTTTCATTTCACGATCCGTGAGGCCACCGCAGTGCTGGATCAAGCGGTCAGCCAGCGTCGACTTGCCATGATCAATATGAGCAATAATAGCGAAGTTTCGAATATGCGCGGTATCTGTCATGGGGGCGCGGCGGCTCTCCTTAACTTCGCAACTGACCGCCGACAGCCTTCTCGACTGCGGCAACTATTTTAGAACTTACGGATTCAATCTCAGCATCTGTTAACGTCGATACCGCAGGCTCTAATCTGACCGACAAGGCGATTGATTTTTTGCCAGACTCAACCTTATCGCCTGCATACACGTCAAACAGCTCGACGTCTGCAATTAAAG
>CAYGSZ010000209.1:0-1886 GCA_964352705.1 uncultured Rhodobacterales bacterium
GTCAGGACCGAGCAATTGACCTGCCTTAACACGGTCTCGGCTGTTGTTCCAATGAAGAAGCCGGGAACGCCAGCGCGGTCGATGGTGCCCATGACAATCAAATCAATATTGTGGGCTTTCTCGACAGCGGAGATGGCCTGCCAGGCTTCACCACGTTCAATATGCGTCTGGATATCGTCAAAGGTTTCGAGAAAAGGCTTGAGGATGTCGGAGACGGCGTCTTCTGCCTGATTGACATGGCGTTTTAGAATTTCCGTGCGAACGGTGTCCGGCACTTCAGATTGCAAGGTATAGGCATCGTTACCCGTAACATCCCAGGCATGGACAACATGAAGGTCGGCCCCTTCAAGAGTTGCCAAAGAGGTCGCCAGCTTGAGAATTTCTGTGGTGATTGCGTTTTCACCCGGGTGATGGGGGTGAACATCTATCGCGGCCATAATACGCCGGAATTGCTTTGCTTCGCCCGGCTTTAGAACCCAAACCGGGCAAGGGCACTTGCGCATCAGGTGGAGTGAATTACTGCCAAACAAAAGGTCGCGAAATCCGCCTGGGGCTTCGGCGGCCATGATGACGAGGTCATTTTTTTGACCAAGGACCTGCTGCGTGACCTCAAAAAAGATTTTTCCTCGGCGCACAACGCTTACCGCTTGCACACCAAGAGCGCGGATCGGTTTGAGCAGATTTTCGAGCATGCGCTCGCGCTCGGCAATGATGTCGGCAGAGACGTACTGGTCCTCAACCACCTCGATGAGGGTGAGTGAGGCGTTGTTTTGCTTTGCCAATTGCGTGGCCCGACCGATGACCTCATCGGAGCCAGCCGTGTCGCCTATAACGGCAAGAATATTTTTAAACCGTTTCACCGAGTTCTCCTGTCAAACACATAGAGGGGTATAGGGGATCAGCTTGAATAGGGAAATAAGGGGATTATATATATTATGATAGTTTAAAACTATGGAAGTGAGGCCGCCGTGAACAACACCACCCTGCCAACCCTGCGCCAGCTTCAGTATTTGGTGGCTTTGTCAGAAACGCGCCACTTTGGAAAAGCAGCAGACATGCTGGATATCACCCAACCGTCCCTGAGTGTTCAACTGCGAACGCTGGAGGAAACGCTGGGGGTGGAGCTGGCCGAGCGCGGACGCGGCGGTGTGGTGATGACCCCGACGGGCCGCGCGGTTGTAGAGTTGGCGCAGCGTGTGCTGTTGGATGTGCAGGCGATTGTTGATCTCACCGCCGGGGCTCAACATGGACTGAGCGGTACCATTCGGCTTGGGGCTCCGCCCACGGTTGGCCCGTATTTGCTGCCGCATGTGATCAAGCGCCTGCATAAGGCTTACCCAGATTTGCGGTTGTACGTGCGCGAGGAACCGCCGCGTGATTTGCATGCCGCTTTGTTGGCGGGCACTTACGATTTAATTGTCAGCCCCCTTCCGGTGGCGTCCAGCGAGGTTGTGGTGGAACGGTTGTTTCGCGAACCTCTGTATTTTGCCTGCGCCACTGATCACCCCCTGGCACACCAAAGTGAAATTGATCCGACATCCTTAAAAGATGCCGAAGTTTTGGCGCTCGACCCCAAGCATTTGTTGCATGATCAAGTGCGAGACCTGTGTGTTGATCTTGGTGCCGTTATGTTGCGGGATTTTGAAGGCACCAGCCTTGATACGTTACGGCTGATGGTTGGCAGTGGATTGGGCGTGACCTTTTTGCCGGCGCTTTATGTCAAAACAGAGATTGGTGCGCGAGGCGAGGTGAAGGTTGTCAAACTCAAGAACAAGCAGATTCATCGCACCATTGGCCTGGTGTGGCGCAAGCATCATTCGAATGCGGATGGCTACCGGCAGATTGCAGACATCATCCGCACTGTCGTGACGGCGCAGTTTAAAGAC
>CAYGSZ010000209.1:1986-4776 GCA_964352705.1 uncultured Rhodobacterales bacterium
CTTTTTTTATGAAGCCTTTCAGGGCTTTGAATGACGGGGCGGTCGTGCCATAACCCCCTTAAATTTGTACTCGAAACGAGCTTCAGTTTAGAGAGGCTGCATGGCGCATCAAAAATTAGCTGTTGTTATCTTCAACCTCGGCGGCCCGGACTCGCCCGAGGCCATTCAGCCCTTTCTGTTTAATCTGTTTAACGATCCTGCGATCTTGCGCCTTCCCAACCCGATGCGGTGGATTCTGGCGAAGCTGATTTCCTGGCGCCGAGCGCCCACCAGCCGCGAGATTTATGACCAGGTGGGCGGAAAATCGACGCTCTTGCCAGCGACCGAAGAGCAAGCCAAAGCGCTCAAAGCTGAAATTCAAGACATGGCCGATGACGTCGAAATCTTTGTGTTCATGCGCTATTGGCACCCGATGGTTGAGGAAACCGTTGCGAAAATAAAGGACTATGGCCCTGACCGTATTCTGATGCTGCCGCTGTACCCCCAATTTTCAACCACGACCACGGGAACGTCTGTGCAGGCGTTTCAGAAAGAGGCTGCACGCCAAGGGCTTTCCGTGCCGCAAGACACGCTGTGTTGTTATCCGCTGCACCATGGGTTTTTGGATGCAACGGTTGCCAACATTACCAAAGCGCTCGACGAAGCGTCTGCGTATGGCACGCCCCGGCTGTTGTTGTCGGCCCATGGCTTACCGGAACGCACCATCAACGCCGGTGACCCGTATCAGTGGCAGGTCGAGCAGACCTCCATGGCGATTATTGAAGCGCTGGGGCGGCCTGGTCTGGATTGGGTGACCTGTTATCAAAGCCGTGTTGGTCCGGTGAAGTGGATTTCCCCTCATACGGAAGATGAAGTCACACGCGCGGGTGCGGATGGCGTGCCTATTGTGATCGCGCCGGTGGCCTTTGTCTCTGAGCATGTTGAGACGCTCGTAGAATTGGACATTGAGTTCCGCGAGATGGCCGAGGCGTCCGGCGTGCCGTTTTTTGCACGCACACCTG
The DNA here is from genome assembly GCA_964352705.1 of uncultured Rhodobacterales bacterium. GTDB lineage: Bacteria > Pseudomonadota > Alphaproteobacteria > Rhodospirillales > Rhodospirillaceae > WLXB01. The sequence goes on from CAYGSZ010000209.1 coordinate 2,988, forward strand.
CCGTCGCCGCCGATTGCACTTTCATCAGAGGTCTGGGGGATTTGGTGCGTGGGGCTTTGGGCGCGGGCGATGTGGTGTCGGATAAGGGCAGTCGGCGGTGCCCGATGAAATTCGGCACCTGCCCCAACACCAAGGGCGTCAACGAAGATCTGCGCGCAGCGTTTTAAAACGTATGTTTTAATATACGTATCAACGCCATAGCTTTTTCCCCGCAACGCTTCTCGCTTGGAGCGGATTTTTACAGAGGTAATATTTTTGATGGCACCTGTTACCGCGCTTAAACGTCCTGCACCTTCAGCAGAGCGCAATTTAGACATCCGGCCCATGACAGGCGCATTGGGCGCAGAGGTGCGTGGCATCGATTTCAGTGCGCCGCTGAGCGATCAAGAGATTAACGCGGTTGAGGCTGCGCTGTCCGCGCACTTGGTTTTGTATTTCCCGGATCAAGAACTAGAGCCCGACGATTTGAAAGTCATGGCGGGATACTTTGGTGAGTTGGAGAAAGAGCGCTTTATTCCGCCGCTTGAGGGGTATCCCGGCGTTCATGTTCTGAAAGGCATTAGCAAAAGCAAACTGACCACGCAGAACCTGATCTGGCACGTTGATCATAGCTACAAACCGGAGCCGAGTTTTGGCGGCGTTTTGTACGCGGTTGATGTGCCGTCCTCTGGTGGCGATACCATGTTCTCTAGTATGTATAAGGCCTATGACGCTTTGTCCGAGCCTATGAAGCAGTACTTAGAGGGTCTTGTTGCCGTGCATGATGTGGTGGCCTATGGCTTGCGCTCCGGCTTGTTTGAGACTGAAGACACCCGCCAGGCGATTCTCAGAATGCCGCTGCCGTCAGAGCATCCGCTGGTTTGCACGCACCCCGATACGGGTCGTAAAATGCTTTATGTCAATGAAGCCTGGACCACAAAGATCAAAGATCTCAGCCCCCTTGAAAGTAAGTCTATTCTGGCCTTTTTGTTTGAACATGCGACCCAGCAAGAATTTCAATGTCGGGTCAGATGGCAGAACAAGGGGCTGCTGCTGTGGGACAACAAGGCGGTGCAGCATCGCGGTGTGCCGGATTATGAAGGCCCACGCCTGATGCACCGGGTCGCCATTCAGGGCACCTGGAAACCCTCCTAGGGGAAACCGTCATAAACAGGCCTGCGTGAGGGCGTCTGTCCTAGGGGAGTCCGGTCCGCTGCGGCTTTTTTGGCTCTAAACTTAGGGTTTGACTGAGCCGTTTATCCTGATTCCGGCTCTTGCGTCGGCCTGTCGGCTTGGTCTAAAAGTCAATCTCAGTCGTAAAGAGAGCGCAATGTCAGATCAAAAGACAGATTACGAGGCTAAAGCTCCAGATTATGAGGCTCAAGCCCGTGCGGCAGGCTGGGATGGTGCTCCACCTCCACCCTTGTCGCATTCCAGCTTGTGCCCGGTCTTTTTAATTGTCGGTTGGCTGAGCGTGGGGCTGGGCTTTGTCGGCGCGTTTATGCCGGGATTGCCGACGACGGTTTTTTTGATCATTGCGCTGTGGGCGTTTTCTAAAAGTTCAGACCGGTTGCGCTGGTGGCTGTGGACGCATCCAAAGTTTGGCGCAACGCTGCGCGGCTGGCACATGCATCGTGTGATTCCGCCGCCGGCCAAAGCAGCTGCTGTGGTGATGATGATGGTCAGTGTGGCCATTGTAGCTGTCACCGCATCGACGTGGGTTGCGCCGACGATCCTTGCAACTGTATTGGCCCCCATTGCAACCTGGATTGTAACGCGGCGGAGTGCTCCGCCCCTTGCTTTACCAGAC
>CAYGSZ010000210.1:0-3400 GCA_964352705.1 uncultured Rhodobacterales bacterium
ATAATGCGCTGTTCTTCATCGCCAAACTTACCGTCTTCGCCCGCGTGCGGGTTGAGGGCCGCCACCGCCAGACGCGGCGTGTCGATGCCAAAATCCGTCCGTAAAGCCTGCGCCGTGATCAGCCCTGTGCGGATGATCGCTGCGGAGGTGAGCGCCTGCGCGGCGTCTTTATGGGCTATGTGAATGGTCACCGGCACGACGCGTAATCCGCCTGCAACCCTCGCGCTGGCCAGCATCATCACGGGATCATGGCCGGGTCCGGCCAGATGCCCAAGATATTCCGTATGACCCGGGTGCGCAAAACCGGCATTTTGAAGACTGGCTTTGTGAATGGGGTTGGTGACCATGGCCAGGGCCTGGCCGTCTTTGACCAACTGCACGGCTTGATCAATGGCACCGATAATGGCGGCGGCGTTGCTTGGGTCTGGTGTGCCGGGTGTTGCCGGTGTCACCAGGGGCGGATCAACGGCGAGCACGGGGAGCGCGGTGTTAAAATGGTCCAAAGCCTCGCTGGGCGCGGCAATGGTTTGAAGAGAGCAGTCGAGTTTGAGGTGAAGGGCAAGGGCGCTAAGGCGACCCGGATCATCAATCACAAAAAACGGCGGCAATGTCTCGCGATGTTCACACCAGGCTTTGAGGACAATGTCGCCACCGATCCCTGCGGGATCGCCCATCGTGATCGCGATCGGCAAAGCCGCATTGTTTAGGGGCGCATTGTGTAGGGGCGCAACCGGTGAGGCCGGTGCGGGCATTATAGTCGAACGTCGATCAGGGCCTGACGCCGCAGGTCACGCAAGCGCTGACGCGAAATCGTGTCCAGCTTTTCGTTTTCCAAACGGCTGTAGACCTGGTTTGGAGAGGGTAGACCTGAGTCTTCCTCGCGCTGACAAACCATAACGAACAGCTTTGCCCCGGCCACATCGATAGGCGGGCTAACCCTACCTGTTGGCAAGCCTAACACCGTATCGCGTACCGCTTCCGGCAAGCCGCCGATGCGGATGAGATCGACCGGACCTGAGCCCGGGCCGCCAATTTCGGTCGCCCAATTGTTCATCTGCTCGCAGCTTGAGACCTGGGTTTGCAAGGCTGTGGTCAGTTGATCAATGCGTTGTTCTGACAGGGCGGCGCGCCCGACCGTCGGCAGATAGACTTGACTGAGGGTGACAGCGTCCATCAGGGGGGACGATTCTGCCGTGGCACGTTCTTCCCGCAGGGCCAGAATGGTGAAGCCTGAGACCGTGCGTATGGGGTCGGAGAATTCTCCTGGGTTCATGCGCACCAAGGCGCGGTCCAATTCCGGCTCTAGCTCACCGGTGGTGACCCAACCGAGATCGCCACCAACGGCCGCCGTGGGGCTCTGTGAGAACTGTTGGGCTAAGGCTGGAAACGGCGTGCCCGTACGCGCTTGTTCAGAGAGGCGTTGCGCCAGATCGAGCACATCTGATTCCCGGGAGCCAAGCCCAATGGGCAGAAAGATTTCGCCCAGCAGGTATTCCGGCTTGCCCTGGTTGGCGATCAGCCGGTCGATCACGACCTGCACTTCTTCCTCAGAGACAGAGATGCCGCGCGCCAGCACTTCACGTACCACGCGCAACCAGACAACATCGGCTTCGACTTGTGCATAAAAAGTGCCGGGGTCGATGCCCTGCTCGCTGAGCATGGCGCTAAAGGCACCCGTCTGCATGCCATTGTTTTGTTCAATCAGTTGAACCGCAGCTAAAACGTCTTGTTCGCTGGCCTCTATTTCTTCTCGGCGCGCTTCCTGGAGTTTCAGTTTTTCTTCAATTAGAGCGTTCATCACCTGGGGCAGCAGGCGTTGGCGGATATCAATGGTGTCTTCAATGCCGGAGGTGATCAGAAACAGTTGAATACGGGACTGAACGTCATATAGCGAGATCACGTCTTCGTTGACCACGGCTGCGATTCGCATGGCTTCCTGTTGGGCGGCCACCGGAGGTGGGCTGCCGAACGCCAAAAAGCCAGCGAGCAGCGCGACTTTAAGTGCGGACACTTTAAGAACTGAATTGACGAGACGGCGGTTCATGTTCCGCATCCGGGCTCCTGCAGATGGTTTGGACGATTATTTTTACGGGAAACCTTAACGAAAAAGATCTTCCCAAACTTTATACTGGGCTGCGTACCATACTCACCTCTGCCAAGCCATTCCAGTCCGCAATACAGCCCTAAAGGCACGTGTCCGAGAACCTTAGTATTCCGCACGTCAGGCTGACTCATGATTTCAAGACCAGGGTTTAAGCATCAAGCGTTTTAGCGCGCTGTATTGGATGGATCGGCTGGGTCGTTAAAGTTGTACATATAATTGGAGTAGGTCAGGTTCCCGTCTTGGCGGCGTTTTTTGGCCCCCTCGTAATGCGGATAAACGGACGCAGGGCAAAAATGCCCGACTAGGCTTTGTCGGGTGGCCTCGGGATCAGTGACCTGGCAGTCGCCATGAACCAAGTCTGCGTGCCAGATCAAAACGTCGCCTTTTTTGGCCAAAAAGGTTTCCTGTTTTAAGCCGCGCTGCTGCGCCTGGGTGATCAGCCATTTTAGGAACGTGTCGACCTCCTCGGGGGAGGTGCCGTGAGAATCCCGCCGCCCGTTGGAAAAAACGTAATCGGGCAGGCGATGGCTATTGACCAGATAGCGCAGTTCGCCCGAGCCCACCTTGATGTTTTCCAAGGCGATCCAGCAGGCGGCCATAGACAACGGCTTATCGTAAACCACAAAGGCCGGATCCTGATGAAAGCCTTGTTCAGAGCCGGTTTGAAAGATCAGAGATTGGGTGAGGACCGGCGTTTCATCAAAAATTGTGGACAGAAATTCCAGAATTGCTGGGGCGCTGAGCGCACGGCGTACCTCGGGCAGAACCGCATGGGCCTCAACGATGCGTTTGCCGTTCGGGTCGGTGCCCGCTTCTGGCACATGGTTTTCGGCACCGTCTGTGTGATAGCGCAGGCGCGGATTCCCTTCAGCATAGGCCGCGGTGATCACTTCCGTCAGGTCAGTCGTCACGGCTTCGGGGACGGCCCGGGGGAGAATGGCGTAGCCCTTGGACATAAAATGGGCGACGGCCAGTCGGGTAATTGGTGAAACCTCTTCAATGAGCGCACGGCGTGTCAGTTCCAGGGATGCGTTTTTACGGTCGATCCAAAGACCGCCAAACTTTGAGTGATACGCGCCAAGCGCGACCGGGGGGGGTGTTTTTGTGAATAGTCTTTTGAGACCTGTAAACAATCTGTCGTCCTTTTTATTTTGGCTTTTGTGTTCCGGTTTTAGTCGAGTCTCATTTTGCGACTCACTTGAATCTTTCGTGCACTGGATCAACGTTTGAGTTGATGATAAGGTGCAAAATATGGCAACTCGACGGCATATTCGTGCAGTGTGGTTCTGTCTTTTG
>CAYGSZ010000210.1:3500-4718 GCA_964352705.1 uncultured Rhodobacterales bacterium
CTCTTTCGGTTCAGTCTGACTTTACGGTTCAGTCTGGCTTTATTACTCGCTGACGTGCTGACGCATGTTGGTCTGGTGCGTGTGGTCTCGTGGCGCGCGCGATGAGGGTTGAGAGAAAGAGGGGTCATGACCTATGGCCATGCAAAAAATGTTACAAGATACTTTTTGGCGTTTGAGCGCTGTGACGATGGCGGCGTGTGTTGTCGTGAGCGCATCGCCCGTATTTTCTCAAACACCCGTGAGCCTTTCTGACGCGGTTGCACAGGCCTTGCAGAACAGCGGCCAGGTGGCGCAGTTGGATCGTGATCTGGCCTTACGTCTGGCCGATGCGATTGAGGTGGAAACCAGGGCCAACCCGGAAGTGGGTGTGCTGGCCCGTTATTCTGATAAAGGTGAAGGCGCTGGCATTGAGTTTGAAATTAGCCAGCCGTTGCGGTTCTCTGATTTTAAACTGCGGCCTTTGTATGCGGCGGCCATCCGACAAACCGCCACGGTGGAACAGCAAGCCGGGCTGTTTGATCTGGTGAACCGCGTGACCGAACTTTACCTCGCCCATTGGGCGGCGCAGTCCCGCGAAACTATGGCCCGTCAGGCGGCGGGGGAGGCCAAAGACATCACCGACCAGATTGAGCGCATTGCTCAGCAACAAAATGTGCCAACGGTTCAACTGAACGTGTTTCTGCCGGAGGCCTTGCGCCGGGCCGAAGATGCGACGCTGCATGCCGCCGAACGGGCGGTGCTTGAAGCGCAGCTGGCGTTTGAAATGGGTGGCGATGGACGGGCATTGGTCACGTCTGCTGCCGCGCCATCGCCCTTGCCGCCGCTGGATCAGGTTTTATCCTTTGCCGTACTAAACGATTTCGGTGCCCGCTTGGCGCGGGCGCGCATTACCGTCAATGAAGCGCGGTTGTCGGTCGCCGAGAAAGACCGCCTGCCATTGATTACGCCACGGGCCAGTTATGAAATTGATCCCGGCGGGGCCGACCGGGTGTGGGGCGTTGGTGTCGCCGTGGAGATCCCGTTGTGGAACACCAATGCGGCCAATGTGGCGCGGGCCAGATCCGCTTTGCAGGAGGCCCGGCAAGATTTGTCGCGGCTCAATGGCGGCGCGCGCGAAGCCCTGGTGACCGGCTTGTACCGGCACGTTGAACTGCTGGATGCGCGGGCGACGGCGTATAACACCCGCATTGTTCCGGCCTATCGCAAAACCTATCAAGA
>CAYGSZ010000211.1:0-4706 GCA_964352705.1 uncultured Rhodobacterales bacterium
GGATGCTCTTCAAACCATTCGCTGAGCTTTTCGCCGACGATGCCTTCAACCGCCGGGCGCACTTCCGAGGACACCAGCTTGTCTTTGGTTTGGGACGAGAACTTAGGGTCGGGCACCTTGACCGACAGGACACAGGTCATGCCTTCGCGCATGTCATCGCCGGTGAGTTGGATTTTCTCTTTTTTCGAGAGGCCGAACTCGCCCGCATACGTGTTGATGGTCCGCGTCAACGCGCCACGGAATCCGGCCATGTGGGTGCCACCATCGCGCTGGGGAATGTTGTTGGTAAAACACAGCGTGTTTTCGTGATAGCTGTCGTTCCACTCCAAAGACAACTCAACGGTAACCCCGTCTTTCTCGCCCTGCACCGTAACCGGTGGCGAATGGAGGGCCTGCTTGGACCGGTCGAGGTATTTGACGAACTCTTCAATGCCACCTTCATAATGAAGATCGACGGTTTTAACGTCGCTATGACGGGCATCGACCAACTGCAAATAAACCCCAGAGTTCAAAAATGCCAATTCGCGCAAGCGGTGCTCCAGCGTACCGAAATCAAATTCGGTCATGGTGAAGGTCGACTTGGACGGAAAGAAGGTGATTTCAGTCCCGGTCTTGGGTTTGCTTTTTTCACCCGGCGCGTCGCCTCTACTTTCAAGCGGTGCATCGCCGACAACTTTGAGCGGTTCTTCCGCCTCGCCATCCTTAAAGCGGAGGTAGTGTTCTTTGCCCTCGCGCCAAATGCGCAGCTCCAGCCAATCGGACAACGCGTTCACGACAGAAATACCAACGCCGTGCAGACCGCCGGACACCTTGTAGGAGTTCTGATCGAACTTACCGCCCGCATGCAGCTGGGTCATGATCACCTCGGCGGCGGACACGCCCTCTTCCTTATGGATATCAACGGGAATCCCACGGCCATTGTCGCGCACCGTGACCGAGCCATCGCCATTGAGAATCACTTCGTTGCGATCACAGTGACCGGCCAGCGCTTCGTCGATGGAATTATCAACAACCTCGTAGATCATGTGATGCAGGCCTGAGCCATCATCGGTGTCGCCGATGTACATGCCCGGGCGCTTACGCACCGCCTCAAGGCCACGCAGGACCTTGATGGACTCTGAATCGTAGACAGATTCTGCGACGGAATCTGGATTTGCGACGGGATCACTCATAAGACACTCAAGACAGTTTTGATTGAGAGGATGGGACAGTAGGCGATGAGACAGTAGACGGCAGCGGTAAAACCGCAGCCTTCGAAACGGGGACAACCTGGGCCTCGGACACCGCGAACACTTGCGCCGCATCGGCCAGATCATTGAACATGGCAACATCGGTCCCGGTCAGCCAGGCCTGCGCGCCGGACGCCAATACATGATCAAACAAATGACGGCGGCGATCACTATCAAGATGAGCGGCCACTTCATCCAACAACAACAGCGGCGGAAAGCCACGCCGGGCAGACTGCAACTCCACATGCGCCAGCACGATCGACACCAACAATGCCTTTTGCTCGCCGGTGGAACATTCCGCAGCCAGACGGCCGGTCTTGGCCATGGTGACAAACAGGTCTGAGCGGTTCGGGCCTTGCGGCGCGGGTGCCTCGCCAGAGCGCGTCCAGGCGCGGCGCGATACAATCAGGTCTTGGCGAAACAAATCTTCCGCATCGACGGCCGCATGGGTTTCGAGCCAATCGTCTATCTGACCGGTGAGCCCGAGGGTTGCCGACGGAAACGGACCATCGCTCTCGGTTAGCACACCATTGAGACGGGCAATGGTTTCGCGACGACCGGCGGCAATGGCAACACCGTAGCGCGCCAAAGTATCTTCAAGCGCCTCGAACCAGGTTTCATCCGTCACGCCATCCCGGAACAAACGGGCCCGTCGGCGGTTGGCCTGCTCGTACGCGGCACAGCGGGAGGCATGATCTGGATCAAGCACCGTAACCAGCCGGTCGATGAAGCGGCGACGCTCGCCGGGCGAGTCAGAAAAAATGCGGTCCATGGCTGGCGTCAGCCATACCGCGCCGACATGCTGCGCCAAAGCCGCAGCGCCTTTTGCCACCTTGCCATCAATATGAACGGACCGGCGATCGGGCGCGGCGGCGTCAACGCCCGTGCCCAAACGGGTGGTGCCCGCCGGGGTTTCAAGATCGACAGAAATGGCCCAGGGGCGATCGCTGGTCTCGTTGGGCGCACGACGCCCGACATCGGCCAGCTTGGCCCCGCGCAAACCACGACCGGCTGTAAGGAACGACAAAGATTCAAGAATATTGGTTTTGCCAACGCCGTTTTTGCCCGTGAGCACAACCGGACGGGTATCGAGGTCGAGACGCAGATGCGGGTAGTTGCGAAAATCCGTCAGCATCAGCCGCACGACACCAGAGGTCACTGACAAGAGAGTGTCAGGCGCAGATAAAGCGGGCGTATGGAGATTTACACGATCAGTCAGAATGTTCACACCCGCATCGGCATAAGGACGTACACGGCGGAGCCATCAGAGACATCGCGAATCACTGTTGGTGACGCGGCATCGGCCATAGTGAAGCGGGCGGCATCGCCTTCGATCTGCTGCATGATGTCGAGTAGATAGCGCGAGTTAAACCCAATTTCCAACTGACCTGCATCGTAGGACGCTTCGACTTCTTCGATGGCGCTGCCGTTTTCAGGGCTGGAGGCCGACAAGGTCACAAGGCCCTTTTCCATATTGAGTTTTATGGAGCGGGATTTTTCGGAACTGATCGCAGACACACGATCAACCGCCTGCGACAGGGTTTTGCAATCGGTTTCCATAACCTTGTCGTTGCCGGTTGGAATGACGCGCTCGTAATCCGGGAAGGTGCCATCAATCAGCTTGGAGGTCAGAACCGTATCGCCGATGGAAAAACGGATTTTGGCATCGGACAGCGCAACAGCGACATCGCCTTCGGCTTCGTCGATCAACTTACGCACTTCGGAGACAGCCTTGCGCGGCACAATGATGCCCGGCATACCCGATGCGCCATCGGGCAAAGGCAACTCGACCCGGGCCAGACGGTGCCCGTCGGTCGCCACGGTGCGCAGAACAGCGACACCATCGCTATCGGTGCCATGGAGATAGATGCCGTTGAGGTAATAGCGGGTTTCTTCGGTGGAAATGGCAAACCGTGTGCGATCAATCAGCGAGCGCAGATCGGCAGCCGCCAGACTGAACTGGTGGGAAAAGTCGCCAGAAGCCAAAGCCGGAAAATCATCAACCGGCAAGCAGGCCAATTGGAAACGGGAGCGCCCGGACGACAGCACAAGCTGACCATCGCCACCAAAGGCGAGCTCAACCTGGGCTCCATCGGGCAGTTTACGCACAATGTCGTACAGCGTATGGGCCGGGGCTGTGGTGGCGCCAGACTGGCCCACCTCAGCGGCGACCGTCTCGACAATCTCCAGGTCCATATCGGTCGCATTCAGGCTCAGCGCGCCTTTATTTGCGTCAATCCGGACGTTCGACAGGATGGGGATGGTGGTGCGCCGCTCGACAACACTCTGAACATGGCCCAGAGATTTAAGGAGGGCTGATCTTTCAATAACGAGTTTCATAGGCGACCGTACATTTCAGCTTTCAATATCAGACCAAGACAGAGGACGTCCCTTTAACGGGCCTTCCCGAGTCCCTCATGGCCTACCACCCCGCAAAACCACCAAAAAATGGCAGAAATACAGGCCTTGCAGACCCCCTGTCTTTGAATTTTCGAAGGATTTTCGAAGCGAAGCAGAATCCAAAAAGTCCACCACCGCGTAACAGGGAATTTACTATATCACAGTGAAACTGAGACGGTAGGAAAAATGGCCGCGAGAGAGGGGGGTGGGGGCGCGTTTGAGGCAACGTCGTAGGGGGCCCAACAAAGCAAATTATCGCCCTCAGAGGCGCGTAGAACCAGCCTCTAATAAATGAGGCGCGTTAGCTCTCTAGCATCCGCGTCAACAGGTCGACGTCTTCAGCAAAGGCTGAGTCTGCACCCATGAGTTCTTCAACTTTGCGCACCGCATGAATGACGGTGGTGTGATCCCGCCCGCCAAACGCGCGACCGATTTCAGGCAGAGAGCGCGAGGTGAGTTGCTTGGACAAATACATTGCGATTTGCCGTGGCCGGGCGACGGTGCGCGACCGACGGGCTGAACTCATATCTGATAATCGAATTTGAAAATGCTCCGCGACCCGTTTTTGAATTTCATCCATGGTGACTCGACGATCATGGGCCCTGAGAAGATCGTGCAACAGCGTGTGCGCAAGCTCCAAAGAGATGACACCGCCGACCAACTGCACGTTGGCACTTAAACGCGTGAGCGCCCCTTCGAGTTCCCGCACGTTAGAAGTAATGCGATGGGCCAGAAATTCTTTAACCTTCTGCGGTACGACCACACACAGTTGCTCGGCCTTGGCATCCAAGATGCCGAGCCGAAGCTCGAAGGTGGTGGGGTGAAGATCAGCGACCAAACCAGAAGACAGGCGAGAGCGTAAACGGTCGCCGATTTCTTCCAGGTCCGAGGGTGACTTATCTGCCGACAAAACAATCTGGCGGCCTTGATCAACCAACGCATTAAAGGTGTGGAAAAACTCTTCCTGGGTGGAGTCCTTGCCGGAGATGAATTGCACATCATCAATCATCAAAACATCGGCGGAGCGGAACTGCTCTTTGAAGGACACCGTATCGTGGTTTCTGAGCGCGCGCACAA
>CAYGSZ010000212.1:0-4703 GCA_964352705.1 uncultured Rhodobacterales bacterium
CGCGCGTCACCGAAGGTGAAACCGATCTCCTCAAAGATGTCGGGACGTTATTTAAGGTGATGAAAGAGTCAGGCGTGATGGATGGCCTGCAAATCGCTATCGCGGGGCGCAACTATTTGAAAGACGTCTTCTACGGCATGCATGTGTCCGTTGAGGACCACACCAAGGGGGGCGTTGAGGACAAAATCAAGCAGGCCAAAGCCATTGCGCGTGAGGTTGGCGGGCGTCCACTACCGGCGTCAATTACCAAGATCTGTCATGCTGAACCGTTCTTACCACCAGACTCAATTCTTGGGCCAAGCGGCGAGCGTTGGGTGCCGTTGCACTGCATTGTGCCGCACTCTAAGGCAGTTGAAGCGCTAGATGCGGTAACGGCTCTCTACGACAAATACAAAGACCTGAAAGAACGGCACGGCATTCGCAACGGATTCCTTTTGGTCACCGTCGGCAATTATGGCTTCCTGATAGAGCCGGTTTGGTTTTGGCCCGATGCGCGCCTTAAAATGTATGAGGGGGTCATGCGTCCCGAGCATCTCGCGAAACTGCCAACTCACGACGCCGATGAAGAGGGGAGGGCCATTGTCAAGGCCATGCGCGACGATCTCAGTCAGCTATTTACGGATCTCGGCGCGGTCTCCATGCAGCTTGGCAAGTTGTATCGTTATGACCAGAGCCGCAAACCTGAAGCGTGGGAAATGCTCAAGAAGATCAAAGCAGTGGTTGATCCTAACGGTCTAATGAACCCAGGCGCGCTGAAGCTTTAAGGGGGTGGGGCTCCTAAAGATTGTACTTAGTCACTTTAAATCTCCAGGGTTGCGATTTTTGTCCTTTTAGGTAATTCTCATTTCCTAGAATCAATCTGGAGGTGTGGAATTATGAGCGACTGGTATCTCAGTTCATTTGGTATGAGAGCATCAAGCGGAATAGCCGCAATCTTGGTATGTGGTTTCCTTGCCGCCTGCACTGCGCCAGCACAAATACAAAAAGTACAAGAACAAGAGGCCCGCATCATCAAGCTCGGTGATACATCCAAGCCTATTCAGTTTCGCAAAATTGTTGTGCGAATGCCGAGAAATCAGGTCGTTGGTGCTGTGCAAATTAATCCTTTGTGTATGGGTGAAACGGAGCTGACATATCGTGGTGGCCGCGTTTCAATCGAAGATGAAGCGTATTCAGATGTATTCAGGGAAGAGTTAGAGAACGCCAACTATGTCGTTGTTGGAGATCCAGATGCCTTGTTTGAGGATGTTGATTCCTGGAAGGCGGAATTGCTTATCGCGGGACTTATCAAAGATATTAAGGCAAATATCTGTTATCCAAACACCAGTTTTGGAGACATGAAAAGCTCTAAAGGCGAGGCTTATATGGCGGTCGAGTGGCAAGTATACAGTCGTCTTAGCCGTGAAGTTGTTTATACAGTCACAACCGAAGGGGCAGGTGAAATCCTGTCTGCCCGGCTTGGTGGTGGCGAAGACGGAATTGTCGAAGCCTTTGCGCAAGCCACGCGAAATCTGCTAGCGGATGAAGGTTTTTATAATCTCGTTACAAGTCAGCCAGCTTTGGCCGGAGGTGCAACACAGATTCCTAATGTAGAGACTGCAATCGCGCTGGTGCCGCAGCGCACTGAAAGTTTTCAAGAAACGGTGACTGAAACGCGGGCAAAAGTAGTTTCTATATTTGCCGGTGATGGGCTTGGGTCTGGCTTCTTCATTGCAGACAACATGGTTATGACAAACCAACATGTTGTGGGAGGAGCCAGTCTCGTTGTTGTGAGGACAGTAACTGGTCGAGAATTGGTTGGCGAAGTCATAGCTACGAATGCTGGTCGCGACGTTGCATTGGTTCGAACTGAATCTGTCGGGCTTGGTGGCCTGCCCATCAACCGGAATGATTCACCGGTGGGGTCCCAGGTGTTTGTTATCGGTAGCCCTTTACAAGAGGAAAATGAAAGCACAGTGTCATCAGGCATTATCAGTGCGTATCGCACTGAAGATGGGTTGCGCTATATCCAGAGTGACGTCAACGTTTTGGGGGGTAATAGCGGTGGACCGATGTTCGACGACAGGGGTAATGTCATCGGCATTACGGTTCAGGGCACAGTCATTAACAACGTCTCTGTTGGACTGAATAGATTTATTCCGATTGGTGATGCGCTCTCTGCGCTGAATGTCAGGATAAAAGGTGACGCAAGTTAAAGGGGCTTTGGAATGTCTTTGCATGTCATTGCTTTTGGCTTTGGCATCACCTGCCGCGTTCGCCCAGTCGAACATGCAGCCAGTAACAACGGCCTTCGCGGACCTGCCAACTGACGCCGTTTTAGAAGTGCGCGCGGGGCGCGACCTGCCGTTGGAACGTGATCTGGTCGTGGAGGTCTCTAAGCTTCTGGCGGCCCGCGGCTTTAGAGTTGCCGAGCGGGGCTCCATTGTTGTCACTGTTGAAGGGTCTGCACCCCTTCCAGGGGTGAGTGCCCGCAACGCGTTCACCAACGAAGACCGCCTGCGCAGCATGGAGACCCGTCGCAACGATCAAGGTGTTCAAATGCAATTTAACAATAGCGAAGCTGAGCCCGGGGCGGCCATCTTTACCCTCCGCATGTCGGCTTATCAGCCTGGCCAATCCAACTTATGGGTGGGGCGTGTGTCAGGTCCCGATAACGGCGGCGGACGGCGGGCCACAACGTATGCGCTTGCGAAGTCCTTGGTGGATGTTTTCGGCAAATCCACGCCGACTTTAGACGACAACTCAGGCGCGCCATAAAGACCGGCGTCTCCGAGTCTCTGCGTTTATCTTCAGTTCGGACAGAAAGGGCGCTGTTGCTAAATACGGCTACATGTCCTGAAATGCGGGCGTTGAACTTACGGCGAAGCGCCCCTTGAGGAGTCATGACATGACCAAACGGCCAACCCAAACTTTAGGCGCGCCCGATGCGGCCAAGGATGGTCTACCGCCCGGTGCTGATAAAGAGTCAGGTTCAGGCCGTCCGAATCCGACCTTGGCCATGACCTCGGCCATTCAGGGCCGTGAAGAAGAGTTTGGCCGGGCGGTCAACGTGGTGTTGAAAACCATGGCCGACACCATGCCCTACAAACATTACTTTAACGATGCCTTGGTAAAGGCCCACTTATCTCATATTCAATTTGCAAAAGATCATGGCTTGTTGGATGAGATGATTTCTAAAGACCAGCAGACCATGTCCCCTATGCTTGGACGTATTCGCGGCAAGGTCGAAGAAACGGGCGATACCGAACTTGGCATGATCGCCATGTTTGATCGCACCTCGTGCTTTTATCAAATGCTTGATGAGTGGGACTCCGAACCGGGCATGCGTCGTTATAAAGAGCCCTTTGGCTATGTGCTCGAATTTGGTAAGCGCATCGGTCAATTCGATATGACAGTCGAAGAGATTCACGACATTTATACCAAGCCGCGTTATCACGGTTACGCGGCGCAGCTTGGTCTTAAATTGGATGTCTCTAATATTGATCCTGAGGGCTACATCACCGTGAGGTTGATTTAATCTCACCTCTGCACAGTTAAAACCTAGGAAGAGCAAAGGCTTAGAGGCTCTTGTTCTCAGTTCGGTCAGGCGTTTCAGCCAGGTTTTACGACCTATTTGCAATGATACGCTTCAGGTATCATCACTGAAATAACTTGTAATCAATCTCAGAAACGTCTGGAGGTCCACCATGATTTCACGTTTGCTTAAAACGACCGTTGGCGGCGCATTTGCCATCGCCATAGCCTCGTCGTCTTTTGCGGCCGACCGTCAAGTTGGCCAGTACTCCCCCTTCCCACATCGCACGGAAGAGTTGGGTGATATCATGCAGATGGTCTTCAAAACCCTTAATCATTCCAGCAGTGCCTACGAGCATCAGATTAACGATGCCTTGGTGAAAATGACGCTCGGTCATATTCAATTTGCCAAAGATCATGACTTGCTTGCCGAAGTCGTCGATGAAGAAATCCGGGTACAAAGCCCGATGCTAAAGCGCGTCGGACAAATGATCGAAAAGACCGGCGACAAAGAACTGGCGTTGAAAGCTGTCTTTGAACAGACCACCTGTCACTTCCAACTGGTATTGCAAACTGAAATGCAGCCCGGTGTGCGCCGTTTTGTGTCTCCGTTTGGTCACGTGCTCGAGCAGACGGTGCGCATGGGGCAGCACGATCTGACTGAGGAAGAAATTTACAATGTCTGGCTGAAACCGCGGTATGAAAAATATGGTGAAGTGCTTGGCGTGCCCTTGGAGGTCGATCCCTGGGATCCAGAAACACGCCTGATCACGGTCCGTATCAAAGATTTCGAGCAAGTTTCCATGCGTTAAGGCTGTGGCCTAAAGATCTTGAACTTCAAAAGGGGCCCTGTGCATGCAGTGGCTCCTTTATTTTTTGTGAGGTGCACAGTTGCCTCTAATCGGCCTAACATCACCTATAAAGAGGTGTTGGTGCGTTCCAGAAAGTGAGACCCTTTATGCAGTTCAGAATAGCACTCATAGGTTTCCTCACTTTTGCTGTGGTGGGCGGGAGTGCGGATCCAGGTTTTGGTAAAGGGGACCCCGAACGCGGAAAGCGCCTGGCGCGCGATTGTTTTGCCTGCCACGGGGCGGATGGCTATAGCCCGTCCCCGATCAATCCAAAAATCGGTGGTCAACATGAACGCTATATCTTTCTCGCTTTGCAGCAATATCGTGAGGGCAGTCGCA
>CAYGSZ010000213.1:0-4686 GCA_964352705.1 uncultured Rhodobacterales bacterium
TCGCCGACGTGGCCGGCGTGGCGGTCGAAGAAGACGTAAAAAGACAGAAGACTCCGTTGCGGACGGCACAGAATCGGGTTCTTCACAACAGTCAGCACCTGATCACGAAGAAAAAAATACAACCACAGCGTCAGACACAGAAGCTTCCGCAGCAGACCCAATTCCCGTTCAACCGGCCCCGACTGTCGCACCAAAGCCAAGTTCCCGTTTCCTTGATGTCTTTAAAAAGGGCGCTGAAGCATTTAGATCGACAGTATCAGACTCAAATAATAACCACGCAGCTGATTCCATAAAGAATGCAGAAGTAAAATCAAATCAATCCGGTGAGGGAATTAAGACGGATACAACAAGTACAACTCCCAAAGAAAGCACAGCCTCACATTCTCAAGAGAACCTTACGCCTCCCGCCATAGAAGTGCCAAGCGGACCACCCAAAAAAGGTTGGTGGAATAACGATTCAAATTAAGTTTGTACTGTTAATAGCTTCCAGAGGTTAACCAGGACTTGATACGATGAGCCGCCTCACTAACTTTTTCTGTTGAAACAGAAAAAGATATTCTTACGTTTTTGTCACCGTTCAAGGGATCAAAATCATACCCAGGTGTAATAGCAACTCCCGTGTCTTCAAGAAGTTTACGGCAGTAGACATCACTCTTTAAGTGCGAGTGTGAGATATTCACATACAAGTAAAATGCACCGTCTGAAGGAGCGATTTTATGCAAGCCTGCTTCGCTCAACTGATCAATTAAAATATCTCTATTTTGTCGGTAACGAGCAACGTTCAATTCTAGTTCTTCAAAACCGTCAAATGCATGAACAGCTGCCCACTGTGAGATCGTCGGAGGAGAGATGTAATGATTTTGCGCCAAACATTCGACCGATCTCATCAGGTCTGGAGGAACAATCATCCAACCTATGCGCCAGCCAGTCATACAGAAGTACTTAGAAAAACTATTGATGATAATTTCATGACCACCCGGCCTTGCCGCAGTTAGCGTTTCACAATCAAAAGAAATTCCGTGATAAATTTCATCAGATATGAGCCTTATACCCTCATAATTGCAGTACTCAACCAACTCTGTGAATTCAGATTTTGGGATGATTGTTCCGGTAGGATTGGAAGGGCTGGCTATAATCAATCCATCAACCGGGCGGTCAAGGTCTTTTATTAGATCTACGCTTGGTTGAAAACGCGTGCTTTCACCAACATCAAGCAAAACTGGCTCCAATCCAAGTGAAGTCAGAATATGGCGATACGCCGGATATCCTGGGGACGCCAAAGCTATTCGGTCTCCCGCATCAAATGCCGCCAGGAACGCGAGTTGAAATCCAGCAGACGAACCCGTCGTTACAAATACCGAGTCCTCAGTTAAGACAACGCCATATGTTTTTCGATAATGCTCAACAATACGAGCGCGTAACTCTGGAATACCGCTGGACACTGTGTAACCTAGCGGTAACTGATCTATTAAGCGTTTGACGTGACCAGCGGCTACTTTTGGAAGGCCTGTTTCAGGTTGGCCAACTTCAAGATGTATAACATCTCTGCCAGCTGCCTCTTGTTGCGCAGCCGCCTTCATGACATCCATCACCAAGAATGGTGGCACACGTCCGCGCTGCGAGACCTTAAATGCCATAGTTACGGCTCCCCAAAACTGATAATGCCATACCCATACCCCAAAGGATCTCTGTGCACCTCGCAGTTTGTAAATAAGGGCGCTAATCCATTCTTACAGTACAGCATATTTACACCCGGATAGCCCGCCTGCCCCTGCATTGCCGTTTGCTTTGAAGTAAATTGAGAAGCAGTTTTCGAGGCAAAGATTTGTGCCAATGCAGTAACAAGCACCCCGGCATTTTGTGACTCTTTCGATACACCAGCAAAAGTAAGTCGATTGTTGTACTCATCAACGGCTATAGCCATTGGCGGCAAAGCACTTTTTCCCTGGACTGATTTTTCCCCAACCGGCGCGACTAAAAAACCTACTTTGTTCAACATCAAACCTAAACCGAATGGCGTTGTCATCGTAAGCTGACAAACAACAGCGTTACTAGCCGAATCCACGACAGCAAACCCGGTAGTGGCGACATTTTCCGTGTTCTCAACGTTTATATCTGCTATGGGCTCAACTATCTGCGATGTATAAGAATCGTAGAGCAAAACTCCATGTACTGTCTCACCAGTTAAAAACGACCAACTTGGCTTGTAGCCCTTCAAGTCTGATGTCCCAAGAGAAGCATCAGCAACCTTTGAAGCGTGAGCGACATCACGCGCCAGTTCTCCAGTGTAAAAATCTGTTGCAGTTCTCTCACGAATACGTCCAAGTGTTGAGATGAGATTAACCTGCTGAACGCTTGAACCCTCGCCAGCGAGGGTTCGTGTCGATGACATAAAAGCATCTAGTGCAGATGGGTCATTTGCTAACACATGCGAATACGCCTCAATATCCTTTGCGAGCGCTCGTCCAACTTTCCTGTTGAAACGCGAATAAGTCTCGGCGGGCGAGGTCACTTGCGCCCATGGCACAGTTCCATGTTTGGCATGCAATGCAAACAAACCCGCTACTAGGGCTGGAATAGACATCTGCCATTTAGAATGTTCGAGGTTATCAACTGCAGGCTCAGGGCTAAAATCCAGATACTCTGCACGGCGGGTCTCAGAATCATAAACGATACAGGCGCCAGCTCCACCAAGACCCGCTGAGGAGGGAAGCGTCACAGCTAACCCAAAACCTAATGCAACAGCAGCATCTGCCGCAGCACCGCCGCCGTCGAGAACCTTTTGAGCCATAATGGCAGCTTGCGGGTCATCAGCGACTACGATTCCGCCAGCTTTAGGCGAACTTGAAATAGTAGAAAGAGAGCCCAGTTCGATACTTTCACAACCGTATAAGAAACCTAGGAAAATGAAGCTGCAAAACTGCCACTTCCTAAATCGACCATCGTTACGCCACAATGTCACGTACGAATCCCTGTATTATTGTAAATCATTCTCTTATCTTAAATACCGTTGACGACTATTCTTCAAGAAAAGTGCCTATCAACTCTAACCTGGTGAACCTGTGACCCGCCCCACTACCATACACAAGCTTATCATCTTTCTGCTGGCCATGAGCCCTTGGCAAACTCAATTGGCTTTGGCACAAGGCTTTAGTCTTATCCGAGATACGGAGATTGAAGACACGATCCAGGCCTATTCAACGCCCATTTTTAAACAGGCTGGTATTCCGCCAGAGTCAGTAACGATAAGAATAATTGCAGATAACTCCCTTAATGCCTTTGTCACAAATGGCAATCGCATGTTCTTAAATACTGGGACTCTTATGGCGGCTAATAGCTCATCAGAAGTTATTGGAGTTATTGCACACGAAACCGGACACATCGTCGGCGGACACGCCGTCAAGTTCAGTGATCAAATTGACGCCGCATTAACCACTACCTTATTAACAACTTTACTAGGTGTTGCCGCAGGCGTTGCGACCGGAAACTCCGATTTGGGTATGGCTGTCGCATTGGGTGGTCAAGGCACCGCCCAACGCCAAATTCTTGCCTACAGCCGGGGGCAAGAATCTTCAGCAGATCAATTTGCACTCAAGGCGTTGGACGGCACACAGCAGTCAGCCGAGGGCTTATATAGTTTCTTTGAACGTATCTCCGGTCAGGAACTCCTAATTACAGATCGCCAAGACCCTTACATCCGCACCCATCCACTAACCCGAAATCGCATGAGTTCCATCCGGGCACACATTGAGCAATCCGAGTATTCAACTGTCCCACCAAATGAGGACTTGGAAGAACGTCACCGCAGAGTTGTTGCAAAACTCTATTCTTTCTTGAAACCACAAAACCTAACGTTACAGAAATATCCAGAGTCTGACATCAGCTTGTCTGCGCGTTACGCACGCTCTGTTGCTCATTACCGGCGCGGAAGACTAGACCTTTCAGTCCCTCTCATTGATGGGCTTATCGCAGAACGCCCCGAGGATCCGTACTTCTGGGAACTCAAAGGACAAATGCTTTTAGAGAATGGCCGTATTCCTGAAGCCATAGTGGCCTATCGGGAGGCGACGAGAATACTTCCTTTTGCCCCCCTTATTCTTGTCGCACAGGCCCACGCGATGGTTGAATCTGGTGACCCCGCATTGGTTGAAGAGACACAAAACGTCCTCAGAGTAGCGTTGCAAGAAGATCCAACTGATATTTTTGCCTGGAATTTGTCGGCAAAGTCATATGCGATCAACGACCAACCTGGCTTATCGTCCTATGCAGCCGCAGAAAGAGCCTTACTTCTTGGGCAATTTGGAGAGGTAATACGTCACACCGGAAAGGCTGAAGAATACTTGCCAACTGGAACGCCTGTTTGGGTTCGCTTGCAAGATATTAAGACAGTCGCCAGAAATTATATGGAAGATCAGCGCAACAACCGTCGTTAATCTTTATGATTTGTGAACAGAACTTGTAACAATCAAGCTGGACTTAAGGCTGTTAAGCCTCCATACCCTCTGATAATGCTTAGATTTAAGGTGATTTCGATGGAGTTTTTAGCCAAAATACGTAGTTCTCAGAGGGTTACTAGGATTGCTCTGGCACATATTGTCGTGGCCGCTTGTGCCTTATTAACCGTACCAGTAGACGCGCAAGTCAGTTCTTTCAACCAACCTCAAGAAGATCGCATTAAAGAATTGG
>CAYGSZ010000214.1:0-1570 GCA_964352705.1 uncultured Rhodobacterales bacterium
AAACATCATCGGCCCGGGGCTCAATAAAATCGCCGCGATGGGTTGCAACTGGTTTCGTGCCGTCTGCCATAATCGATCTCTCCAGAGTTGGTCGAGTGATGTTTAACTATACCCCTATACGGGCGATTGAGTCTCGTGGATGGCTTGCGCAGACCCCGGACTGGAAGGTGCCCGCACACTGAGCAGCCGCAGACACCTCATTTACCATGATAAACTCATAGGGCGGCGCAGCATCACAGCCACACCGCCCCATCAGGTTTCGTTTTTAGAACTTGTACGACGCGGAAACACCGAACTGGCGGCTTTGTGGCAGGCCGACCAGGGCAACAGCCCCGAACCTAAAGCCAGAGGTGAGCGCATCACTGTTGGTGACGTTGTCGACAAACAGGGTCACGCGCGCCGGACCGGTATCGAGGCCAACACGCAGGTTGACCAGAGTTTGTGGCCCCAGGGTTTCCAGGTTGAGTTCATCAATGAACATCTCATCGCGATAGCTCAGGTCGGCCCGGGCAAACCAGTCATAACCATCGCCAAGAGCGTTGAACGGCGCTTGATATTCGAGCGAGGCATAGAGCGAGTTGCCAGCAGTGCGTGGCGTTTGATTGCCGGACACATCCGCATCGCCCAGAATTGTCAGGGCATTGGCCGATTCAAAAACTTGGAACTCTGTATCAACGTAGGAGTAAGACAGAGCGCCGCTGAAGTATGGGTTGAACTGTGCGTTGAGCGAGAAATCCGCGCCCCACACTTCAGTTTCACCGGCGTTGATGAAGTAACTGCCAACGGTGGGATTAGGATCGTTAAAGCGGAACACCTGATTGGTCCAATCGATGAAGTAGCCCGCCGCTTGAATGGTCAGAACATCGTTCAACGTGTTGACCTTGGTGCCGACTTCATAGGTCCACAGGGTTTCTTCATCGACGACGGCGAATTGCACCGGGCCCGTGGTGTTGAAGGTACCAGGCTTGTTGCCTTTGGCGGCGCTGGCATAAATCAACGTATCGTCAGACGGCGTGTATTCAACAATGAAGCGCGGCAAGAAGGAGTTGAAATCGCCTTCCCGGATAGCGCCCGTATCGAGGTTTTCGACCTGGATGTCTTCCATCTGATAGCGACCATCAAAACTGACTGAGAGTTGCTCGGTGGCATCGAAGGTGACCGAGCCAAACACGGACAGGTTTTCAGAGGTTTTAATGTCCGGCGTCTGGCGGAAGTTGCGCAAACGTGCGGTTGAGAAATCTTCATCAAAGTAAGAGGCACCGGCGATCCAGCTTAGCGGGCCGTCTTCCGGAGACGTGATGCGGAATTCCTGGAACCTGGATTCCAGTCGGCGCTCGGTGACCGTTTGGAAAATACTGCAATTCGGGCCGACGAATGGCCCGGCATTACACAGGAACGACAGAAAGCCGACTTTGTTGGGGTCATAGTTGCCATCGGCCTGGTTGACCGTGTCTTCTTCGCCATAACCTGTGATCGAGGTCAGGGTATAGCCGCCCATGTCGTAGTTGAGGGATAGGCTGGCACGGAAAGTTTCCGACTGAATGCCGGGGTCATCCAACTGATCGACGTT
>CAYGSZ010000214.1:1670-4680 GCA_964352705.1 uncultured Rhodobacterales bacterium
GCGCGACCATAGAGCGCACTTTGTGGCCCCTTGATCACTTCAACGCGCTCAAGATCAGACAACAATGCCGTGAACAGCGAGCCGGACACATACACACCATCAATAAACTTCGAGGAGTTTTGGAGGGTCGGGTCACCGGTGTTGGTGGACACACCGCGGAAGCTGGCGGAGTCTCCACGGCCTTCCGCTTCGAAGCTGCCGTAGGTGACGCCGGGAACGGCTTCCACCAAATCTGTAATGGTGGTGTAGCCGGCCTGCTCAATATCGTCTGCCGAGAAGGCCGACACGGTGAGCGGAATTTCCAGCAGCGTTTCAGAGCGCTTCCGCGCTGTCACAGTAATTTCCTCAACGGCTAACTGCTGCGCTGAGGCAGGCAAGGCAAATGAGACGGCAACGCTGGCGAGTAGAAGTGTTCTGAATTTCATGAGGTCTCTCCCGGAAAGTCTCAATGGTGGCTGATGGGGCTTGTGTAAGACGTGTCTGAGATTGGTTTTCTCTTATTCCAGACACTGTCATGAACCTGAAACGTTTGCTTGCTCGCTGGCTGAGCAAGCTGAGCACAAGGACCCCCTGGATCACGAAAACACGACATAGAGCGTACACGAGCTGAACACATATAATCGCTGAGTGAGCATAGCCTGAGCTTCTTTACGCACGAGAATGGTCACGCTCTATGCTCGCTCACTGATTATTGTGGGGACGCAATTTTGGCTGGGATCCAACCGCTCGAAAGTGTCGAACGCTTTACAACCATTCTCAGCGCCATAAATGCAGGCGACGGCATAACCATGTCTGAGTTGACGCGCAAAGCGCAGCTCTCCCGCTCCGCCGTCAACCGCTATGTGGTGACCCTGGCTGAACTGGGCTACGTGTATCGGGACGAGCGCACAAAGAAATACAGGCCGACCTCGAAAACCTTGGACCTGTCGCGCGGCGTAACACGTGATCAAAAAATCCGGCAGATCGTATTGCCGCCGTTGCAAGCAACGTGCCGGACGTTGGGATGGTCGCTCAATTTTTCAACTTTAAAAAACGCACAGGTCACCCTGATCGCCCATACGGACGACATCTCCCCGTTGGCGAAAAAGAAACGCGGCACCATGCTGATGCGGCCCCTGCTCGGGCGCGCTGCCGGACACGTGCTGCTGGCGCATTTACAGCCGTCCGTCCGCACTGACGTTCTAAAGATCGCGGTGCAACAAAACCCGGCCCTCTATGCGGACGCGGGCATCGACCCCGGCGATGTCCCTGCTTTGCTGGAGGAGGTACGGCGGCTAGGGTACGGCGCTTACAAGACGGCGAATGCCCAACTCAATACCGTTGCTGTTCCGGTGCGGATTAAAGACACCTTTCCCTTTGTTCTCTCGGCGGGCGCAACGGCGTCAATCCTGAGTTTAGATCAAGCGACTGAGCGGTTTTTGGTGACACTGAGAGCGTGCGCAAAAGATCTCTCTGAGCGCCTCAAGGACATTGATACGGACCGCTGGCTCGACGCTGTTGATGACGCCTCATGAGTGGTGTGCAATCCCTTGATGTGGTTGAGCGCATCGTCACGGTGCTGCGCACGCTGAATGCCTTCGATGGCGTGACGGTCTCTGAATTGTCAAAGCTGTCCAACGTGCCACGCGCGGCGGTGAATCGTTATCTGGTGACGCTGATTGAATTGGGATACGTCGCGCGCGACGACACATCCCGCAAGTACACAGTGACGCCGAAAGTGCTGGAGCTTTCTTCTGGGGCCCCCCGCAATGACTGGGGCGCAACGGTGGTGCGACCGATCATTGTCGAGACCTGCAAGGCCATGGGCTGGCCGCTGAGTTTTGCGACAATCCGCAACAGCAGACTGGCGGTGCTGGAAAACACCGACCCGGAATCGCCGCTGATTGTTTATCCGATGCGGGAGCATATCGTGTTGCCGCTGCTGGGGCGGTCTGCCGGACACGTATTACTGGCCCATAAAGCAAAAGACGTGCGGAACGACATCCTTCGCTCAGCCCTGCTGCAAGATCACAATACATTCTCGCGCACGCCATACGACCAGAAATCACTGGACGATCTTCTGGAGCAAGTCGCAGCCCAAGGCTATGCGATCACAAAACTGGCTGGCTTGAATTGGATGACGCTGTCCGTCCCGGTTTCCGTCAACGGCAGTGTCGACTATGCCGTGTCGAACCGCTTTCACCCCACGGCGGTGACGGTGTCTGATGCCGTGGGACGGTTCCTCGCGCCATTGCAGGAGTGTGCAGAGACTCTCGGACAACAGCTGGAAAGTATTTATCCGCTGTAAGCTGTTTAGGCATGAACCAGGCCATCCCCAATGAGACCAAGCGTAAAACCGGCCACAGCCGCCAGAGAGGGGGCCCAATGGTGTTCCAGTTTGGCTTGAGGGGCGATGTCCTGAAAGGTGAGATAGAGAATCCCGCCAGCGGCAAACAGCATGATAGACCCGAGGATCTGCGGCGATGAGCGCAAGAATTCGTGCCCGAGCCACGCGCTCAGGGGTCCTAACAATACTGCGACGGCCAGACCTAAAAGAATGACACGCGGTGAATGTTTCGACCCCGTCACAAGTTCACGATAGGCATTAAAACCTTCGGGAAAATTCTGTAACGCGATGAGTCCGGCCAGCAATAGGGCGGTTGCATTTTGAGTCGCCAGCATGGCCCCGAGCGCTATGGACTCAGGTACAAAATCAAGCAGCATCGCCATCAGTTGTGCGACCGCTCCGCCCCTGGATTGGATAATCCGGTCGACGATAAAGAACACAACGCCCCCGCCCACAAACATCGCGACCCCAAGCGAGAGCGAAACACTGGCCATGCCTTCCGGCACCAGCACCAGCGCAATCGCCGCAAGGAGGACGCCGCCCCCGAAGGCAATGACACTGTGCCGAAGTTCGTCTTCCAACCACTGTGACCGGATGCTTTCAAAGCAGGCGCAAAGCCCGCCAAGCGGCATCGTTATGCCCGCAAGAGTGGCGTAGAGCAAAGCTGTTTGCAGCGTGGTCATT
>CAYGSZ010000215.1:0-4652 GCA_964352705.1 uncultured Rhodobacterales bacterium
AGTCCCTTCGCGGAGCGTCAAAACTGGATGTTGATTGGGTTGTTGGCGGGCACAGTGGCCCAGGGCCAGCGATATGGATCGAGAATTATCTCAACTACTTTCTTGATATGGAACAGGCTCTCATCAAAGCGGAAGCTGAAACCGTTGAACCACCATCAGAGTCTGTTGAGGGTGTAATTGCGCAAGGGGAGCGCTACGCGGATGCTGTAATCGCCAAAGCCATTGATGAACTGCGGCCTAAGTACGGGTATTGGCGCGGCTTTGAAGAATGGGCACCGTTGAATGCACAAACGGTGCGTATGTACATCATCACAGGCAACTAAACCGGCAAACAGGGTCTGCTTTACTCTCCGTCACCGCTCTCAGGCCGCGGCCCCTTTAGGCTGTCGTCTTGCGCATGATAGATTTTACCCATGCATTCTGGGTTATCCATACAGCTTAACGACAACGTCGCTAGATCTGTTCGTGTGATGCGACTAAAGCTATTCATATCCTCAGTTAAGTATGCTGATCCTGTGGGGGCGGCGGGTTCTGGATCAAGGAGTCCGTTGCGGATAATCGTATAGCCGACACCGCTGTTTTCCAGTGCAATCTCAGCTTCTCCTTTGTCTCGGATATTTGGGCTTTCGGTGTCGTACCCGAATTGTTCTTCCAAGAGTTTCTTTGCACTGCCGCGCACGCCGACAGAGCTATGAATGATGACCTGCTCAACGCCCGTTACCTTTGCTGCTGCCACGATGTTGCGCATGGCGTCCGCGTAAAAAGGTTGGTCACGGGTCATCATACCTCCACGCCGTGCAGAGGTGTCGATCACGACGCGAGGTTTATACTGTTCCATAGCTGCGCGCACGGATGCCGCGTCCATAAGGTCACCCATCGCATACTCCACATCCAAACCGTCCAGCCGAGATTTGTCTGACGTAGGTCGGACAAAAGCGATGACCGTCTCTCCTTTTTCAAGCAGTTGTTGGACGTGTGGAGCGCCGAGTTGCCCCGTCGCGCCAAAGACCATCACGCCATCAGCCTGAGCGGAGGTTATCAGTCCTAAGAAGCTACCTAGAAGGGCAAAAACTCTAAGTGCGTTGGTCATTCTTCTGCTCCTTCTAAAAAGCTGGGTGGTGGCCAGGTTAGGCTATCGTCTCGATTGTGATATACTTTGCCGTAACACGTCTGGTTTAGCAAACAGTCCATTGTAAAGCGCGCCAGATCGATCCTGGTGATCGGTGTCAGCACTCTACGGTCTTCGGTTAGCATGGCGTTGCCGGTCGCGGGTGTGTCATCGGGCCAGACACGGCTGTTGCGGATAATGGTTGTAGGGACGCCGACGGAAAAAAAGACTTCTTCTGCAACACCATGATCCATCATACGCGGCACCAAGGCGGGTACACGGTCCCAGGGCACGTCCGGGTGCAGCGCCATGTTCGACCCGGCACCCACCGCGCCATGATGAATGATCTGCTTTACGCCATTCGCGTGCGCCGCTTCGCCAATGAAAGTGCTGCTCAGTTTGTAAAAATCTTTCAGGTCGGTTGGGGCACGCGCTGTGTTTATCACGACATCAATGGTTTGGCCCTCGAAGGCCGATTTTATGCTCTCCCGGTCCATCATGTCGCCAATAGCATATTTGACGTCTACCCCATCAAGTGATGATCGGTTTGATGAGTCTCTTACAAAAGCTACTACATCGTGTCCGTCTTCAATTAGTAGTTTGACGACGCGGGCACCCAGTTGGCCGGTTGCCCCGAATACCAAAGCTGTTTCAGCTTGAGAAGAGCTGCTCCACAATGCCGCAGCTAGAAATAAGGCAAGAAATCTATGCAATATTTTCATTTTTTCGATACCTGTTTGTCTGTTTCCAATGGAGCCTTCTAGGCTTTAGTGTACACCTTCTTTAAATTGAGCTTCCATCCCTTGGAAGACATTTGAAAACGGCGTTTTGCTATCATTTAGGCAAAAAGTCCCAGCAGGAGGTGCACTATGACGAATTCACCAACATTCAAGAGAATAAATCTCTGTGTCTCTGACTTGGACAGATCACTGGCAATTTACTGTGATATTCTGGGCTTCACCATTGATTACCAGAAAGTCTCGGACGAGGATTCATACTCGTATCC
Source organism: uncultured Rhodobacterales bacterium (assembly GCA_964352705.1). Lineage (GTDB taxonomy): Bacteria > Pseudomonadota > Alphaproteobacteria > Rhodospirillales > Rhodospirillaceae > WLXB01. Next base: position 2,115 of record CAYGSZ010000215.1, read on the forward strand.
AGTTTTTACATTTCCAAAAGAAGCCAAGTTGCGATTTGCAACGCTCAATTCTAAAAGCCAAGAGCGCACGATGGCATTAACGGAAGTGAAGGGCATAGAGTTGCCGCCGATGCCGGTGCCGCGTATGGTCGCTGCTGTCATCAATTGTCCAGAATTCGATGCTGTTCTTGAGAAAGTGGCTGCTGCCGGTTTAGAGGTTGTTCCACCACAAATTCTTCCAAATCCCGATGGCACAGCGAAAGGCAGAGAGTCGGCTTTTATTGATCCCGATGGGCATCTGATCGTTATTTATGTGTTAGACGACCAGTAAGTTCCAATGTCTTTAGGCTCAGTTCAGCTTAATTCAAATTGTCTATGAATAAATAACGTATTCCGCTCGGAGTACTGAGGTGGCACATGGTTCAGACCGTTTATCATAAAAGTATCCAAGACGATCCTGACTCCTTAGATGAAACCTTCGGCCTCCATCCGGCTTTCGTTGATGAGGTTGAGGATGCGCTTCTTCAGAAAAAAAAGAAGCGAGTCAGGAAACTTGTTGTTGATCTTCATCCTGCCGATCTGGCGGATTTGCTGGAGCACCTTGAGCCAAAAACCTGTCGGCAGCTTGTCGAGACGCTTAAGGATCAATTCAATCCAGAGGTCTTAACCGAGCTTAATGACTCGGTTCGTGACAATGTCATGCATGCCATGGGCTTCGATGATTTTGCGTCTGCCCTGGCGCAACTGGATTCTGACGAAGCGGTTTATATTGCGGGTCTGCTCTCGCCAGCGCAAAGGGAAGCTGTCTTTGCCAAACTTCCGGCAGCGGACCGGATGCAAATTGAGGCCAGTCTTGCCTATGGCGAAGAAACGGCCGGGCGTCTCATCCAACGGGAACTGGTCTCAGTGCCAGATTACTGGACTGTTGGTGAAACAATCGATTATTTGCGCGCCGCCCGCAGCTTGCCAGATGAGTTCTATGTGGTTTTCGTGGTTGACCCGCGCCACCGGCCTGTTGGCCTTGTTGACCTCAACCGTCTCGTCAGATCACGCCGACCGGTGCAGATGCGTGACATTGTTAACGTAGGTATGGAAATCATCACACCAGACATGGACCGTGAAGATGTTGCTTATCTCTTCCGCCAACGCGACCTTGTTACGGCACCAGTTGTTGAGAAGTCTGGCAGACTTATTGGGCAGATCACGATTGATGATATCGTCGATGTTATCGGCGAAGAAGCGGAAGAAGATATCTTCAAACTGGCAGGGGTGTCAGACAGCAATCTGTATGGAGCCGTATTGGCAACAGTAAGGGGCCGCGTGTCGTGGCTGGTGTTGAATTTGCTCACCGCAATTGCAGCCTCGATTGTCATTGGCTGGTTTCAACCGACAATCGAGCGCTTGGTGGCGCTTGCGGTGTTAATGCCGATCGTTGCATCCATGGGCGGAAATGCGGGGACGCAGACACTCACGGTCGCCGTTCGAAGCCTTGCGACCAAAGACCTTGATGCCAGCAATGCAACCCGGATTATCGGCAAGGAAGTCTTGGCGGGGCTGATCAATGGTTGCTTGTTCGCCGTGCTTGCGGGGCTTGTGGCCTATGTGTGGTTTCAAGATGTTGGATTGGCGTTGGTGATTGCCGCGGCCATGGTGGTGAATATGCTGGTTGCGGGGTTTGCAGGCATAACCATTCCCATAGCGCTCAACAAATTCAACATCGACCCTGCCACGTCTTCTGCAGTTTTTCTGACCACTGTGACGGATGTGGTGGGCTTCTTCGTGTTCCTCGCTCTTGCTGCGTTCTTCCTGTTTTAACCATAGAGAATTTGGGGCTATGCTGGTCGCGCTTAGAGTTTGGGAATCTCCAGAATAACAGCTACTATTGGTAGCTCTTGTCGGACGCGGCTGCAGCGTTTGGTTTTGTCTTGTAATAAGGTGCCTAAATGGCTCAAGAACCCGAGTACATCTATCCACCGAACACTCTTAAGAACAAAGTGACCATAGATGCTTCGTCTGTAGATGCGTCAGCCTTAGCGCAGGCGGAGCTTGCGATCGGCGAGATGTCAGAGGATTACCTGGAATGGGTGAAAGACGATCTTGCAGCCCTTCAGGCGGCCTATGAAAAAGCTGTATCGGACCCCGCCTCAGCAGATGAAGCCAAAGAAGACCTTCATGGTTATGCCCATGATATCAAAGGCCAGGGCGGCAGTTTTGGCTATCCATTGATGACGGCGGTGGGGAACCAACTGGCTAAGTTTATTGAGTCCATCCCCGGCACCTTAACCGCGCCACAGCTTCAGGTCGTAAAGGTTCATATCGACACTCTTAAACTGATCATTGTGGATCGAATGGATGGGGATGGCGGCAAAGCGGGCGACCGACTGTTGCGCGCCCTTGATGCGGTTATCGCTAAGGTTCAAGGCTGATCCTGCGTTTAGAGCGGATCGAGAGGCGTCATCGCTTCAAACCGTAAATAGGCATCTGTACCATTTAGAATAACGCCATCGAATCCAAGATCCATTAAGCCCTTAAAGTAAGTGCCAATAATGGATTTCCAGC
>CAYGSZ010000216.1:0-4647 GCA_964352705.1 uncultured Rhodobacterales bacterium
AATCGCCTCGCCCGCTCCATTTTCTCTCATAACTTTAGTCAGTTAGAGCGCATGCACTCCGGCATGCGTGTTTTCGCACGTGCTGGGGGAGCGCCCGGGGGAGCGGCTTGCGGGGCCGGGCGGCAAGGGGAGGCTAACCATTCCTCCATTCTTTAAAGGCAGTGCGGTCGATCTCAAGGCGGTGTGGCATTTCTTTTTCGACCCGGTCTCGGAACTCTGTTGGCAGTTCTTCAATCGAATGAAGTTTAAATCCACTCCATGTGATCAACATATGCCCAGGGCGATCGCCCATCTCCATCCAGTCGGGATAGGGGAAAACATAACTGCCGTTGGTAATTGTCATCAGCATGGTGATGTTTTGATCCATAAAGTCAGACGCGCTGACACGGGCGAAGGACGTCTCCATAAAATTCGGCGGGGCGTAGTGCGGTGGTTCGCGGTTCCAATCCATCACCACATGGGTGCCGTCCTGATGGAACATGTAATAGCCCGTTGTCGGTTCGGGGGAGGGATTGCCGGTCCAGTACACGCCCTGCGGGGTGAGCAGATGTGTTGGGCCGAGGGTGTGGGGGATGAAACCGGGCACCTTTACCTGCTTGCCGGTAACCGGGTTGATCGCGGTATCTGAGAATGCGCCCGTTTTCAGATGGCGGGGGTAGGACAGGTTGTGGCCGTGATGTAGATAGGTGTCCTCGCCCACCCGTTCGTGCCGGGTGAATTCCATACCCTCAAATCGCGCCACCGGCTGCGGCCTCTGATTAAGCGGCACAACGAACGCCATGTGGTGATACCAAAATACGATGTCGGCGTTGTCTTCCGTGCTGCGCAGCACGCGCATAGTCTGGCGGAAGTGTTCAACTTTGTCGTCGAAGTGCAGGAACTCCATGGTGATGGGCTCACCTTTGACCTGAGGCCCTACCAAAGAGTTGCCAGGGCCCGTATTCGCGAAAGCGGGTTCGGCTGACGCTCCAACCGTGGCGGCGAGGGGTGCGGCGGCAAGCGCCTTCAATGTGGCGCGACGCTTGGGATCGATTTGTGTTTCTATCTGGGCTGGCTGGCCAACCCAATGCGGTAATAGACTCATCATGGTGCTTCTGTCCTTTTCCAATTCTGATCAACAAACGTAGCAAGTTCACGGTTGAACCGGGCAACATCTTCCGCAAATGGCGAGTGACCGGCCCCTTCGAAACGCAGTTCTTTGCTGTTGGGGATGGCCCGCAACAACGCCGCGACAACCTCTGGCCGGAGCGATTCATCCTGGTCGCCGTAGGCCAGAGCGACAGGCACGGACATCTCACCCACCAAATCCGTATTGTCTGTCGGGCGCGCGGCTAAGCGGCTGCGCACGTAGGGCGGCAGCATCAAACCCACCTCAAGAGATTGATTGATCCAGCCCGGCGGCGCTTTCTCGGCAACGAGATACTTTGAGATGTTTCTGACAGCCCGGCGTTGATTGGCGTAGGTCGGCTCTGCCAACAGCCGATAAGCCTCTCTCAGGTCGGCCGGCATTGGGGCGTCGCTCGCGGGAACGCGGACAAAGCCGCCGGTCGTGTTGACGAACATCAGGCCGCTGAGGGCCGTGCTTCCATATGTGCGTATCATATCGGCCGCAACAAGCCCGCCATACGACCAGGCAACGACAATGGGTCTATCAAGACCGGTTGAGTCCATCACGCGCTTCACGTCGTCGGCCCAGATTTTCGGGTCGGCGTAGTCCTCGTCGCGCCACGGCTTTCCGGATTGGCCATGCCCGCGTAAATCGAACGCCACCATGTAGTATCGGTCAGCGAGGTCGGACTTTATTTGGCCTGAAAAACTCGCTCTGCTATGGCCTAGACCATGCAAAAAAAGAATCTCCGGCCCACGGTTGGGGCCAGAATTTGTAACTGCCAAAGGCACGCCACCACCGCCGTTTATATAAAAGGAGTCAGCTGAAACCGGCTTTGCGCCTAAGAGTCCGACAATGATCGCAAATCCCAGAGACATCTTGAACATGGCAGCGGCATGCCGAGCACAGCGCTTCATTATCGCAATCCCCTGAGCGCCGTATTGACGAGATACGCACCGTCCCAATTCGGCACACCCGGTCCATGGCGAAAAATCACGAGGTCTTCTGACGGAACCATATAAACAACGCGAAAGCCTCCACCTTCCATAATCCGAACATCGTTGGACAGATACGGCTCTGATTGGGGAATAATTCCGGGTTTGTCCTCGAAGTAAGCGCGCAACTCCACATAAGGGCTACCAAGCCAAAGCCCCAAGCCAAAATTCGGATTCTGGCCCGAGGGCGTTGCCATGATATCCACCCAGCCTGGAGGTAGGACTTGTTGTCCAAGCCACACTCCATCTTGGGCGACAAGCACGCCCAAGCGTGCCCAATCACGCGGATTTGCCCGCATACAACACATGACACGGGCGGTTCCGCCAGGCCGGTCAAACTGAAAAGTTGCGTCTTTTGCGCCGATTTTTTTCCAAATCCGTTCAGAGAGGACATCTTGAATGGACTCTCCCATGGCGCGTTCAATCACCAGGGCAAGAAGCTGCGTATTTTCCTGCGCTGACTCAAATTTCGTACCCGGCTGGCGCGCATAGTCATAAGCCAAAGCGGCACGGACCACATCGCCGCAATACACGAGACAAAGATCTTTATTACCCAGCAGATCAGTCATTGGTTTGGGTGGATCAACTTCGAGCCCAGAGACGTTTTGAACCAGTTGGCGCACGGTGACCTCTCCGCGTTTGTCACCCTTCCACTCGGTAATGAATTTTCCAATCGGGTCGTCAAGGCTAACCATGCCATCAGCTATCGCAAAGCCGAGAACCATGGGAGTTACGCTACGCGTGATTGCGCGACCGTTGGCTAATGTATCCTTTGTCATGCCATTCCAATATTGCTCGACCTGTACCTGACCTTTGTGAATGACAATTAGAGCATTGCTTTCTCGCGTTTCGGCCCAGTTGGACATTTGCGTGAGAGTCGACTCAGGAATAGTCGTCCCACCTTTCTCAGCCGCCGCCAGGAAATCTTGATTCGAACCTCTGATAAAAGCACTGGGCCAATAAAAATAGGGTTCCGGCTCACGCGGGTTTTCAGGAAGTGACGTCAAACGCCAGAAGAAAACGGGGTCATTATACTTTGGGTCTCGAATGGCCTGTTCCGGGTCTACAATTCCGGACGGCGTGTCAATTCCATATGCCGCAGGCGCTAGCAGCAAACCCGGGATTGCAGCGATGGTTGAGAACAGAGTCGCTACAAGCGCAGGGGTACTCATTAGCCACCGTGATGCTGAACCCATAACTCTCTACCCAAAAAAGCGATCGTCCGGCGAGCGCATTTTTTTCGCCATCCAAACTGTCATCCCAAAACGTATTCGAGACTGTTGCGCAATGACGCGGGAGACGCAGCAGAGCTTTCATGGGAGCGCAAAAATATTCACGAAAGCTCTTTCAAGAAGCATGACCTGTCTGGTTTTTCGAGTTTCTTAAGTCTTTAGGCAGCGCTTGAGTTTAGAGATTGATACTGTTGTATCGTACCCCGATAAGACACACTTACAGGGACTTCGAGATCGTTACTCAACGTAAGGCGGTAAGATTTTCCCGCACGCTGAACGTCTTTGATCGCGCGTTCAGACACCCAATAAGAGCGGTGAACCTGCATACCCAAACCAAGAGCATTCAGGTCTCTGACAACGTCACCAAAACGGTATAAAACAAGGTCATCACCACGGTCTGTGTAAACGCGGACATAATGCTCCTGGGCTTCCACGGCTAGAATATTCCGCCCAAGCTCCGACGGCAAACGATCAAGAAAACCTGGCGTCGGAAAAGAGTGGGCGTTGCCTTCCTCTCCACTGTCAGGTTCTTTGCGCAGACCAGGAAAAAATAAAGTATCTTTGGTCGCAAGCTCATAAACATAATGGATCGCGATCCAGATTGGGCCAAAAAGCACACCTGTCGAACTCGTAATGTATGCTGAAAACCCACCTATAAGGCCATGCCCATCTTGTGACAACAATGCTCCTTTAAGCCCAGGGAAAAGAGAACCAGATATTGCAACCAAAAACACAAAGTAAAAGTAAGCCAAGAGAATTGTCGTCGCTGCTCCGCCGACCAATGCGAGAACCGGATGCAGTTTCGTTGGTCTAATGGCCTTTAAGAAACCGTATGACGCCAGTGCCGCCACTAAATAAACAGGAACCGCAGTCATTATATAAAGCAAGATTGTCTTAAGCGTGCCCAGGTCAGGCACCCATTGCGAACCGCGAAATCCATTGTAGAACGCAAAGACGACCGGAAAGCCTAAGTAGAGTATTTTCCATCGCTGACTGGCCATTACCTCAACCTGCTCGAAAAAGTGATTCCACCAATTACTGCTGAAGATCATTCATATCAAATATCGCATCGCACTCAATTACGTGGTCAGCATAGTCATTTACGGTCCCCAAGCACCAATCAACCCCCTCCGCGCGGGTGGAGCAAGGGGAGAGCAAAAGGGTACGGGTCTAAGTGGAACGCATTATACCTGATTGCGCCTCAGAAAATTGGTGTAAGGGCCTCATATCGGAAGGAGAAGACGAGAAGGAATCAATTTGTACAAGAGATTCAGCCTCGGCCAAGGTTGGGGTCGGGCGTTCGAATCGCCTC
>CAYGSZ010000217.1:0-4643 GCA_964352705.1 uncultured Rhodobacterales bacterium
TGGAAGTCCGGCCTTTGCCCTGGGCACAATATGTGCGCGGCGTGCTGCAAGGCGAATGGAACGGCCAGGCTTTTGGGTTTGAATATGAAGTGCTGCCGACCGGCAGCAGCATGCGGCCCTTTCGTTTGCATTCCTGTTCCTGGCCCTACCCGTGGTATTGCGATGAACGTATTGAGCCTGCCATTGCGCGGGCCAAAAATGATATGAATACACATAACCGCATTGCCGCCGTGCGCAACGTTTTGGCCCACTATCACAATGAAGCGGCGGCTTTAATGCTGGTCGAGAGTATGGGCCTGGACGGGGTGAACCCGCGGGTGCAGGGCTATAATCAAGAGGGCGGGCGCATCCCCTATCACGCCATCACTCTCGGTAAGTAAAGGTGAATCACGTGAAGGTGAAACTCACATCCGTGTTTGTAGGACTCGCGTTTGCGGCCTGCTTAAATTTTCAAACTGCGCAGGCCGACAGTCAGTTGCGCCTTGGCTTTATTGCCATGCCGCCCGCACAGGGAAACCCGTTCTTCTCGACCGGCACAACGCCGCACATGTTTTACCCGGCGATCTACGACACCCTGACCTTGGTGAATGAACAGGGCGAAGTTGAGCCGCAACTGGCAACGTCTTGGACCCGCGTTGATGATCTAACTTGGACTTTCGACCTCCGACCCAACACCTATTTCTCGAACGGCGAAAAGGTGACCGCAGACGCTGCCGTAGCCATGGTCGAGGCGTTTAAACGGGATGATTTTATTCCCTTCAGCCTGCCGCGCGAACTCGACTTTATTACCGGGGCGCGGGCGCTGGATGAGGATACAGTTGAGTTTACCACCACCGCGCCGCATGCCTTGTTGCCGCGTTATATGTCGTTTTTTTACATGGTACCGCCGAAGCACTTGGAAGAGTTTGGCGCAGAAGGGCTGGCGAAAGATCCCATTGGGTCGGGGCCATTCATTGTCGACGACTGGCTTCCGGAACGTATTTTATTGCGGGCTAACCCGGACTCCTGGCGTGCACCAAAGATCGACCGGCTGGAAGTGCTGGCGTTGCCGCAATCGACCTCGCGTTTACAAGCGTTGGTGTCGGGACGGATTGATGTCGCCTTGAACCTCGGCCCCGATGATGAGCCCCGCCTCACGCGCGCAGGCTTAAAGCTGCACCTGCGCAACCCCGTGCGCATTTCTGTTGTGGCGCTGGAAACCTTGTCGGACGACAGCCCGTTTAAAGATGTGCGTGTCCGCCAGGCCATGAACTATGCCGTGAACCGCAAGGCCATTACAGAGGCGTTGATGGGCGGCTATGTAGAGCCAGCCACTCAACCGAGCCCAGCGGCAGCTATCGGGTTTGACCCCACCCTTGAAGCCTATGCCTACGACCCGGACAAAGCGCGCGCCCTGCTGGTCGAGGCGGGCGTAGCTGATGGGTTTGATGTGGTGTTTGAAGTGGTCACCGGGGCCAGCGGATCAACTGACGCGGTGATGCAACAGGTGGCCGCCGATCTGGCGCGGGTGAACGTGCGTGTTGAAGTGCGGCCGATTATGTACAGCCAGGTGATCGCCAGCATGACCCAGGGCGGCTGGAACGGACATATGTTCAGCATCGACTTTGCCACAGGTCCGACCATGGATGGCTTGCGTCCGTTTCGTTTGCATTCGTGCACCTGGGCTGCATCGTGGTATTGCGACCCCGTGGCCGAAGCGTTGTATCAAGAAGCGCTCGTCACCGCAGATGCCGCTGTGCGCACCGACCTCACCCGGCAAGTGATCACCCGCTATCGGGATCAAGCTTCGTCGATTTTTCTGTTTCCGATGTTGGGTTTGGATGGCGTCGGACCGCAGGTTAAAACCTGGGCTCCGGTCAACGATCGCCTGATGCTGCACGACGTTGAGCTGCACGCGGAATAGGCGCAAAAACAAACACCACCTTTGTAACTGGCCCCGCGAGCTCGGAACGAGAATCCTGTCTCAGCTCGGAACGAGAATCCTGTCTCAGCTCGGAACGAGCCCATGCACGACCGCTGTTTTGAACTTTAATCACATGAATTCAATACCTTAGGGGAAAGGTAACAAGCCCTTCGGGGCTTAAGCCGAAATGGCCCAGAATTCTGCGGTTTATTGCATATTTCACGCAGTTGAACGATTGCGCTTTGTCCGGTGAGACACCCGCAGGCAGCGGCGATCTATCCGAATAAGACGAGCACGTTGTCTCATTGCCTGCCTGCTGGTCCTAAGCTTTCCCCACCAAATTTCGCACATGAGCGAGGCGTGTCTCTATTACGCGTTTCATAGCGTCAGTAAGGAAAAAGCCATCGTCGACATCGGAAGCCTTCCAGGCGGCGATGGACATGTTGAGTTTTGCGCGTTGACGGTCTAGGGCATTGCCGGGCGAAATAAACTGCTCACAGGTTTCGACATGAATTTTTTCATGGGCCACGGCCTGCCGCAAACATTTGCGATACAGCGTGTCTTCCGTGCGGTGAATTTTAAAATCCGGTTCTTCGGCGAACCCCATGATCATGTCGTGCCACACCCGGCGGACACAAAAATTGATCGGGTTACTTTCATCAAGCGAGTCACGCCATTGGTCATGCATGGGCATATCAATGCGCACTTTGGTGAACACATACCCCAAGTCATCTCGCGCCATAAGGTGCTCAAGGCAGGTGTGAATGTGGTTGGGGTAGTAGATGTCATCCGCATCCAGAAAAAACAAATGCGCCGCCGTGGTTTTACGGACGCCCTCGTTTCGCGCGAACCCAGGGCCACGATTTTGAACCAGGAACACCGGCGTGATGTCGTTGTGCTGCGCAGCCCATTGTTTGATCAGCGTCGCGGTGTCATCGGTCGAGCCATCATCCACCACCGCGATTTCAGAAATCAGTACGGGAATGTTCTCGCGGGCGACAGCGATGCTCTCGACCACGCTCTGCAACGTGCGCTCAAGCGTGGCCACCGCGTTGTAAGCGGGAATAACAACAGCGATGGAAGGCGCGCGAACGCGTTGCCTGGTATTCATTTATAAAGTGCTCATTTATGCGGGAATCACTTTCGGTTGCCTGCTCTATTATATCTGCGCGTATTGGTTGTTTATACGACACGACCATAGACCGCTGACAATCCGAGACAAGCGCAATCGGAGCCGCGAAACTTGGGGTTGAGAAATTTATATACGATTCACTTAACGAAGAGGGTGTTGGGATATGTGTCACCCTTTTGGCGTGTTTTTAGAACCGGATTTTTGGCACCCATATAACAGCAGTTAAACACAGCTAGAGCAAATCCAAAGCCTTCAGAATATCCTTAGTAATTGTTATGCGAGCAGGCGCTTGACTGATCTCATTCATATCCATATTCAGTGCAAATACGGAGGCTTCATCACCGCGCTCTATCCATCCCACGAACCAGCCCGTCGAAGGATTCGTGTCGGTCGTCCACCCCGTCTTGCCATGCAAAACGTACCCCTCGCCGCGCTCAACAATCGATATGTCTTTGACCGTCGCAATGGTCTTCCGTGAAAAGGGAAGGTCCTCCAAATAGAGCCGTCTGAGAAACTGCACTTGCTCATTGGCGCTGATACGAAAGCCTTTGAGAACCCAAAACCAATCAAGGTTTTCGTGTGTCACTTCGCCCGTGCCATATCCGACCCTGTCGAGATATCTGGTCATTGTCTCAAGCCCAATATCGCGGGCGATTTGCTGATAAACATGAAAAGCTGAAGTTGCAAACGCTGAACGGAGCGTAAGGTCTTTGTTCCAACCGGCGCTCCCTCTATCAACCCCATCCCATTTAAATATTTGTGTGTCGACATCTGTCACCACGCCAGTTTCAAGGGCAATGAGTGAGTTCAGAATTTTAAAGGTGGACGCTGGCGGAAAAAGTACGTCGGCGCGCGCAGGGTTATAAACATCTACCGTCTGACGATGCACATCCATAACAACAATTGTGCCGATCGTTCCGGCGTCTTTGAAAAATTGTGCAAAGTCTGGGTGGAATTGAATCGCCGGTCTTTGTGCACCGGCTGATGTCGACAAATATGAGACCGTCAGAAGGATAAGCAGCGCACAGACACGGGAAATGGCGGCTAAAATTTCCCTATTTGTCATGCTCCCATTGAGTGCGAGCACTGAGGGTTACAAACACAGGCCGACCATATAACTCTGGACCCTCGGAATAAATCCGAGGGTGACGGTTAATCGCGTTGGCGGCGCCGCGAGGCGCTACATATGGATCGGGCGCTTATCCACCGCCAGGGCGGCTTCTTTGATGGCTTCGCCCAGTTGCGGGTGGGCGTGGCAAGTGCGGGCGATGTCTTCCGCCGAGGCGGTGAATTCCATGCCGACCGAAATTTCCATAATCAAATCACCCGCGGCGGGGCCAATGATGTGACAACCGAGCAGTTCATCGGTTTCCGCATCGGCGAGGATTTTAACAAAGCCATCGGTGTCGCCGTTGGCGCGGGCGCGGGCGTTGGCCGTGAACGGAAATTTGCCTGATTTGTATTTGGTGCCAGCGTCTTTGAGTTGCTCTTCCGATTTGCCGACGCCGGCCACTTCGGGCCAGGTGTAGACAACCGAGGCAATGGCATCGTAGTTGATGTGCGGGGTGAGGCCGGACAGAGATTCCGCCACCACCATGCCTTCGTCTT
>CAYGSZ010000218.1:0-4633 GCA_964352705.1 uncultured Rhodobacterales bacterium
CCTGTCCCTCCGCCACTTTTTTTGATTTAATATTTTGTTAAAATGGATTAGCGAATATGGATGTTTTGTACCCATCTGTATGTTGGGCATTGTCTGGGTTTTAAAGCTCGGTTCTCTGATTAGGACCCGGCATGAGGACTTGATGAGGGCCATAAGGCCCGACACTTGACAGTGCCTAACAGCGCGCTAGTTCTATAAGTCTTGCGATAATGGCTAATGCTGTCCTTATTGCTGCGAATGCCAATGTGTAATTCTGGCTCCTTAGACCGGCTTAATTACTTAGCAAGAATCTCATTTAGCTGAATGCGAATGCTGTTTGGGTCTTTCAAGAACATTTGCTTGGATGTCCCACTCGCCGAGAGTGGTTGGGGGTTTTATTACATAATAACCGGATGCTGCGGCGGGCTCGCGCATTGCGTCGATATTTTTCACTAAATGGATCAGCATGACATCACCGAAGTCATTTGTTGTGCCATCGGACCGTGCAAGCGGTTCTAAGGATGAGTTATCTAACCCTATAATAGCTGCGTAAGCACCATCATGAGACTTCAAATAAGTTAAGCGGGACCCTTACGGAAGACCGCAAGCGTTGTCGTAAGGATAGGGCCAACAACGTTCTTCGCCGTGTCGTCTTTTTCATACCCCAGGACGTTTGTGTAAAATGCGATTGTTGCTTCAGGCTTGGCGACGAATAAAGCCGCTCTGGTTAAGGTTGCAGAGGCGCCGTTTTTGGCGGCAGTTGGCGATGCAATTATCAACGCGAGGCTGATAAGTAGTCCAGATTTCATTTTGTGTTCCGATGATCAGAGATCAAATTCCACTCGAAAAGACTTAGCAGAAACGTAGCCATCCATACATGACATTGCCGTGCAGCATTTAATTTAGTTTCAGGTATTTACTCTAAACTTATAAAATCTATTTTTTATACAAGGACGCTAAGAGACGAATTAATTCGACTCAAGCCATGTTTCTCTAGCAACATCTTGAAAACGTTTAATTTCCGGTTTGTAACGCCCGGAGAATAAGTGTTTAATATACTTAACAATTTTACTAAAAATTTACATAAAGAGATAACCAGAATGCTTAACTCGGATATTTCCGCTCGAAAAAATGAAGCCATCTCGCAAGGTGTCGGCATGATGACTCAAATCTATGCTGATCGTGCGGAGAATTCTGAAATCTGGGATGTTGAAGGAAACCGCTACATCGATTTTTCGTCAGGTATCGCGGTACTCAATACTGGGCACCGGCATCCAAAAGTCATTGCAGCGGTCAAGAAGCAAATAGATCGCTTTACGCATACGTGCCATCAGGTATTGCCGTATGAAAATTATGTACGATTGGCAGAACGTCTTAATGAGGTTGTGCCCGGTGACTTTGAAAAGAAAACCGTGTTTGTGACAACTGGCGCTGAAGCTGTCGAAAATGCGGTAAAAATTGCGAGAGTCGCAACTGGCAGAAATGCGCTCATTGCCTTTTCAGGCGGATTTCATGGCCGCACATTTATGGGTATGTCACTGACCGGGAAAGTCGCACCTTATAAATTGGGCTTCGGCTCAATGTTGACAGATGTGTTCCATGCACCGTTTCCCGTACCTCTGCATGGCGTCACTGTCGAAGATTCCTTGGCAGCTTTGGAAACATTGTTCAAAGCCGACGTTGATCCCGCACGTGTAGCTGCCATCATCCTGGAGCCGGTGCAGGGTGAGGGCGGCTTCTACGAAGCACCGCGGGAATTTTTAGAGAGGCTCCGCGCCTTATGTGATCATCATGGCATACTGTTGATTGCTGATGAGGTGCAAACCGGGTTTGCGCGTACCGGTAAAATGTTTGCCATGGATCATCATACGGTTGCTGCAGATTTGACAACCATGGCGAAGAGCCTTGCTGGTGGTTTCCCGTTGGCCGCAGTAACAGGCAGAAAAGAATTGATGGATGCGCCGAAGCCGGGTGGTTTAGGCGGCACCTACGGAGGTAGCCCGATTGGCATCGCGGCTGCGCACGCCGTGTTGGACGTCATTGAGGAAGAAAAGCTGTGTGATCGAGCAAATATGCTGGGCGGTCGTTTGAAACAGCGTTTGGAAAGCATGCGCGATTTCGTGCCGGAGATCTCCGATATTCGTGGACCTGGCTTCATGAATGCAGTTGAATTCAACGATCTAAAAACCAATGCGCCGAGCGCGGAGTTTGCCAGTTCAGTCCGCGCTCATGCTCAGAAGCAGGGATTAATTTTGTTGACCTGTGGCGTCTACGGAAATGTCATTCGGTTCCTAGCCCCGATTACAATTCAGGACGAGGTGTTTAACGAAGCCCTTGAGATATTGGAGGCCTGCATGAAGTCGGCCTCTACAGAAGCGAGGAATAGCTGATGCCCGGACGTAGCACCCTTGAGGGGTTACTCAAAGATACTTCATTGCTTTTGGACAAAGGGCTGATCGGCGGTCGTTGGCTGTCTAAATCTTCTTCCGGTAAGTCATTTAATGTCACAAACCCGTCAACCGGTGAGGTCATTACCAGCCTCCCTGACATGGATGTCGAGGAAACGAGGCGCGCAATTGAGTCGGCGTACGCGGCGCAAAAATCCTGGGCGTCAAAGACGGGTAAGGAGCGCGCTGGCGTCTTGCGCAAATGGTACGATCTTATGGTTGCTAATGCCGATGATCTTGCTGCAATTCTTACTGCAGAAATGGGCAAGCCGTTAGCCGAGGCTAAGGGCGAGGTTTTGTATGGTGCGAGCTTTATTGAATGGTTCGCTGAAGAAGCCAAGCGGGTTTATGGCGATGTGATACCGGGACACCAGCCGGACAAAAGAATTATTGTGCTCAAACAGCCAGTGGGAGTGGTCGCATCCATCACGCCGTGGAATTTCCCAAATGCGATGATTGCGAGAAAAGTGGGCCCTGCTTTGGCTGTCGGATGCGCATTTGTCGCAAAGCCCGCCAAGCAGACACCGCTTTCCGCCCTCGCGATGGCATTGCTTGCCGAACGTGCTGGCCTGCCGGATGGGCTCTTCAGTGTCATAACGTCGTCTTCAAGCGCTTCGATTGGCGAGGAATTTTGCGCGAACGAGAAAGTTCGAAAACTCACATTCACAGGTTCGACGGAAGTTGGACGTATTTTGATGAAGCAATCCGCCGATCAGATCATGAAAACGTCTATGGAACTTGGCGGTAATGCGCCGTTCATCGTGTTTGATGATGCAGATTTGGATGCCGCCGTTGAGGGGGCGATGATTTCCAAATACCGTAACAATGGTCAAACATGTGTGTGCGCAAACCGCATTTATGTGCAAGCCGGTGTTTATGATGCTTTCGCGGCTAAACTTGTGGCGGCGGTCGAAGCAATAAAAGTCGGCGACGGATTTGGTGATGGCGTAACGGCTGGCCCGCTCATTGACGAAGCTGCTGTCAAGAAGGTTGAGGAGCATGTCGCTGATGCGAAGGCAAAGGGCGCTAAGCTTTTAACGGGCGGAAAGCGCCACGCGCTCGGTGGTACATTTTTCGAGCCAACAGTTTTTTCGAATGTTACTCGTGAGATGGCAGTAGCCTCAGAGGAGACGTTTGGTCCTGTCGCGCCATTGTTTAAGTTTGAAACCGTTGACGAAGTCATAGAACAGGCAAACGATACGATTTTTGGCCTCGCTTCGTATTTCTATGCCAAAGATCTTGCGAAAGTTTGGAAGGTGGCTGAGGCTTTGGAATATGGCATGGTCGGCGTCAATACTGGGCTTATCTCTACAGAAGTAGCGCCGTTTGGCGGTGTCAAACAGTCGGGCCAGGGTCGTGAAGGCTCAAAATACGGTGTCGATGACTATTTGGAAATGAAGTACGTGTGTCTCGGCGGAATTGGCTGATTAAAATAGAGCGTGATGCTGAGAAGCTCTGAAAAGAGCATCCTGGTTTTTCTTGAGAGAAGCAATAGACGATGACTTGTATGTCGGTGTTTAATCATACAAATCATGCCGCTCTTATCGCCCGTCGCTTCTAAGCTAAGCTGATTGCCCCTGAGACATCTCAGGTGTTCTTAATGTTCGGTAGCCCTCTTGGAAACGTTCAATTTCAAAATGCCAAACTGTGCCTGGCCAATGAATATCCAACTCACCTAATCGTGGTCGATAAACTGCTGTATAGAGCGTTCCGAATCCTTCTGCGTAAGCTGTCGAATACAAAGGTGGTTTTAGGAATGCCGCAATAAATTTCTCCTCAGAATCAACATGTAAGGTCAAGCGATTGAGCAAAAAGCGCTCCCGTTCGACGGTCGCGGTGAACCTGGAATACTTGACCCAATCGACTGTCTCCTGATGATTTGTCGCCACGGCAGCGTGAGTGATTATCGTCGGTCGGTCAGGGGCCATCATGGCCGTCAGATAGCGCCTTTCTTTGTCCAGAACTGTTACGTTGTAGCTCATATGCGTTGGAAGTCGCTGCAGTACTTGTCCGGCCTGCTCTGTCGTTTCGCAAGTTTGCAGAACATATCGGATGATTAACGGTATACCGAACCCCGTGCCGACATTTCGACGACCGCCAAAAGTTAGCGAAACAGAGAGTCCAGCATCGTTGACACCATCAACCAGCCCCCAAAGCCCGTCACTGACTCCCATCACTTTGCGTCCGAGCCAATTGGTGTGAAGAAT
>CAYGSZ010000219.1:0-4583 GCA_964352705.1 uncultured Rhodobacterales bacterium
CAGGATACGGCGACATGGGCATGACCACCGCGCAAAGCGTCGCTGGCGTCATTAAAAATGTTGAAAACCTAGGGCCAGAGACCTCCGGCGAATACATCATTTACACCGGCGAGACTGTGCCCTGGTAGGCGGAAACCTTACTGGAACACGCCGTTTAAAACCCGGAGCACGTGGCTTTGCGCCAGGTGATCCAGTTTGATGCCAGTCGCCGCGAAATAGACGTTCAGATTGTTCTGAGCGTCTGCTTTTTGCGTTACGATATCCACCGGCGCGCCCTGGTCGTCGTCTCCGGTACTGACCAAGCCGAATAAACCAAGGATTTGCAGGGCCTCCAGGTCGAGTTCGTTGGCCTTGAGGCGCTCCCGCAGCGCGGTCGCCGCCTCCCGATTGCGCCCCACAAGGTCCGGCCCCTCGATAATCACTTTAAGGTTTTCACGGCAGGTTCTGATGGGCGCAACCAAGTCCCGTTGCCACTCCCGGGAGAGCTTTAAAGCAGATGCCAAATGCTGGGCCAGGTCGTTGCCGTTGGACCCGCGATACGCGAGCCAGACACAGAACAGCATCATGTTGATGTCGACGCCCATGCGGTTCTGAAGGGACAGCATCGCTTTATCGACACCAGGCTGGCTGTAAGCCCAGGTCGCGAACTCCCAAAACGGATTACCCTTAGCGATGGCCGTGCCGGTGATCTCTGTCATGCCTTTGATGACCCTTGTTTTCTGGCGCGCCGCTTTGCTGGTTTGCCAGATCCCCCCGGCTCTCCCCAGCGTTTCACCAATCCTGCGTCGATCTCAAACATATCCAAGACCCGGCCAATGGTGTGGTTGACCATATCGTCTACGGTTTCTGGTTTGGTGTAAAAGGCTGGAACCGGCGGTGCGATGATCGCGCCAATCTCCGACAAATGCGTCAACGTTCTCAAATGCCCCGTATGCAGCGGGCTTTCGCGCACAAGCAGAACCAATCTCCGCCGTTCTTTGAGAACAACATCAGCCGCCCGGGTCAAAAGGGTCGAAGTCACGCCGGTCGCGATCTCAGACGCCGACCGAATGGAACAGGGCGCAATGACCATACCAGCGGTGCGAAAAGAGCCCGAGGAAATAGCCGCGCCAATATCACCATTAGGGTAAACAACATCCGCCAACGCTTTGACGTCTGCCACCTTCAACTTTGACTCATAGGCCAGAGTCACCTCAGCGGATTGAGACATCACAAGATGGGATTCAAATGGCGTATCGCGCAAAATTTCAAGCAGTCGAATTCCGTAGGTGACGCCTGAGGCGCCACTGATACCCACGATTAGGCGCTTGGCCTCACCCATGATTATGCCCCCAACTTACTCTTGAAATACCCTACACCGGCGGAAGTAAAGGATTTCTGAACTCTGTGTAAAGGGGATTCAGAAGCGGCGAAAGAGCCTACGTCCCTGCTTTTTTGGCAGTTTGGCATGGCTTTCCCACCTCAAAAGATTCCCCTTGAGTATAAAGGCATACTTTTATACCTTTTGGGCAGCCAAAGGGAGCGCACCATTCTAGATCTTCGCACATTTTTAGACTCTCAGAAGTCCGCCGTGTTTGAACCATCAACATCGCTGTCCGTGGTTCACGAGATAACGGCTCTCCAATACGCGCTGGAAAAAGCCGGACGCCGCCCCATCGTGGTTGTGAAAAATCCGAAGATGGCGGACGGAACCACCAGCGAGATGCCGGTTGTCACCAACCTGACCGCCAGCCGCGCCATCGTAGCCCAAGCCCTTGGTATCAATGATCACCAAAAAGCAGCGCCGATTTATGCTCAGCGTACTGGCAGCCAAATTGCACCACAAGTCATTGGAGCTTCAGAAGCTCCCGTGCAGGAAATCGTGATCGAAGGCGATGACATAGACCTGACCCGCCTGCCCGCTTTAACTCAGCACGAGACTGACCCCGGTCCTTACCTAACATCCGCCCATGCCACGACCTATGATCCGGATACAAAAACCGACAACACCGCCATTCAACGCTGCTGGATTAAATCGAAAAAGCGGATGTCTTACTTCCCCTATCCGGCCTCGCACAACAATCGCAATATGCGCAAGTTCTGGGCGCGCGGCGAAGATTGCCCTGTCGTCTTCTGGATTGGTCATCATCCTGCTGTGCTGATGGGCACCCAAGCAAAGCTGAATTACCCGGAGAGCCATTGGGGCGCCTGTGGCGGATTGCTCGGTGAACCGCTGCGCGTTGTCCCCAGTCGGACCTTTGGCGATACAATCATGGTACCGGCGGATGCTGAGATTGTCATTGAGGGCACAGTCCCTCGGGACGTCTTGGAAGCAGACGGCCCCTTCGGCGAATACACCGGTTACTCCGGCCCGCAAGTCGCTGCTCCTGTGGTGGACGTTACCTGCATCACCATGCGCAAAGGCGCCATTTACCATGATTACGGGTCGGGCCTGACCGACATGCTGGTGCCCGACAACATGGCTATGGAAGGCAAAGTCTTTGGCTTGTGCAAACAGGTCGCGCCAAGCATCACCAATGTGCATGTCCCTGCCCAGGGCCGCAGATTTCATGCCTACATCCAGGTTGAAAACCCAGGCCCCGGTGAAGTGCGTGATGCCCTGATGGCAGCGCTCTCTTACCGCCGCCTCAAGATGGCCATCGCCGTCGACCACGACATCGACATCTTTGATGACTCGGAAATGATGTTTGCCTTGGCCACCCGTGTGCAGTGGAGCCGCGACAGCTTCACCGTCGATGGCTTGTCCGGCTCTTTACTTGATCCATCGACGCCAGCAGGGTCCAAAACCCTATCGAAAATAGGCGTCGATGCCAGCATGCCGCTGCCAGGTCGACCGGGTGCCCCACCGCCAGTGCCGCCGCGCTCGACCGTGCCACCGGAGTCCATGGAGCACGCTGCAAAAGTTCTGTCAGGAATTGATATGTCTGAGTGGCCGACACTATGAGCAGCAGCAATCGCGAGACCGTGCGCCTTGGCGCGTCCTGGGAGAAATCAGGCAACACGTCTTGGACCCAATGCCCGAACTGCGAGGGCTGGTTTCATGTTGGCCCCGGCCTGCTTGACCGGCCCGAAGTCAACCTGCATTGCCCGTCTTGTCACCACGAATTCAGCCAGTCCGCCGCGAAGCGGCTTGTGACTTCGGGATAATGCAGGTGAACGCCTCAACCATACCCGCGCTTGATCTGTCGCGCCTTGGTCCCCCGGAAGGCGCACGCCTTATTGTTGTTGGCGGCTGCGGTGGCATTGGGCGTGTGCTGGTAAAGTCAGCACTCGCAACTGGCCTAAAAGTTGCTGTCCTGGATTTACCAACATCTCTAAAAAACTATCCACCACCGAACCAATGCTTTCAACACGCGATTGATGCTACGGACGAAGAGTCAGTCAAGACGGCTTTCACTGCAGTCGAAAAGGAATGGGGTGGCGCAGATGCCCTGGTGAATCTGTGCGGCTTTACCAATGACTTTGAAGCCGTTGGTTCACTTGACTCCAAAACCTGGGACGACGTGGTGGCAGGGAACCTGCGCGCCGCCTTTTTATGTGCGCGGGCCGCGCTTCCTCTGCTTGAAAAAGCAGGCGGCGGGGCAATCGTCAATGCGGCCTCTGGATTGGCCTACAAAGGATTGCCCGGAACAGCGCCTTATGGCGCGGCCAAAGCAGGCGTTATCGCCATGTCCAAATCAATGGCCAACGAAACTGCACCCCGTATTCGTGTGAACGTTATTGCACCCGGCGCTGTCGATACGGCGTTTCTGCGTGGCGGCACTAGCCGCACCGGCGATGATGAAACACATGCCACGCATATCGATACTGAGCGCTACGCCACTGCCACGCCTTTGGGACGGTTGGCCGTCACGGAAGACGTTGTGGCCCCGATCTTATTCCTCTGCGGCGATGCTTCACGCTTCATGACGGGGCAAGTTCTACACATCAACGGTGGTGGGTACATGCCATGACGCTACTTGTGAAATTGCCGCACACGACACCGACACCACGACAAGGACTCACACCATGAATGCCGTCACTCAAGACATGATGAAGAAGTTTTCTGTCAATCCGCACGTCACCAGCTTCATTGGTGGCAAGTCCATCAGCCCGTCTGCGAGCGGTGAAGATATTCCTGTCATCAGTCCCATCACGGAAGGACAGATTTCTCTGCTGAGAGAAGCCTCTGTTGAGGAGGTTGATCACGCTGTTCGCACAGCACGTGATGCGTTTGAAAATGGCCCGTGGCGGAACATGTCGGTGGATGAACGTAAGGTCATCATGCTGCAGATCAGAGACGTCATCGCAGCCCATGCGGACGAACTGGCCTATCTTGAAACACTGAACGCTGGCCTGCCGATGAGTTCGGTCAAAGGCATGCACGTAAAGCGCGCCGGTTGGAACTTTGAGTTTTTTGCAGAAGTCGCCAGCCAGGCCTCTGGCGAAGCCTATACCCAAACAAAACCCTATCTGTCGGTGGTCACCCGCGAGCCGGTGGGTGTCGGTGCACTGATCGGACCTTGGAATGCACCGCTCGCTTTGTGTTCCATGAAAATCGCCTCCTGCATCGCCTTTGGAAACACATGTGTTCTGAAACCCAG
>CAYGSZ010000220.1:0-4580 GCA_964352705.1 uncultured Rhodobacterales bacterium
ACCCGCGACTCATGAGAACATTGCGCTGCAGACGTGCTGCGCTAAAGACGTATAGCGCTGAAGACGTGGCTCTGAAGGGCTGAGGTAACTGAGCGATGGACCTGTTTCAAACTTTAGGCGGCCTGGCCGGCGGACTTGGCTTGTTCATGCTCGCCATGAAGCTGATGACCGACGGTTTAAAGCGCGCCAGCGGCGATGCGTTAAAAGATATTTTGGCGCGGTGGACATCGACACCCGTGCGCGGCTTATGTTCGGGCATTATGATTACGGCGCTTGTGCAATCCTCAAGCGCCGTAACGGTGGCCACGATCGGCTTCGTCAATGCCGGATTGATGACATTGTTTCAGGCCATTGGCGTGGTGTATGGCACCAACATCGGCACCACCATGACCGCATGGCTGGTGGCCGCCCTGGGCTTTAAAATTAAGGTCGAAATTTTTGCCTTGCCGATGATCGGCCTGGGCATCGGACTCTGGTTTCTTAAACAGAATTCACGCTTCGGGGCGTTCGGGCAAGCCCTGGGTGGCTTCGGCCTGTTTTTTGTCGGCATCGACATTTTAAGAGAGGCCTTTGAATCCCTGTCACCCATGATCGACTTACAGGTCGTGTCGCAATATGGCGCCTCGGGCGTCGCCTTGATGGTGGGGGTTGGTTTTCTAGTGACGGTGCTCACGCAGTCTTCCAGTGCTGCGATTGCGATTACGCTAACCGCGGCAACAGGCGGCATTATTGCGTTACCGAGTGCAGCGGCGATGGTCATTGGTGCCAACGTCGGCACCACATCGACCGCCCTGTTTGCCGCCCTGAACGCCACCCCAAATGCCAAACGTGTGGCCACCGCCCATGTTATTTTTAATGTCGTCACAGGGTGCGTGGCGCTGCTGATTTTGCCCATGCTGCTGTTCCTGATTGCGAAAACAGGCAGCGTGCTGAATCTGGAAGAGTCTCCTGCCGTCGCCTTGGCGCTGTTTCATACGGTTTTTAACCTTTTGGGAGTCGCCTTGATGTGGCCCCTGTTGCGGCCTTTGTCCTCCTGGCTGGCGAACCGCTTTAAGACGGTCGACGAGATTGAAGGCGCTCCTAAATTTATCGACAAGATGATTGCCGCAACACCGGCGCTCGCGTTCAACGCGCTGCTGCTTGAGGTCAACCGCATCGGCGCCTTGTCGCGGCGGCTTGCGTCTAAAGCGATCTCAACAGAGGACGACCGTGATCAGGTTATTCATACCACCAAAAGCGCCATTGAAGCCTTAACGCTGGCCTCTGGTGAGTTTGCTTCGGACATTCAAAATGCGGTGTTAACGCCAACACAATCGGAGACGCTGCCGCAACTTTTGAGACTGTCTCACTATTATGATGAGGCCGCAGAAATCGCGAGCGGGGTGCATTCCATCCACGGACTCACGTTAACCATCAGCGACCCCGAGTTGCGGACAGACCTGGGACACTTTCTATCGGCTGTCACCGCATGGTTTGAGGCTCCGCCTCCGGGTGAGTCAGCGTTTATTATTGAGGTGTTTGAAGAGGGGTTTGAGACCCTGGAAGCAACATACCATCACCTGAAAGACCGCCTGCTCCGCGCTGGCATTGATCAGCAGATTGCCATTCGTGACCTTGGACATATGGTAGAACAATTGAGCACGTTGAACCGCGTGCTGAAACGCATTTTAAAAGCTGGCAAACTGAATCACACCTTGGCTGTTCAGTTAAACATAGATGGCCGAACAGCACCGCCGCGCGATGAGATGAAAAGCAACGCTGCATGAGTTTTTTTGCGATAGCTTTAGGCCTTGCGTTTAGCGCACTGGTGTAAATCCAAAAAAACAGGCCGCACCCTCGCCACTGCTCGTCAGCAGTTGGAAAGAGTACGGCCCGCGTTATAGGCGTTAAATGTGCCTGTTAGTCTCTAGAGAAAGGTCACCTTACCAGTGGCGACGTCGTGCTTGGCAGCAACCACTTTGACCTTGCCTTCATCGACCAGGCCTTTGATGACCGGGCTGCGATCCAACAGGGCGGCGACAGTCAGCTCGGCGTTTTTGGTGGCTACGGCTTCCACATAGGCGGTGTTCTTTGAGGACTTCTCACCGGTGAGCGGTGTGGCCTGAATGGCGGGCTCGATGTTTTCGAGCATGGCCGTCAGGTTGCCGAGCTTCACTTCATCCACCGCGCCCTTGACCGCACCACAGGCGGAATGCGCAAGGATGACGATGGCTTTTGAGCCCGCAGCGGCGGTGGCAAATTCCAGACTGCCAATGATGTCGGTGTTGACGAAGTTGCCAGCCACACGGGCCGAGAAGATATCGCCAATCTGTTGGTCGAACACCAGCTCAGGCGGCACGCGGGAATCGATACAACCGACAATGGCGGCGATGGGATACTGACCACCGGCGGTGGCTTTGACCTGCGACATGTAATCGCAATTGACCGACTTGCCGTCTACGAAACGGGCGTTGCCCTCTTTGAGCGCGTTAATCGCATCATCGGGTGACATGGCCTGTTGCATTTCAGCGGTGATGGCTTTGCAGGCAGCGTTTTCATCATCGGCCTTGGCTGATGTTGCCACGACGGCAGAGGTTGAAACCGCAGCCATGAATGATCCGACGAAGGTCCGCCGATCAACAATCCCCTTAGACATGTGTGGTTATCCTTTCGGTACAAAAAAACTTGGCATAAAAACAGTGTAATCGCAGGGATATAGCCACTGGAGTCCGGGTTTCAATGAAAGAGGCGTAAAAATCGGCACCAGGTGGTTAAAAGTTTGCGGCGTGCTGATGTATGCAAGGCGCTGATACAAGCCGACCAAACTTCTATTGGTCAGAACGGCAAAAACCCCGGAAAACGTAATATAAGTAAAAATCCCTATTCGCAACGGCCCGCCCCGAAGGACCCCTCATGACGTTTACCTCCAAAGCCTCTGCCATAAATTCCGCGCACTTTGGCCAGTTTTTCATTGGTGGCGCTTGGGTGGCCCCCTCGTACGACAAAACGCTGAAGATCGTCTCGCCGGTGACGGAAGACGTGGTGTTTGAGGTGGCCGAGGCCATGCCCACCGATGTGGACAAAGCGGTGGCCGCTGCCCGGGCCGCGTTTGACGATGGCCCCTGGCCGAGAATGACGCCCCTGGAACGGGCCGACTATCTGAAAGAGTTTGCGCGTATTCTGCGCACGCGCGCTGAGGACTTTGCGACCGCCTGGACGGAATCCGCAGGCGTGGTGCAAGGCATGGCAAAATCATCGCCTGAATATTCTATTGGGGCGTTTGACCGCTCGATTGAGCAGGCGTCCAGCTTTGCCTGGATTGAAAAACATCCGACAGGCAATGGCCCAAGTTCGGGTATGGGCTTGCTGGTGCGCGAACCCGTTGGCGTGGTGGCGGCCATCGCGCCGTGGAATGCCCCACTGGCGACCATGCTGACAAAAATCGCTCCGGCTTTGATGGCCGGGTGCACGGTGGTGATGAAGCCCGCACCGCAGACCCCCATTGAGGCTTACATCGTTGCCGAGTGTGCCGAAGCGGCGAAGCTGCCGCCGGGTGTGGTCAACCTGTTTACAGCCGAGCGTGACGCATCTGATCACCTGGTGCGGCACACTGGCATTGATAAAATCAGCTTCACCGGCAGCCTGGCGACCGGCCAGCACATTGCCGCGGTGGGGGGGCAACGCATTGCCCGCGTGACCTTGGAACTGGGTGGCAAGTCCGCCGCGATTATTTTGGATGATTACGATTTAGAGAAGGCCGCCAAAAGTCTGGTGGGCGGTATTTGTGTGCTTAGTGGCCAAAACTGCGCGGGGCTGACCCGGGTGATTGTGTCACGCGACCGTCATGATGAACTGGTTGCCCATATGGTGACTGCAGCCCAAGCCGTGACCATCGGCGATCCCTACGACCCGGACATCAAACTCGGCCCTCTGACCATGAAAAGTCAGCTGGAAAAAGTGGAGGGTTATATCGCCACCGGCATTAAGGAAGGCGCGACCCTGGCGACCGGCGGCAAACGCCCTGCGCATATCACGCGCGGCTATTACATGGAGCCGACCGTGTTTGCCAATGTGAACAACGCCATGACCATCGCCCAGGAGGAAATTTTTGGCCCGGTGCTGTGCGTGATTCCCTGTGATGATGAAGCGGACGCCATTCGTATCGCCAACGACTCGCCCTTTGGGCTGGCGGGGGCGGTGTATACCAACGACACCAATGCGACCTATCGCATCGCCCGGCAGTTACGCACCGGGACGGTCGGCCAAAGCGCGCCGTCGGCCAGCTTTGCCATTGCCTTTGGTGGCTTCAAACAGTCCGGCCTGGGACGTGAAGGCGGCGTGGAAGGCTTGCTGGCGTATCTGGAGCCCAAAACCATTCTGCTGCCGAAAGCGCCAGATGGAATTTAGGGCGACATTTAAGGCGGAATTTAAAACTCACATTTTTTAGTGGTCATGCCACGAAGGTCCCGTCAGAGTGAACCCTCACACAGAGGGAGTGACCCCATGACCTACAGCAACCTGCGCTACTTTGCCGGCGGCATGATACTCAGCGCCGTGCTGATGCTTTCGTCTGCAGTGTGGACCAAAAACGAGCCGCAATC
>CAYGSZ010000221.1:0-4562 GCA_964352705.1 uncultured Rhodobacterales bacterium
ACACCACAACTCTCAGGCAGGATTTTTATGGGAAAGTGTTCGGGGACGGCGAAAGAGAATCCGTCACAATAAGGAACATAGTCGAGCCATTTATCATCGGCCCGGAAGTCAGCAACGGTGCTCTTAACTTCAATCATGACCAAAGTGCCAGTGGCTGATAGGCCCACAATGTCAGCGCGACGGCCATTGCCGATCTTAAACTCCGTCAAAGCTGCATACCCTAAATCTGCCAGCCAACGACATACTCCACGGGTCACGCCCGTTGTTATAGTGGCTGAGTCCACCAGTTGAACTGAGCGCGTTCGCCTCTGAATCGCTTGCTTGTTCATCTTATGTTCCATTTTGTAAATCTAAGTTCCTTCATCCAGATAGACAAGAGTTTCCTCGGAATAAACAGCCGACTTTAAAGAGCAGTATTCTAAGTAGATATCATCCAACAGTGTGCCACGGCCAACTGGTGCTTGGTCTCAGGTGCTTAAGTCCCGGTGTGCCAAGCCTTGTTCTTGTGGCGAAAACCTTTATGGTGCGCCGCGTTTCAAGGCCTCAAGAAGGATTCTGGTTGTGGTTAGAGTGTTGCGCGCCAAGCTTCATGGCATCCGGGTCACTGGGGCTGACTTGCACTACCATGGCTCCATTACGCTGGATCCTGAACATTGTGCAGAAGCTGGTTTACATCCCACAGAGTTTGTCGATGTTTGGAATAAAAACTCCGGTGCTCGACTCACCACATATGTGATTTACGGAGAACCTGGTTCACGATGCTGTATTCTTAATGGTGCGGCTGCGCGCACGTGCCAGCGTGGTGACGAGCTTATCCTTGCCGCCAGTGCAGATATAGAGCCTGCTCAACTCTATGAACATCGCCCACGTATCCTGACTTTTACACCCGGTAACGAAATTGATCAGGTTCTTCGCTATGACGTTTTTAAGAGTAGCGATTTTGAATTTGACTTTAGAATCACAGATCTAAGCGAAGCGGAAAAGCCTGCGAGTGTGCACAACTATGCCAATGTTGATTTGCGGGCAATCAGGTCTGAGTTGGAAGCTAAAGGGTGGTCGCGCAAAGATATTGACGACTTCATCGCTCAACACCTCACACGGTAACAGGTTTTCCTGTTGTGTTTATTGGTCGTTGCTAGACCAGCCTTAAGCGACTTACTCTATCTGTATGAACACGCCAGCCAATCAAATTTTGGGTCTCACACTGCCGCTTAAAACACGCAGGCTGACAATCCGCGATTATGTCGATGAAGATTGGTCGGCTGTATATGACTACGTCAAAGATCCATCATACTGGAAGTATCAGGCTGGCGAAGCGCCCACCGAAGACCGCGTCAAAGCCTTAATTGCATGGACAGTCCGCGAGCAAAGCTTACGGCCACGATTAAACTATTATTTGGCAGTCACAGATACGAAATCAGGGGACCTTGTTGGCGAAGCGGTGCTTAAGGTTATTCCGCCTGGCCATGGGCAAGGTGAAATCGGGTTTGGGATAGCGCCGGCATTTTGGCAAAAAGGCTATGCAACAGAGCTTGCGAAGGCGCTTGTCAAAGTGGGGTTCGACACTTTGAATCTGCATCGTATTGCTGCGCAATGCGCGCCACAAAACAAGGCCAGTATTCGTATCATGCAAAAATTGGGCATGGCGCGCGAAGGCTTATTCCGAGAGCACTATCGAGCGGGTGGCAAGTACTGGTCGACCGTGTTCTATGCGATCTTGGCGCGCGAGAACGAAAAAATTCAGTCCAACTCTAAAGATTAAGTGGCTTAGCAGACGCTACCAGCCTGTGGTTATGCGCTCAACAAGCTGCTTAACAGTTGGTATGAAGCCATCTTTGTACCAAGGGTCTTGTGCAAAACGATATGCGTTATGGCCTGCAAACATCAATTCTTCTTCTACGGCACCGTCGTGGACAATATTTTGCAGTGTTTTCTGTATGCAAAAAGAGCGTGGGTCGGCCTTGCGCCCCGTAGATCCTTTTTCATTCTCTGCCCAGTTAGAAAACTGGCAGGCTGACAGGCAGCCCATACAGGCAATTTGATCAGCTCTAATTTCTTCAGCTTTTTCAGGCGTTACAAAAATCAAAGTTGAGTCTGGGGTTTTTAAGGTTTCCGTTCGGCCCTCTGCCAGCCAAGCTTCTGCCCGTACTTTATCTTCTCCGGTCACAAAAACTTCTCTCTTCCGGGCTCCGACACCGAAGGCTGTGTCATGAGCGCCGATGTGTTCTGGAGAAAAGGCGATTTGATGCTCAGAGCGACTGACCAACTCACTGATAAAGTCGTTTTTGACTGCGGAGGAGTAAAATCCAGTTGGGCTGAATTTGTGCAGTAAAACATCGCCTGGCTCTAAATCAAGAAGACGCTTTTTCCAGTCATCAGAAATCTGACTTTCTTGGGTAAGCAAGGGGCGGGTTCCAAACTGGAAACAAATAGGTCCGACATCTGGATTGTCCAACCAATCTTCCCATTCGTTCAGCCACCACACACCACCAGCCATAATGATCGGCACCTGCTGTAGTCCAGCTTCATTCATTACTTTGCGTAAGTCGACAACACGAGGGTATGGATCTTCAGGTGTTCTAGGATCTTCAGAATTTGAAAGGCCGTTGTGACCACCTGCAAGCCACGGGTCTTCATATACAACGCCGCCTAAAAACTCTTCATGCTTGTTGTAAGCTCTTTTCCATAAGGCTCTAAAGGCCCGCGCCGAGGAGATAATTGGATAATAATAAATACCGTATTCTGTGGCGATTTCTGCCAATCGATAGGGCATGCCGGCACCACATGTTACGCCATGAACCATGCCTTTGCAGTGCTCCATGATGCCACGCAGGACTCGCTCAGCGCCGCCCATCTCCCATAAAATATTGACGTGTAATCTACCGTGGTCGCCGCGCATTTCATGAGCAATTTGGGCCTGGGCCACACCACCATCTATTGCATATTTTACAAGTTCCTCATGGCGTTCTTTACGCGTCCGGCCATGATAAACTTGGGGAACCAAGCTGCCGTCATCCTTGAAGGAGTCTGCG
Organism: uncultured Rhodobacterales bacterium; assembly: GCA_964352705.1. Classification (GTDB taxonomy): domain Bacteria; phylum Pseudomonadota; class Alphaproteobacteria; order Rhodospirillales; family Rhodospirillaceae; genus WLXB01. Next base: position 3,033 of record CAYGSZ010000221.1, read on the forward strand.
TTTACGCCTGAAAAAGTGCCGATACCGCCAGCGGCGGCCCATGCGCCTGAACTCTTTCCCGTGGATACAGCGACACCCTTACCGCCTTCAATCAGCGGTAAAACTTCACTTCCTGAAACCTTCAGTGGGTTAAGTGTTTTCACGCGGTGTCCCTTCCTAGGGTTTGCTTACAGGTCGCAATCCCATGACGTTTTACGATTAAAATATAGGGGTATATCGTCTCTAAACCAAATTGCGTTGTGTCAAAGCAGTTCTTAACTCTTGCGGTGTATCCGTACAGAGACTACTGACCCCCCATTGCAGCAGTTTCTGAGCACCCTCAATATCATTCACTGTCCAGGCCATGATCTCCAGGCCAGCGGCCAATAAAGTTGTTGTTTGATCTAAAGTTAAGCGATCGGCATTTGGGCAGACGAGAGAAACATTTAAGGCGCTTACAGCCTCGCTCCAATCGTCTGGTAAAAGATCAAAACACAAACCTCGGGGCCAATCCGGATTTTCTTCCTTAGCAGCTGCCAAAGCTACCCTAGAGAAGCTGGTGATAACGGGAGGCTTTTTGCCTTTGGGCCAACACGCTTTTGCTAATCGCAAAGCTTCTTGCGCCGTTTTTGCTTCACGGCCAGGGTCTGGCTTCAGTTCAATGTCCGCATCAAGGTTAAGCGTATTTAATAGGTCGATTGTCTCTTCGAGTGTTGGAACAACCTCTCCGGCAAAAGCTGGGTCAAACCATCCCCCAGCATCTAGTCCACTTAAAGCTTCAAGGGTTGTTTCAGACAGCAGGCCATCACCATCTGTTGTGCGTTCCAGGCTCGCGTCATGAATAACCACGGGCCGTGAATCAAACGTCAAGGCGACATCAAACTCAATCGCTTTGGCACCAGAGTCCGCAGCGGCCCTGAATGACGCCAGAGTATTTTCTGGTGCCAGTCTTGGCGCACCGCGGTGACCCACAATACGAGGTAACAAGCTCATGTTGCGAATTTATCTGCTCGATCTCTATCTTAAGATCTAACCCTCTGCGTCAGGTGTGCCCTCATCTTTGGACTTCCCGTCAATGTCTTCGCCGGTTTTTTGGTCGACACGTTTCATGGACAACTTGACCTTGCCACGATCATCCACAGCCAAGCACTTCACTTTAACTGTGTCGCCTTCACTCACAATGTCTGAGACTTTTTCAACACGCTGTGGGGCAAGTTCTGAAATATGAACCAGGCCATCGCGCTTACCGAGGAAGTTTACGAAGGCTCCAAAGTCCATCAGCTTCACGACTTTACCGGTGTATATCGTCCCAACTTCAGCTTCGGCAATGATGTCACGAATGCGCGATACGGCATCATCAGTGGCGGCTTGGTCAGAGGATGCGACTTTCACAGTTCCGTCGTCATCAATGTCGATTTTACAGCCGGTTTCTTCCTGGATCTCACGAATCACCTTGCCGCCGGTCCCAATGATGTCGCGAATTTTATCTTTGGGAACCGACAAAGTGGTTATGCGTGGCGCATGACCCGAGACTTGTTCACGGGATGAGGT
>CAYGSZ010000222.1:0-4555 GCA_964352705.1 uncultured Rhodobacterales bacterium
CTTTGATCCAGAGCCAAAACGAAATCGCACCTGGAAGTGCAACACCTTCAAGCGCAGCAGCGGCGGCGGCAACTGCGGCGGCCTTGTTGCCGACCAGCGCAGCCGGGTTGCCTGCCAGCGCCACTCAGCTTCCTGTTCCGGCCACTGCACCTGCCGTTTCCTCCATTGAAAGGATGATCTGACATGAATGCACACCCAAAGATGCCCCCTCGCCTGCGCCAACCTGGCCAGCACTCGACACCCGGCAACCCACTGGGCCAGCAGGCTGCCCGTCAACGCGGACCGAACAGCCGTTTGGACCATCTACCGCCACGCGATAAAGGCGAAGACGTATTTCAGATTATTCGGCAGTTAAATGACCTGCTGATGAAAGAAAACGTCGCCCTGAAAAAGCACCGTGTGCAGGATGTCCAGGTGCTCGGCCAACGCAAGCAAGACCTGGCGCGCCTGTATCAACAACAGATGAATGCGTTTCACCGCAATCCAAAACTGTTGAAAGACATGGCCGAACCAAAACGCAATGCGTTGATTCAAGCCGCTGCCCGCCTCACGGAATTGATGAAAGACAATGCCAGCCTGCTCAAGGCCAACATCCAGGTCATCAACTCCTTCATGAAGTCTGTTGTGGACTCTGTACGTGAAAAGCAAGAGCGGAAGTCGACATCGTATTCGAAGGAAGCGCAGCTTGACGGGCACGTCACCGTTAAGCGCCACATGGCCGTTAGCTTTAACGAGGTGACCTGATCTCAGGTCAAGCCAAACAGAGTATTTTTGAAGGACAACGACTATGTCGTTAACACTGGCACTTAATACGGCAGTCTCGGGACTTAACACCGCACAGGCGGGGTTAAGTACGATCTCGCACAACATTGCCAACGTAAACACTGTAGGCTACACGCGGAAAATTCTTGACCCGTCCTCGCGGATTCTTGCGGGAACCGGCGCGGGGGTTTTCGTTGGTGATATTCGCCGTAACGTTGACCAGAACCTGCTGGAAGATCTGCGCAGCGAGCTTGGCGGATTTGGCCTGCTTCAAACCAAAAACACCTATTTCAACCGGATTTCTGACACCTTCGGAACGCCGCAATCCAATAACTCAATCGCCCACACTATTACTAAGATGGCGAACGAGTTTGAGTTGCTCTCGACAGAAGTCGAAAAGCCGGCAACGCACCTTTCAACGGTCCAGTCGGGCATCAGCGTTGCTTCTCAATTACAGCGTATGAGCGATACCGTTCAAGGCCTGCGCCTGGACGCCGACCGCGAGATTGAACGCAATGTGCTTGAGATGAATAGTCTCATGCAGACCATATCAAGCTTAAACGATCAAATCTCACTTGGGTCAGCAACAGACCGTCAGAGTGAGGATTATGAAGACAAGCGCGATGTTGCCCTGAGCAAACTGTCTGAGATTATCGACATTCAGTACTTCTTTACGCAAACCGGTGCGGTGACCGTGTTTACCAAAGACGGCACAACCTTGGTCGACAGCCAGCCTGTCAACATGAGCCACGTCTCGCTGACTCGGGTGAACCCGGAGCACAGTTATGCGGGTGGCGACTTCAACGGCATTTTTGCCGGTGTTCTGGATCTCACCAATGATATCCGGAGCGGCAAACTTGCCGGCCTGATTGAAATGCGGGACCAGACCTTGCCCCAGATGCAGTCGCAACTTGATGAGTTGTCACGTAATCTGATGGAAGAAGTGAACCGGGTGCACAACCGGGGCACCTCCTATCCGAGTGTAAAAACGGAAGGACTAGGTACACGTACGTTCCTGGACTCTTCAACGCAGGAAATAGATATCACCGATGGTGATGTCAGCATCGTGTTGTACAACACCGACGGCAGCGAAGCTTTTTCGACCAAACTTGGCGCAGACCTGGGCTTTACCACAGGCACTGTGGATGCGATGGCCACCGCTATTCAGACCTACATCGCAGCCCAAGACCCACAACTGGCCAACGCCACTATCGCCGTAAACGCAGACGGTAAATTGGCCTTCAATCTTGGAACCGAAGCCTACGGGATTGCCTTTCGGGATGAAGTATCCGCCGTTAAAGGCAGCACTTCAGAAGACATCACCATTGAATATGATTTGGACGGTGACGGCGTTGATGACCAAACCCATAAAGGGTTTTCGAACTTCTTTGGTTTGAATGACTTCTTCACGACAGAACCTAAATTATCGTTTTATGAGTCAGACTTTAAACCTAAGAACTTTACGCTGGGTACAACGGCAACACGCACGCTGACCTTTTACGATGAAACCAATGATCCAGCGACCGCCGCGATTGGCACCATTGATGTGGCTCCCGGTGATAGTCTACAGGACATTGCCGATGCCATTAATTCTGACAACACCCTAAACCAGCGCCTTCAAGCAGAGGTGGTGCCAGATGGAAATGGGCAGAAGCTGCGCATTCAACAAATTCAGGGTGAGCAGGTTCTGATTACTCAAACCGTTGGGCGCGATGCCATTGAAGCTTTAGGATTGGATGTGTCTGAAGTCGCAACCTCACAGTTGCTCGATGTTTCAAGCACCCTTAAAGACGACCCCAGCACCATTTCGCGCGGACGGGTGCAGTTCGACAACCTCACAGGCCGCTACTTCCTATCCCCCGGGGATAATGAAGTGGCTGTTGAACTGGCCGCGCTGATGAGCTCTCAGACGTCCTTTAATGCAGCGGGCGGCCTGTCTGCGGGTGCCAACACCTTTTCAGATTACGCCTCGCAGATCGTCTCGCGTGCCTCAACACTGGGCGCCGCCGCAAACACAGACTTTCAGTTTCAAAACGACATCAAAGGTGCCCTTGAACTTAAGCATTCTGAAATCAGCGGCGTGAACCTGGATGAAGAACTCAGCCAGTTATTGGTGTTTGAACAAACCTACGCCGCATCCGCCAAAGTGATTTCAGTTACCCAACAGCTTTTCGATATTCTCAATAACCTAGTCTAAGACGGTTAGACTCGGGAGGACATAGACAATGGTTTCACGCATATCTACCTTCGCGAACAACCAAGCCATGGTTAATCGCATGCTTCAAACGCAGGTCAAAGTGTTTGATGCCCAGACTCAAATTGGAACTGAGAAGAAATCTCAGACCTATACGGGCATCGCGACGGACAGCTTTCGTTTGATCAGTATTGAGGGCGAACGGGCGCGACTTAACCAGTACGTCAAGAACAACTCCATCGCCGAAACAAACGCCAAAGCCATGGTCACCACCATTGAATCCATGGACGAAGTATTGCGCCTGTTGCGGTCTGAGATGATCACGTTCACCAGCCGTGACCTGAGAAACCCATCGAATGAAGACGTGGCCGCTGTGACGGACATTCAAGAGCGTGCCTTTTCCGCCCTGAACGACATGGAGTTTTTTCTCAACCTGAAGATTGATGGAAAATATTTGTTCGGTGGCGGCAAAAGTGACAGCCCGCCCGTGTCTATCCCCTATGACAATGTCAGCGAATTCCAAAGAGACTATGATGGCATTGATAGAACATACGCGACAACGCGCACGGCCCACTTGAGCCAGGCCAAGTTTGAAGATGTCACGGTCGCCTACACCAATGAAAATATCCCTGTAAAAGGGGAAGACACCGATGTCACGCGGATCACCGGCGCGGCCGGAGACCTGATTACTGCGACCTTGGACTCAAACGCCTTCGGCGATTTAACGTTCTCTAACGTCAGTGGGGCGGGCGTTATCACATCCTCCAACCAGAACGCCTTTAACAACATAACGGTTGGTCAGACGATTCTAATTAACGGCACTGAAACAGCCGGTGCCGGTGCCACAGACAACAACGGTGTGTATACCGTGACAGCCGTTTCCAGTGACGGCACGCGGATTACGCTGGATCAGACGGTCACTGCTGGCACAGAGTTGGCCGCCGTGGGTGTCAACATTAACCTGGCCGTGCCTGATGGCACGACCATGTTTTTATCTGGGGATGACGTGACCAATGATGGTGCGTACACCGTGCGCTGGCCAACCAACGCCGAGATTGCCGCCATCCCGCTCGACATGAATGCCGCAGCCCCAGCCGTTGTAACCGGCGATTTGATGTGGGTCACAGGCCAGGTGATAGATACCAGTGGCGAAGATATTACCCTGAATGCCGCCCCCTATTATCGTGGCGACCGTTTGGAAACTGAACATCGGGTGAGTGAAAACCGGGTCATCAAATTTGGCGTCAACGGCCTCGACCCCGCTTTTGAGAAAGCCATTCGGGCCATTGGCCAAGTGTTACAGGGGGATCTGATCAACAATCAGCAGCGCGCTGTTGATGCGTTAGAGCTCTTAAACAACGCCATTGAACATTCGCCGCAATCCACCGAGAAACCCAGCGACATTCAAGATGTCGCACAACGCCTGGCAATCAATCAAAAGATTATCTTTGATGCGAAAGAAAACATGAAAGAGTTCGACGGGTTTCTAGGACAACGGCAAATCGAATTGGAAAACGTGGACATCACAGAAGCCGCCGTGCGGTTGCAGGATGATGTGCGCGCCCTGGAAATCTCTTTCGCGACCCTGGCCCGTATTCA
>CAYGSZ010000223.1:0-4540 GCA_964352705.1 uncultured Rhodobacterales bacterium
CAGCAGCAGCGGAGGATCAGGTGATCTATAAAAAAGGCTATGTCGACGCGCGGTTTGGCCAAATTCATTATCATATGGCGCGACCAGCGGATGGTAATGGTGATGGGAACAGCGATAAAACGCCCATCGTCTTTTTCCATCAGAACCCGAAATCTGCTGAAGAATATCGCCCTCTGTTAGACGTCATTGGACGCGATCGCGTTGCCATCGCGTTCGACACGCCGGGCTATGGCGAGTCTGACCGCCCCGATGAACCCCAGGACATGGCCGCTCTCACCGGTGCGTTTGAGGACGCCTTGGTCGCGTTGGGTTATGGCGGCGGGGTGAATGGCCAAGAGGGCAAAGGCCCGGTTGATGTGTTCGGATTTCATACGGGTGTATTTATGGCCACGGAACTGGCCATCACACGCCCGGATCTGGTGCGCCGCGTTGTGGTGTCCGGCATTGCCTATCGGGATGCCAAAACCCGCGCCGAAATTCTGGCTGGATTGCCGACAGACAAATCTCTGCCAGAAGACGGAACCTTCATTATGAACCGCTGGTATCTGATCGTGATCAAGCGGGCGGAGGGCGTTTCGCTTGAGCGGGCGGCGAAAGTGTTTCTTGAAGATATTCATTCGCTCGACAAGTCTTGGTACGCCTATCATGCCGTGTGGAGCTACGCGCCGGAAGACAGATTTCCGCTGGTGAATCAGCCTGTCCTTGTTCTGCAACCCCATGAGTTGCTGCTGGAGGAAACCCGCAAAGCCAAAGCCGAGTTGCTACCCGATGCGGACATGATTGAATTACCGAGTATTGTCGATGATGTGTTCGACACAGGCGCAGAAGAGATCGGCGCGGCCATGACCAAGTGGTTAGACGCCAACTGATGCGGCGCATACTTTTTGCCGCATGGCTTTTTTGCTTGAGCGGTGTTGAGGCCCACGCCGAGCACGTTGAAATTGGCGGCTTTGTCATTCCCGGCTCGCCCGCAGCCACGGTGTTTTACGACTATGCCGCGCGCCTAGAAGCCGAGTCTGAGGGGCGCTTAACGCCACAACTGCTGATTCATGGCGAGGGTGGACCGGAAGAACAAATTCTTTCCGGTGTGCGGCGCGGACGCATCAAGGTCGCGTCCTTGTCCAGCCTGGTGCTGTCAAACATCTTGCCGGAACTTGGGTATTTGGGCGCGCCCTTTCTGTTCGACAGCAAGGCCGAGTTTGATGACGTGGTCGATCGCGTTTTCTTTGAGGTCTTCACGCCTTTGATGGCGGAAAAAGGTCTGACGATTTTGCGCTGGCTCGACCTTGGCGGTCAGAACATTTACGCTAACCGCCCAATCCTGTGGCCACAAGACGCCGTGGGCGTGCGCCTGCGCGCAACTCAGGATATCGCCGCCCGGTTGTTCCTGGAGTCTGTTGGTGCCGATGTAATTTATATCACCAGCCCGGAGACCATTCCCGGCTTGCAAACAGGACTGATTGACGGTGGCTTGACGCCGACCATCGCCTATACGGGCACGGGCCTGGTGCCAGAGGCACCGCATTTCATGCTGACGGAACACTTCTTCCTGGGCGGCTTTTTGCTGGCCAATACCAAATGGCTGGACGGCCTGTCGGAGCAAGACCGGCGCGCCGTCATCAACAGTTTCGCCAGCACCGAAGAAGTGCGGCGTATCATTTCCGGTATGACCGCGACGGCGCTTGCCAACGCAGAGAATGAAGGGTTTACGGCGCATGTTTTTAGCGCAGAGCAACGGGCGGCTTGGAAAGCGGCGTCTGCTGGCACACACCAACGCTTGATCCGTGAGATCGATGGCCAGACGCAAGCCGTCGCCGATGCCATTAACGCCGGGCGCGCGGCCTATGCCGCGAGATTGCAGTAACGTTTATTCTTCCGCCTGTTCGCCAAAGCGCGAGAACTCGGCCTTGATCGCGGTTGAGAAAAACAGGCTGTTAAGAAACATTTTATTGGGGCCAAACCACCACGCCCGGAAATTCGGATTGTCGGAGATCAGCACAACGGCCCCCTGCCCGCGTCGCTCGGCCAGAACAGCGCCTGCGCCCGCAACCTTTTCGATATTCTCGGCACTGGCAGAGCCACTCATCAGCGGACTGTCTGTGTATTGAGCGACGGTGCCGAACGGGTTTTTCGAGCGGCCAAAAATAATGCGGTTTTCACGAAAAGACGGTTGCAACCGCGAGGTATAGCCAAAGCCAAGGGGGTGCGTGATGTCCACATCGGTTTCAAAGATGGTACCGCGGATGCGTTGGGCCTGTTCGACGTTCTCTTTGATCGCGTAATCCTGTCGGTCCGGCAACGCCGCTTCAGCGTTTTCGGCATTGGGGGGCGTTGGCGCACCGAAGCCGACGATGGCAAAGTCGTCAATGATGTCGACGTCCATGAGCTTGTTCTTCACCGCCCACAGCGCCGCGCGTTTGACGGCAACCAAGGTGCCACCGCGCTTGATCCAGGCATCAATCTGGCGGACCTGATCATCACCCCATTGATCGTAATTGCCATCTGGCAGCACCAGATGAGTCACCCGCGACCAATCCGTGTTGCGGATCACACCGGCTTCGCGCATCAGGACCGGAATTTCCATGCGGTAATCCATCAGATGCCACAACTCACCAGCGTCATAAAAGCGCACGGACTCGCCGATGGGCATCAGCACATGGGGCATGGTCAAAGGCGGCGCATAATTGCCGCCAAAGTCGATGCCACGCTCGGTGCGACCGGTGGTGGCCGCATAAACCTGAATGCCATCCTCTGCGCCGATGGTCGTCATCAGGGCGTGCAGCGCGTCTGCACTGAGAGGTTGACCATCGCCGACCGGCACGATGATCGCACCCGGTTCAAAGTCGACCGCGCCCTGTGTGGTCATGGCTGTAAAGGGCTGCAACGCGACCCTGGCTTGCCCCTTTTGTTTGAGCAGGCGGGTAACAGCACGCGGCGCGTAATAGCCTTCCCACGAAAACACGTAGGCATAGGCAGCGCGGTCGGAAGCCTCTTTGGCAGGGAATGTGGGATTAATTTTGTCGCCAAGCAAGTCAGTGCCAAACGACGTTAACTCAGCATAGGTCAGACCAAAGGCCAGCGGCTTGGTCCAGGTGGTGGCGTCGTAAAAAACGACATCGCCAAATTCCGTTCTGGTTTCAAACAGATTTCGAATCACCCGATAGGTCGGCTGATTGCTCGGAACAATATAGCTGTTCGCCGTTTGAAAGGTTGTGTTGCCGTCGCGCACCGCCCGGGCAAGGCGGTAGACATTTATATCCAGGCGATCAAGCATCTCAAGAAAATGAAACATGCGGGCGTCATCGTTATGGGCTGTAAAAACATAGCCCTTGACCCGGTCTGACGCCGCAGCCTCACGGGTGATCGATCCGAACTGCTTGCGATAGTTAAGCAGGGTTTCGCGCAAATCTGAGGAGGCGCGCACCATGGCAAGCGAGATGTTAAAATGCCGCTTCACGCGGGAGCCAAAAGTAATCTCGCCAGTGGGCGTTTCGGCCAGCAGACCTTCAAACCCTCGGTTCTCAAACAGGAAGGCGACACTGCCAAGCAGCAGCGGATAGTTGGACCCCATGGCCGGGTTGTAGTCGTCAAAAAACTCCTCGGAGTAATAAAGCTCCTGCGCGCCGTCCAAATAGTCCTGAGCGTAAGTGCCGATGGTGCGGGTCAGTTCCGTCGCCCGCTCCGGAATATACGCGTTACGTTGTTCTGCGATTCCCGGGCTAAAGAAGTAAGTGGAATCGATGTTCATTTCATGGAAATCGGCAAGCAGGTTGGGTTTCCATTTCTGAAACTGCGCGCCCCAGGCCTGGGCTTCCGGTTGCGTGCGCGCAATCCACTGGCGGTTGAGGTCAAACCAATAGTGATTGGTCCGCCCGCGTGGCCAGGTGCCGTTGTGTTCTGCATGTTGCAGGTTGGCAACCGGTACTTCGCCGCGATAAGTGTTCAAGGACGTTGACGCGCGGTTATAGCCATCGGGGTTCAGCACTGGCACCAACAGCACCACTGTATTTTCAAGATGCGCGAGAGTGGCGGGATCTTGTGCGGCGGCCAGGTGATAGACAGTTAACAGTCCCGCCTCCATGGAACTGATCTCGTCGCCATGCACCCCAAACCCGAGCCAGGTGATGGCCGGCATATCGTCTTCAACGGCTTGCGAGGAAGACGGATCGCTCAACGCCAGATGCTTGGCATGAATATCGTCCATGCGTGCCAGGTTTTCCGGCGTCGATATCGTTAACATGTGGATCGGGCGGCGTTCATGGGTGCGGCCAATCACTTCGATACTTATGCGTTCGGATGCAGCAGCAACCGCCTGAATGTATTCCGTCACGTTGCCAGGATTGGAGACATACGCCCCGACGTCGTACCCGAGCACGGAAGACGGTGTGGGAATTGCAGGATCATAAGCCACGCCGGACGGCAGGTAATATTCCAAATCTTCGGCGGTGCTGCTCACACTCGCCAAAACGGTGAACAGAACTGACAACGATACCGCTTTAAGATTTACCACTTGCTGTTCCCTCTGCCGTTCTCTTTGGCC
>CAYGSZ010000224.1:0-4529 GCA_964352705.1 uncultured Rhodobacterales bacterium
TGCGCACAAGATTTTTATAGTTGCGTGGCCCAAGGTTGAGGTCATCGCGATAATCGGTTGCGATAAAACCACAAATAACGATGCGGGCGTTCAGAGCGATTCGCGCCAATACCGTATCCAACAGTTCACCGCCAACATTATCAAAAAAGACATCGACGCCCTCTGGGCACAGTTGATCCAACCGTTCACCGACGTTTTCATTTTTATAATCGATACTCGCATGATAGCCGAGCGTGTCGGTCAGCCAGGCACACTTCTCAGCCCCACCCGCAATGCCAATGACACGGCATCCGGCAATACGGGCGATTTGACCGGCAACTGAACCCACACCGCCAGCAGCGGCAGACACAACAACGGTGTCACCGGGTTTGACTGCGCCAACATCGACAAGACCAAAATAGGCTGTCGCGCCTGCACTTCCCAAAACCCCGAGCAGCGTGGTTAGAGGCGTAATGGGATAGGGAACAGATTGAATACTCAGGACATTCGGATTTTGCAGCGCCGGACTCTGTAACGAATAATCTTGCCATCCCGGGGACGCGATCACAATGTCACCTTCGGAATACGCAGAATGACGGGTTTTGGTGACAACGCACACGCCCCTGCCCCGCATGACATCGCCAATAGCGATTTTATCATGCATGCTCAGCCCTTTAGAAATATACGACCGCTGAGCTGGCGAGGTTCCAAGAGCAATGGTTTTTAAGACAATCTCGCCAACGCCCGGATCAGGCAGGGCGCTTTCCGACAATTCAAAGTGCTCGAAGCCAATCACTTCTTCAGGTTCTGGATGACGCGCCAGCAGCCATTGTCGGTTTTTTTCCACAGGTTAATATCCTTTTGCTCGACACCCCTGTGCGATGGCACAGAATTCTTAGACCTAGATTAGTACTCAAAGATATCAGGACTGTATCCCAATGCCTTCAACGGGCGGGGCTAAAAAACAAGAATATTGGGAGAAAAATGGTGGACACGACTGGGATTGAACCAGTGACCCCCTCGATGTCAACGAGGTGCTCTCCCGCTGAGCTACGCGTCCATAAATGCATTTTTACCTGGGATAAACCCGAATGCGTATAACGGTGTTTTAGGTGGAGATTGGACTTATTGCAAGTGTTTCAGATCGATTGGTTTGAGGTATGCTGGGCTGATAAGGCGTAAGCCTGGGTCTCCCTTTACCGGCCTCAGAAGACCAGTTCAGAGCGACCCCTAAAGAAAGTGTGCTTATGAGTAAGATTACAGATCTGGCCGAGCCCATTGAAGTGGTAGAACCGACGGAACTCGCGACACCGCTGGTTCTATCCTCGCCTCATTCGGGCACGTATTATCCGGCTGATCTCATAGATGCCAGCGCTTTGAGCAAAGCCGCGCTGCGACGGTCAGAAGACTGCTATGTTGATGAATTGTTCTCAGCGGCCAAAACAATGGGGATACCGCTGATCAGGGCCTTGTACCCGCGGGCTTACCTGGACTTGAATCGCGAGCCCTATGAACTCGACCAAGATATGTTTTCAGATCCGCTGCCGGACTTCGCAAATACGACATCGCCAAGGGTTACCGCTGGGCTTGGAACAATTGCCCGGATCGTCGCAAATCAAAAAGAAATCTACGCGAGAAAGTTGACCTGGGCCGATGCAAACGAGCGCATTAACAGGCTCTACAAACCCTACCACAACGCTTTGCGTCGTCTGGTCAACGCCGCCCGGGATCAGTTTGGCTACTGTATTTTGTTGGATTGCCATTCCATGCCATCCGCAGGTTTGCCCCATGGCAAAGACAAAATGAATGAGTCGGTGGACATTGTTCTGGGAGATCGGAATGGGTTGTCCTGCGCCTCACTGGTGACCGAGGAAGCAGAACGTGTTTTCGGCAGTCTGGGGTATTCAGTGATCCGCAATAATCCCTATGCCGGTGGGTTCACCACGCAAAGTTACGGTGACCCGAAAAACGGCATTCATGCCTTGCAAATCGAAATAAACCGGGCGCTTTATGTGGATGAGAGATCCCTAAGCCGGAGGCCTGGATTTGCTAAGCTGATGGCTGATCTCAGCCTTTTTCTGGAACAAATTGAAGGTTTTTGCGCACAAGCGCGGCCCGGACTGGCCTATCATCGGTTAAGTGCTGAGTAATCAGGCTGATTACTTGAGGGCGACGTCCCTTGTTGTTTGTCTCGGCCCGATTTACAATAATTTAGCCTTTGTTTTATCAGTCATCTTTATCTCACCTCACACTTGGTCTCTACGTCATCTGTTATGCAAGAAATTGGCAATCTCACTCTGTACCGTGAAAAATCGACCGTTCATCGGTTTGATGAATTCAGTGATGGCGCCAATGAAGAAAAGGTGCTGGAAATCCGGTCCAACCGGATCACCATCCCGTTCAAATTAGCAGGCAAAACATATAACTGTGTGTTGAGAGGGCAAAACATGCCCGCAACGTTGCGGCTTGCAGGTATGGTGATTGACCAGTTCCGCCGCGACCCTAATATTGTTCATGACGCCAAGGATATGGATTGGGAAAGCCGCTGGATGCGGGGGCAGTCAACTTACGAATCCAACTATAATAAGGCTCTTTGGGTCTCTATCCATTTAGATGGCGAACCCGTATTTGTCAGTGGCGGAGAAAACGCTGAGGTCATTGATGAGATTGAGATGTTGGCCCATGGCGGCGAAGTCAGCCGAGACATCATCAATGAAGCCTCAAGTAATATTGTCGGCGCGCTGGACGACTTGGTTGTCGAGCATGATAGCCAGACGGCCTTTGTTTTTTCATCATTCCCGACATACTACAGAGCTGCAGTGCTAGAGCGTAGAAACGGAAAAACCGGGTCTTTTGCCGTTTCCGCCTTTCATGTGAACCCGAAGAAACCCGTGCGCCATAGCTACTTCCTAGGCCTGGCCGCAGACATCATTGAAGCTTTAACAATGAGCGAATTTCTGCAACGTATTCAGGTCATGGTGAATAACGACTCATTTGAGTCAACGCCTATCACACCGGCGCAAGTCGGTGCCGCGCGCAATCGACGGAAAGATTTGATCGATCAAATCTCTGCCTTTGAAAAAACCCACAAAGTAACCTACCGACCAGAACGGCCTGCTTTCTAGTTACGTCAGGACTCTGACATTTTGCTAATGACGTCAGGACTCTGACATTTTGATAGACTCTCTGGTTACGGCATACCCTCTCATACTCAGCCTTCTGGCAACCGGTGCTGTAGCCGGTATTCTCGCCGGGCTGTTAGGCGTCGGCGGCGGTATCATTATTGTTCCAGTGCTGTTCACGGTGCTTGGAACTCTTGATGTGCCTATGGACGTCAGACTGCATGTGGCGATTGGCACGTCTTTGGCAACCATTATCCCAACATCCATCGCATCCGTACGCGCCCATCAAAAAAAGGGTGCCGTGGATTGGGTGCTTTTCAAAATATGGGCACCGGGCTTGGTTGGTGGTGTCTTATTGGGAACATCGCTGGCGACGCAGGTGCTCAGCGGTACACTGCTCGCGCTTGTGTTCGCATGCGTTGCCCTAAGTGTGGCCATTGATATCGCTTTGCGCGACCGATCAAAAAACCAAGACGGTGATGACAAAAACATCTCCGAACTTTGGATATACAAACCTGTCGCATTAGTTGTTTCGACCATCGTCGGCGGTTTCTCAGCACTGATGGGTATTGGTGGTGGTACACTCTCGGTTCCGATCCTGAACGCGGCGCGCTACCCGATGCATCGGGCCGTCGCAACATCAGCCGCGTTTGGTCTGGTCATCGCCGTCCCAGCCGCAGCCGGATACATTATTGGAGGATGGGGTGCGGAAGGCCTGCCGCTCGGCTCTGTCGGCTATGTCAACATTCTGGGACTGGCCTTCATTACGATCACAACCGTTTTAACGGCTCCCCTTGGAAGCCGCTTGGCACATGCGCTGAACGAGAAATCACTCAGGCTTCTCTTTTCTGGCTTTCTGGTGCTGACAGCCATCAGAATGGCCTATGCCGCGCTGTCAGGCTAAGGGCGTCTCACTAGTCCGCCCGAACAGCAACTAGGAGCAATACAAGAACAACCGCAATGGCCTGGGTTGTCACACGCCATTGCATGAGTTTATTGCCATATTTATCGTGAAATTCTCCGCCCCTTACGAACGCAAAGAGACCCGTCAGGAGCACGCCAAGCACTGAGAGCATGGATAATGAAAGCAAGATTATTAAGATTGTTTCCATAATATAATATACGTGCGCCGAGACGTTGCAGATTACAACACCAATCTTTACTCTAAATTTTTGAACTTTACGGGCTCAGATATCTTAAGTGAAAAACATGAATAGAATACGCCTTGCATTGACTGTTTCAGCGGCCACGCCTCAGCCTCAGAAATACGGCCTGCCGCAGAGTTTTTTCATCAATACAGGAGGCTAAAATAGAAAGCCTTGGACGCGTTCTCGTCGTTGATGACAACGCCTTGGTACGCGAGTCGCTAATTCATGTTCTAAGGGAACGTGGCTATACCGCGTTCGAGGCTGAAGATGGAGAGGCCGC
>CAYGSZ010000225.1:0-1587 GCA_964352705.1 uncultured Rhodobacterales bacterium
ACATTGCCGACAATACCAACGGCCAGAATCACACGATCAACAGTCAGAGTTTCGGTTTTGTCGCCAGCTTCAATAGTGGCAGTCACGTTGCCCTTGCTCGTTTTGAGACTCTTAACTGATGCACCAGTCATGATCTTCATGCCCTGCTTTTTAAAAGCCTTGAGCGCAAACGCGGAAATCTCTTCGTCTTCCACCGGCAGCACCCGGTCCATGACTTCGACCACAGTCACATCCACACCCAGGGTCCGATAGAAACTGGCAAACTCAATGCCAATGGCACCCGATCCAATCACCAGCATCGACTTTGGCATACTCTCAGGAACCATTGCTTCCTTATAAGTCCAAATCAGTTTCCCGTCCGGCTCTAATCCTGGCAAGGTCCGCGCTCGCGCGCCGGTCGCCAGCACGATATGCTTAGCGTTCAAGGTTGCAGACAGCTTGCCGTCTTTTGTCACGCTGACTTTGCCTTTTCCAGCCAAAGCGCCTTGTCCGTCAAACACCTCAATTTTATTCTTCTTCATCAGCATACCTACGCCGGCAGATAACTTGCCTGCCACTTTCCGTGAGCGCTCAACGATCTTTTTTACATCGAAGCTGACACCTTCGACTGATAGGCCAAAATCTTCCGCATGCTGAATCAGATGGTAAACCTCTGAGGTGCGCAACAACGCCTTTGTTGGAATGCAACCCCAGTTAAGGCAGATACCACCGAGGTGCTCCCGCTCAACGACAGCGGTTTTGAGGCCCAACTGTGCGCCACGAATTGCTGTGACATACCCACCAGGCCCGCCACCGACCACAACCAGATCAAAATTTGTATCAGCCATACCAATCGCCCTTACAACAACAGCTTCAAGGGGTCCTCGATCAGCGGCTTGAAGGCTGCGAGGAATTCGGCACCGACGGTGCCATCAACAATGCGGTGGTCGCAAGATAAGGTGCACGACATAACGGTTGCCACCGCCAGCGCCCCATTTTTAACAACCGGTCGTTGCTCCCCGACCCCAACAGCCAGGATTGCGCTTTGCGGCGGATTGATGATCGCGGAAAATTCTTTGATGCCATACATACCGAGGTTAGAGATCGAGAATCCGCCACCCTGGTATTCTTCCGGCTTGAGCTTGTTATCACGTGCCCGGCCAGCCAATTCCTTCATCTCGTTGGACAAAGTCGACAAGCCTTTCTGATCCGCATTGCGAATAATTGGCGTGATTAAACCGCCATCTGTGGCAACAGCGACAGACACATCAACATTGTCATACAGACGCACAGCTTCATCTGTCCACGTTCCATTCACCATGGGTACTTTACGCATGGCCATCGCACTTGCCTTGATCACAAAGTCATTCACCGACAATTTATAATCTGCACCCTCGCGGCCATTCAGATCTTTGCGTAAAGCCAATAGATCATCAATAATGCAGTCAATTGTGAGATAGAAATGCGGAACCGACTGCTTTGACTCTAACAGACGTCGGGCAATAATCTTACGCACCGATGAATTTTCTTGGGTCGTGTACGATTGACCATAATCAGGCACATCATCAGCTGCAGATGAAACAGCGGTTGGCGCGGATGATGCTTTGG
>CAYGSZ010000225.1:1687-4516 GCA_964352705.1 uncultured Rhodobacterales bacterium
ACGGCTTCCAGTTCCATCGTTGCTTTATCCGTTTCAATTTCGGCAATGATATCGCCCGATGAAACTTCGTCGCCTTCTTTAACCAACCATTTGGCAAGTTTACCTTCGGTCATCGTTGGCGACAGAGCCGGCATTAAAATCTTTATAGGCATATCTATGTCCTCTTTCGCGCTACGTTTTTAGTCGCGATAACACGCGGCTTTCGCCGCCTCTACAATGTGCTCAACTTGTGGCAAGGCGAGCTTTTCCAGGTTGGCGGCATAGGGCATCGGCACATCAACACCTGTGACACGCGCTACTGGTGCATCCAACCAGTCAAAAGCCTTTTCCATAATCTGCGCTGAAATCTCCGCCCCAATTCCCGAGAACGGGAAACCTTCTTCACAAGACACACAGCGATTTGTTTTCTGCACCGACTTAATAATGGACTCTGTATCAAGAGGTCGCAGACTGCGCAGATTAATCACTTCAGCAGAAATACCGTCTGCCGCAAGACGTTCCGCCGCTTCCAAAGCTTTACCAACCATAATGCTAAACGCCGTAATGGTGACGTCAGAACCTTCACGTTCAATTTTTGCTTTGCCAATGGGCACCACATAGTCATCACTGGTCGGCACATCGAACTTGGACCCATAGAGCAGTTCATTTTCGAGAACGATGACTGGATTTGGATCTCTGATCGCAGCTTTCATCAGGCCTTTCGCATCTGCGCCGGACCAAGGCGCAACAACCTTATGGCCTGGAATATGTGAGTACCACGCGCCGTAACATTGAGAGTGCTGGGCCCCAACCCGCGAGGCCGCGCCGTTGGGTCCACGGAAGACAATCGAACAGCCCATCTGACCGCCAGACATATAGAGCGTCTTAGCCGCAGAATTAATGATCTGATCAATAGCTTGCATGGCAAAGTTAAACGTCATGAACTCAATAATAGGCTTGAGCTTACCAAATGCAGCGCCGACACCAAGACCTGCAAAACCTTGCTCGGTAATCGGTGTATCAATAATGCGCTTGCTGCTGAACTCTTCAAGCAACCCTTGGCTGACCTTGTAAGCCCCTTGATACTCAGCAACCTCTTCCCCCATCAAGAAAACGCTTTCGTCTTTACGCATCTCTTCCGCCATGGCGTCACGCAGAGCTTCTCTGACGGTAATCTCCGTTGTTTCGCCAAGCGCGGGCTCGTCTGCATCCATAACTGCACGTGGCTGCGCGGGGCGAACGGGTTCAGCGGCTTCATCATCCGTCTCATCGCCATCTTGCGTCGAAGTATCTTCGGTATCGGACTCTTCAGGAGAAGACGCTTCTTCAATATCGTCTGCGCTTTCCCCCTCCTCCAAGATCACAGCAATAGGTTTGTTGACCTTAACGCCCTCCGTGCCGGCGCTGATGAGTATCTTACCCATCGTTCCTTCATCCACGGCTTCAAGTTCCATGGTCGCTTTATCTGTTTCAATCTCAGCGATGATATCACCGGCTGAAACCGTATCGCCCTCTTTGACCAACCACTTCGACAGAGTGCCCTCTGTCATCGTTGGCGATAGTGCGGGCATTAGAACTTCCGTTGACAAGGATATCGTCTCCCTAAATTGTCCCGTTGCCGGGCTTCGTTATGTCGGGCATCACAGCCATGCGACACATGTAGATTATTAATTACGCAACTAGTAGTTAAGCAACGTCGCGCAGAACGTCTGTGTATAGCTCGCTAGGATCTGGTTCAGGTGATTCCTGGGCAAACTCTGCCGCTTCCGTGACACGCGCCTTGATCGCCTTATCCATTTCTTTGAAACCGTCTTCGTCAAGCACGCCGTCCTCGATTAACTTGTGGCGCAGACGATCAATGGGGTCATGTTCACCACGCATCTTCGCTAATTCTTCTTTGGATCTATACTTAGCCGGATCAGACATCGAGTGACCACGATAGCGATAGGTTTTCATTTCCAAGATAATCGGACCTTTACCACCGCGCACATGGGCAACTGCGTCTTGTCCAGCCTGATAAACGGCGTTCACATCCATACCATCGACGACTTTACCAGGAATCCCATAGGCTTCGCCTCGACGATATAAATCAACTGAAGCAGAGGCCCGCTCGACAGATGTGCCCATGCCGTACTTATTGTTTTCGATGACGTAGATAACCGGCAATTTCCAAAGCGCGGCCATATTGAAGGACTCATACACTTGGCCTTGATTAGCGGCCCCATCGCCGAAGTAACAGAAGTTTACGCCGCCATCCTCATTGTACTTATGCGAAAAAGCTAAACCTGTTCCGATGGGGACAGAAGCGCCAACAATACCGTGGCCGCCGAAAAACCCTTTTTCTCGACTGAACATATGCATGGAACCGCCCTTGCCGCGCGAATATCCATCACTGCGCCCCGTCAATTCAGCCATCACCCCTTTTGGGTCCATCCCACAGGCCAGCATATGACCGTGGTCCCGATAGGTTGTGATCACTGTATCTGAGTCAATCATGTTGCCTTGCAGCCCAACGACCACTGCTTCCTGACCAATGTAGAGGTGACAAAAACCTCCAATAAGCCCCATGCCATAAAGTTGCCCTGCTCGCTCTTCGAAGCGGCGGATCAAAAGCATGTCTTTGTAAAACTGAACTTGTTGCTCTGCGCTTGGAGGCGCAGCGTTTGATGATTTCTTTTGAGCCGATTTGGCTGAAGATGATTTAGCGTTGGCGGACTTGCGAGCTGCCATGCGATATCCCCATTCATGAGTTCGGCGCCACTGATATGGCTTGCCCGTTCTATATTATGGATTGTGTTATCGCAGCGACGCGAAAATGACGCAAGTGAAACAACAGTTAAGCCTTTGTTT
>CAYGSZ010000226.1:0-4485 GCA_964352705.1 uncultured Rhodobacterales bacterium
TCTTAGTGTGAGGGAAAGTGACACCTGACACGCCTGTGTGGGTTGGCTTGATCGGCCTTGGGGTGGTTCTATTCTATTATGTTGGTGTTTGGTTGATCTGTCGCCAAACGGCTCGCAACAGCAAGATTACGCCGCAGTTCGCCCCTCCCGACGGTGTTGGACCCGCGGCCTGCCGATACATCCGTAAAATGGGCTGGGATGCTAAAGGGTTTACGGCAGCGTTGATCAACCTTGCCGCCAAAGGCTTTGTGAAAATCTCAGAATTTGAAGAGGACAAATACAAGTTCACGCGCACCGGGCAAAACACAAAACAAACGCAACTCTCACCCGGTGAAACAGTCGTCGCGTCAGCACTGTTTGGTGACAACACCTGGAACTCCTTTGTCTTCCGATCTGAAAACCACGCCATCTCTGAGCGGGCGCGCAAAACCTTACGTCGCAGCCTCAAAGAAGATTTTGAGAACGTTTACTTTGTGAAAAACAAATCTTTGCTGAGCGGGGGCACAGCCTTGTCAGCCCTGGCCCTGGCCGGAATGGTAGCGGTTAGTATTACGGGGGCTGGCATGGGCGTGTTCGCGCTGGCTGTGTCGTTGCTATCTTTCGCGCTGTATCCCTTGCTGCTGGGGATCTGGACCAGCTGGCGCAAGGGCGAGGGCGGCGTCATCAATTTTTCTGTCAGCACGGCTGTGATTGTCATTGGGGCTGGGGTTGTGCTCGGCGATGGCCAGGGTGTGCTGCTGAACTTCCTTGACGGCGTTGCCTTCGCACATATTGGTGTGATCGTCCTGATCGTTGGCACCAATATGTTATTTTACCATGTGCTGAAAGCGCCCAGCCGCTTGGGCCGCAAGGTGATGGACCATATTGAGGGTTTTCGGCTTTACCTGTCGGTGGCTGAAAAAGACCGTCTGAATTTTCACAACCCACCGGATGTGACACCGGAAATTTTTGAAAAATATTTGCCCTACGCTATTGCCCTGGATGTTGAGAATGAATGGGGCGCGCAATTTGAAAGAGCCTTAAGCCGCCGCGGCACAACGCAACATTCTAGCCCTTACGAGCCATCCTGGTTTGACAGTTCTTTTCACAGTTGGCCAACACCAACCGGCTTTGCGCGGGGATTTACGCCCGCGTTTGGGGAGTCTGTCGTCTCATCACTCGCCCCGCCGTCTAGCGCCGCCAGCTCTGGCACCAGTGGAATCAGTTTTGGCGGAGGTGGTTTCTCCGGTGGGGGCGGTGGCGGAGGTGGAGGAGGCGGGTGGTGAGCCCTAACCCGCCATTGACCACTTGCCCTGCTCTGCTTGAACCCTATACTCCGCCGCCATAATAGCAGGCCCTTTAGACCCTGCTGGTTCGATAAATTTTAGATGTGGGATCGCATACCATGAGCCGCGACAAAGTTGTTCTCGCCTATTCGGGCGGACTAGATACCTCAATCATTCTGCGCTGGTTGCAGGACGAAAAAAACTGCGAGGTCGTGACCTTCACCGCCGATTACGGCCAAGGGGGAGAACTTGAACCGGCCCGCAAAACCGCCGAACTGATGGGCATTCAGCACATCTTTATCGAAGATCTCAAAGAAGAATTTGTCCGCGATTATGTGTGCCCCATGTTTCGCGCCAACGCTGTGTATGAAGGCGTGTACCTGCTGGGGACATCCATCGCGCGGCCATTGATTAGCAAGCGCCTGGTGGAAATCGCCCGCGACACCGGGGCCGTGGCGATCTCTCACGGCGCGACCGGCAAAGGCAATGACCAAGTGCGCTTTGAGTTGGCCGCTTACGCGCTAGAGCCAGGCATTAAAGTGATTGCCCCTTGGCGCGAATGGGATTTGAACAGCCGCGCCAAACTGATTGAATACGCCGAGAAGCATCAGATTCCCATTCCCAAGGACAAGCGCGGTGAAGCGCCCTATTCCATGGACGCCAATTTGCTGCATATTTCCTACGAAGGAAAAGCGCTGGAAGACCCCTGGACGGAACCCGACGAAGACATGTTCCGCATGACCGTATCGCCGGAAGCGGCACCCGACACGCCAGAATATATTGAGGTGGAGTTCGAGCAGGGTGATCCGGTTGCCGTGAATGGCAAGAAGCTCTCACCGGCCTCGTTGCTTGCGAAATTAAACGAACTGGGGGGCAAGCATGGCATCGGTCGTTTGGACCTGGTGGAAAACCGCTACGTCGGCATGAAATCGCGCGGCATTTATGAAACACCGGGCGGCACCATTTGGCTAACAGCACACCGGGCCATAGAAAGCATCACCCTGGATCGGGAAGAGGCCCACCTCAAAGACGAACTGATGCCGCGTTACGCCAAGCTGATCTACACAGGTTATTGGTTCGCGCCGGAGCGGTTGGCTCTGCAAGCCGCCATTGATGCCACACAAAAGTACGTCAACGGCACCGTGCGTTTAAAACTGTACAAAGGTAATGTGATTGTGACCGGTCGCAAATCACCCAACAGCCTGTACAGCATGGAACATGTCACCTTTGAAGAAGACGATGTGTACAACCAGAAAGACGCTGAGGGCTTCATCAAACTGAATGCGCTGCGTCTGAGGCTCGGTGCGTTGGCACGGAATAAATAGCTGTGCTGGCACGGCATACGTTAACGGAAGGCCGCTTGAGATGAGTGAACACATCAAAACGGAACAGCGCGATGGCGTTCTGACGCTGACCATCGCGCGGCCTGAAAAAAAGAATGCCCTGACGGTGGCGATGTATGCCGCGTTGGCAGACGCTATTATTGGCGCAGATGCAGCCCCTGCCTCACGCGTGATTTTGATCACCGGTACCGCAGACAGCTTTACGGCGGGGAATGATCTGAAAGATTTTCTTGAGAACCCACCGACTGACTCAGCCAGTCCCGTGTTCAAGTTTATGCATGCGATTGCGGGAGCGAAGACTCCCATTGTGGCCGCAGTGAATGGCTTAGCCATCGGCATTGGCACGACGCTGCTGCTGCATTGTGACCTGGTGTATGCCGCTGAGAACGCACGCTTTCAGATGCCCTTTGTCAACTTAGGCCTGGTGCCAGAACTGGGATCGAGCCTGGTGCTGCCTGCTCTGGCTGGCCGCGCCCGCGCGTCGGAGTTGTTGATGTTTGGTGAGGCGTTTGATGCCAAAACCGCCCAGGACATCGGACTGTTGAACGGCATTTGTGAAGCTGGTGATTTGTTAGAAACAGCGCAAACGGCAGCCGCGAAACTGGCCGCGAAACCACCGGCGGCTTTGCGCAAAACCAAAGCCTTAATGAATAGCGACGAGGCGGCCCTTCACAAGCGTATTGATGCGGAAGCGGCTGTGTTTGGTCAGCAACTCGACAGCGATGAAGTGAAAGAAGCTATAGCGGCCTTTTTCGAAAAACGCGCGCCTGATTTTTCTAAGTTTAACTGAACTTGATCTAAATCTGTGTCGGTAGTTGCAGGTCGCCTAGACCGTTTTGAAGACGCGTGGCGCGCAGGGCATTAAACATCAGGCACACGATGGTCATAGGGCCGACCCCGCCGGGGACAGGCGTAATGGCCGCAGCAACCTGTGACACCGCTGCAAAATCAACATCGCCGACCAGACGATCTTTCTCACCTTCGCCGGGCAAACGATTGATGCCGACATCAATGACCACAGCGCCGGGCTTAACCCAGTCCGCCTTAACCATTTCTGGGCGACCAACAGCAGCGATGAGAATATCGGCGCGGCGACAATGGGCCGCTAAATCTTTGGTACGGGAATGCGCCATGGTGACGGTGCAGTTATCTGCCAGTAGGAGTTGACCCATGGGCTTGCCGAACAACAAAGACCGACCAATAACAATGGCATCTTTGCCACTCAGATCGGCGATCTGCTGGCGCAACAACACCTGACAACCGAGCGGCGTGCACGATACCATGCCCACGTCACCCGCCATGAGGCGTCCTGCGTTTTCCGGATGGAGGCCATCCACATCCTTCAACGGATCAATGGCCTGAATGATGGGTTTTTCATCGAGATGTTTGGGTAAAGGAAGCTGCACCAAAATACCGTTGACCTTGGAATCGGCATTGAGGCCTTCCACCAAAGATAAGAGCGTGGCCTGATCCACGTCGGCAGGCAGGGTATGCTCATAGGATTCCATGCCCAGCTTGACCGCCGTTTTGCGCTTGCTGCGCACATACACTTCGCTGGCCGGGTCTTCCCCGACCAAAACAACCGCAAGGCCGGGTTTTATGTTGTGTTGAGATTTTAGTGCGGCAACCTGAGTTCCAATCCACTCCCGCAACCCTGCTGCGGTTGCCTTACCATCGATGATGCGTGCTGGACTCATAAGGTTCTCCAAAGGGCGGGATAGGCGGGCAGCCCTACTGCGTCGACATCCAAACGATGAGCATCCCGATGTACCGTTGTGCCAGCCAAATCCCCAGCAAGACAATGATGGGAGACAAATCCAGGCCGCCCATGATGGGAACATACTGCCGGACTTTGCGAAACACCGGTTCTGTCATCT
>CAYGSZ010000227.1:0-4444 GCA_964352705.1 uncultured Rhodobacterales bacterium
TTTCGGTGTCTTTGGCGGAGAGTTTTTTCTCCAGCGCCTGGAACCAGGCGTGGGCCTCCGAGATCGACAGGTCCGAGATTTCGCTGACGTGCTTGCCATCGATTTTGACCGCCAGAGCTTCGGGCTTGAGGCGGTGGCCGTCGCAGGCTTCGCATTTCTGGCTGGTTTGATATTTGGAGAGTTCTTCGCGGATCCAGGCGGAATCGGTCTCGCGCCAGCGCCGCGCAAGATTGTTGATGACGCCTTCAAAGGGTTTGCGGGTTTCGTATTTGCGGTTGCCATCGTCGAACTTAATCAGGATGGGTTCATCACCACTGCCGAAGAAGATAGCCTGCTGTACTTTCTTGGGCAGCTTGGCCCAGGGGGTGTCCACGTTGGCGTCGTGAATCTTGGCAACGCCACGCAGCGCCTGAAGATAATAAGGCGACGGCGGGGAGGCGTTGGACCAGGGGGCCACTGCGCCTTGGGCGAGGGTTTTGCTTTGATCGGGGACGACCAGATCGGGGTCGAAGGTCATGCGGACGCCGAGACCATCGCAGGAGGGGCAGGCGCCGAAGGGGTTGTTGAAGGAGAACAGCCGGGGTTCGATTTCATCAATGGTGAAGCCGGAGACGGGGCAGGCGAACTTGGCGGAAAACACGGTGCGGCTGTCGGCGTCGCTGCCGTCCGCATCCGCGTTCTCGGCGAAGGCGATGCCATCGGTGAGGGACAGCGCGGCTTCCAGGCTCTCGGCGAGGCGGCTTTCCAGCCCTGCGCGGACGACCACACGATCGACCACCACTTCAATATCGTGCTTGAGCTTTTTGTTGAGCGGCGGGACATCGTCGATTTCATGGAGGGTGCCATCGACTTTAACGCGCTGAAAGCCCTTCTTTTGCAGGTCGGCCAGCTCTTTGCGGTATTCGCCCTTGCGGCCGCGGACAATGGGGGCCAGCAGGTACAGCCGGGTGCCATCGCCCATGGCCATGATCCGGTCGACCATTTGGGACACGGTCTGGGCCTCGATGGGCAGACCGGTGGCGGGGGAATAGGGCACGCCAACACGCGCCCAGAGCAGGCGCATATAGTCGTGAATTTCCGTAACCGTGCCAACGGTGGAGCGGGGGTTGCGGCTGGTGGTCTTCTGCTCGATGGAGATGGCGGGCGACAGGCCCTCTATAGAGTCCACATCCGGCTTTTGCATCAGCTCCAGGAACTGGCGGGCATAGGCCGAGAGGCTCTCGACATAACGACGCTGGCCCTCGGCGTAGATGGTATCGAACGCCAGCGAGCTTTTGCCCGAGCCCGAAAGCCCAGTGATGACAACGAGTTGGTCGCGGGGCAGCTCAACCGTGATGTCTTGCAGGTTGTGCTCGCGCGCGCCACGGACGCTGATGACGGAGCTTAATCCTGTCCGCGCTGGCGGTGCGGCCGTCTTTTTTGAAGCGCTGGCTTTTGCTGGTGTTTTGGGAGCGGTTTTGGCTTTTGCGGGCACGATACGTTCTTCTTATGTTCTGGTGTGGGTTTGGTGTAAACCCTTTGTACGGTCGAGACAATGTTGAGGATGTCTTGATCGGCGAACTTGATACCTGACTCAGGCGGCGAATGGCATGTGAAAATCGTGTGAATGTCGCGGGTGAGAGAATTCTTCTTCTGATGCGGTGACCAGAGCGCAATATGGGGGCCATTAAAGGGATAGTTCTAGCTCGTGAAGTGAGCTATGCCGCGAAAGAGCCTGACCATTATGTGGTCATGCCCTTAAAGTTGGTTTCCGATTTATGACGGAACCACTGATTGTATGCAGGGCTATTACTAATCTATTCGTTTTTTCTATATCGATTTTAAAATCGGTTTTCCTGGGGAGGATACGCCAATGGCCTACGGGTCGCATTTATCACTTAAAAGAACAGCTGCATCACTCGCAGTCATTGGGGCGTTGACCGCCGTGGATGCCGCGCCTGCGTTGTCTCAAATCTATCTTGAAGAGATCACAGTGACGACGCGTAAGCGGTCTGAAAATCTTCAAGATATTCCGTTGGTGATTAAGGCCTTTACGGCGGATTCTCTTCAACGGAAAGGTCTGAATAGCATTGAAGACATCGCACGCTTGACTTCGGGGGTGACCGTTGACCAAGGCACGTTCCCGCAGGATGTGCGGGTGACCATTCGTGGTCTCGCCCCGTCTCGCGGACGTCCCAACGTGGCGTTGCTGCTTGATGGTGTGGACGTGTCCTCTGAGTCGGTGCAATCCGCTGGCGGATCGCTGCTGATTAACTCACGCCTGTTTGACCTGGAGCGCGTTGAAATTGTTAAGGGGCCACAGAGTGCCCTGTATGGTCGCTCGGCGTTTGCTGGCGCCATCAACTATGTGACTAAGAAGCCCACCAACGAATGGGAAGGCAAATTCTCGCTTAACGGCGGACAACGTAATCAGGTTGATGCCTCGGTTGGTTTGTACGGTCCGATTGTTGAAGATAAATTCCTGATCGGCGTCAATGCCTCGGTATGGAACTTTGATGGGTTTTACGATAACACCGTGACCGGCGCAGATGTTGGCGACACTGATGGCTACGGCTTAGCGTTGTCGTCCATCTGGAACTTTAGCGAAGATGTGTCCTTCACGACGCGGGCTGAGTACACCGATGATCACCTGGGTCAATCGGCCTTTGCTTTTGTTGGCCAAAATACGCAGTTGGCGATTCCAACGTCTGCCTACCCAACGATTCCTTTCTCTGGAAATGGCGTTATTAGTCCGGCCGTGGTCTCTGTTGGAGGCTTTGCGGGTGTTGTGCCGGATGCTTCAGACATTCCAGGTCTTACAATTTCTGAAGACCCGATTACGGGCGAAGAGTTCCGCGGTAGTGAGCGTCAAATCTTCCGCATTGCTGGCACTCTGGATTGGGATCTTGGCTTTGGCTCCTTCACGTCGGTTACACATTACGCCGACGCTGATGTGTCTCAAGCCAGTGAAAACACCCGACAGGGCAGCTTCGCAACGCGAACGAATGGCACGTTGTTCCGGGTGGCGTCAGAGACGAAGTTGTTTAGCGAAGAAATCCGTTTGCAGTCCAACGCCGAAGACCGCTTCCGGTGGATGATCGGTGGCCTCTATTGGGACGAAGATGTTGATCAGGATTCAAACAATATCGCCTGTACCAACAATCAATTGTTCCCAGGACTGCCCTTTCTGCCATGTGGACCTTTCTTCGGTATCATCGGAGAGAATGATCCCAATAAATGGGTGAGGGATACCAAACACTTGTCCGCTTTCGGCATGTTAGAATATGACATCACCGAGCAACTAACGTTGCATGTTGAAGGCCGCTATACGGACGAAGAGCAGTTTATTTCTGGTCCATCAGGCCCGCGCATCGTGGACGCCTTTGGCTTCTCTGGTCCGCCAGGCACTTTGCCAACATCTTCACCGAATATTGATGCGGAATCTTCCGACAGTTTCTTCACACCACGGTTCTCGGTTGAATACACCACCACCAACGACATGCTGGTTTATGCGTCTGTTGCCAAGGGTGCGAAGCCAGGGGGGATCAGCACCGTCGGTGCCGGCGCCTCCGGGTTTGATCCAAACGAGTTTGCCTTTGATCGTGAAAGCATGTGGGTTTACGAACTGGGCACAAAGACGACCTGGGACGACGGCAAAGTTCTCCTCAACGCTGCTGTCTACTATGAAGACTTCTCGGGCAAGCAGACGTCTTCTCAGATTCAACTGGCCAATGGTCTCGTCGGCACACGCACCGTCAACGCCTCCTCGGCTGAGGTCAAAGGGCTCGAAATTGATGCCGCTTGGGCCCCTGTTGAGGGCATGAACTTGTCAGCCGGATATTCTTATATTGACGCGACCTACGGTGACTTCAAAACCAACAGCAGTGGCGCAGCCACCATTGCGGCGGTTGGCAACTGTACAGTGGTCACGGTTGGTACGTCGCTGAGCTGTGAGATTGATCGGACCGGCAATCGTTTGGAAGACGTCTCAAAGCACTCTCTTGTTCTCGGCGCGAGTTATGAACGCCCTCTCGTTGATGATATCAACTGGACGATTGGGACTGATGTTCAATATCAAAGCAATCGCTTTGATACGGCGGACAACATTGCAGAGTTACAAGGTTACTGGATGGTTGATCTGCGTGTCGGTTTGGTCTCAGACAATTGGAGCGTTTTGGCATTCGCCAACAACCTGTTTAATGACGACACCGTGAAGCAGGCGTTTAACACGACGGACTTTGGCACCATCAACCTGGCGTTCTTCCCGCCACCGACCACCTTCATTCTGGAAAACGCCTTGCAGGCCCAATTGCCGGACAAGCGCCAGATTGGCATTCGGACCACATTTAACTTCTAAGCCTAGTCGGCTGAGTTAAATCAGAAAAGGGCGTCCCGCGGGACGCCCTTTTTTTTGTCGAGTGTCTGACGGTTGTGATCAGACGATGATGGTCTGGTTGCCGATATC
>CAYGSZ010000228.1:0-4441 GCA_964352705.1 uncultured Rhodobacterales bacterium
CATACCAAGGATGTAACGCCATTCCAGTGCGGCTTTCATCGGATCGGTTGCCGCTGTTTGCTCTGCCAGTGTGATCCTCCAATACGCTGCTTTGGCGTTGCCGTGCCACGAGTCATCCAAATCAATATTTGTGATCGCACCAGGAGCGGTGATGCGTCCTGTGGGTTTTGAGCGTGCCCAGGCGAGAAAAGCTTTGAAAGACTCAGCCAACGTGGCGCATCGTTTTTGAGTTGTGAGAAATTCCTGAACCAGAATTTCTAAGGTCAAAGAATCCATGGGTGTTTGGGTATGATCTCGCCAGGCTTTGAGGACCGTGAGAAGCCGTCTCGTTTGTCCGGTGTTGAGGCTGTCACTTAAACGCAGTGTTGCGGCTTCGGATACCGGGTTGGTAATGCGCCAACCGGATGCGCGTTGCAGAGTTGTCGGCCCTGGAATTTTAAATCCATTACCTTGCTCAAGGGCTGGAATGATCCTCACGTTTCGATCCGGCATTGATATTGTAACGCCAAGATCAGCTGCTGTTATAACGCTCGCCTCATACTGGTTCGCAAGCCCGGCGTGCAGCACTTTAAGAGCATCTGCCGTGCGGCTGACTCTCAGTTTTGAGGGCAAGAGATAAAGCACATCAACGCAGGTGACCGGTGACAGGGCTGTTCGTTTTCCGACGCCGCCGACCACCAGGGAATCCCCCGTCATAGTTCCCGCCATGCGCAGGGGATAAAGCGCACGACGCAGGGTATGCACCACATCTTCAGCCTGCAAGCGGCAGTTGGCATAGGTTTGGGGTGTCGGAATCATCACCCTTAAAAAAATATTGAAAAGATCGTTAAGCCAAGACTTGTCAGACTGATGACGTGTGATTGAACTGATCGGCGCGAGCGGATCTGCAAGGGCCTTGTACGACAGAGACGAGGGGAACGTCATGGCTCGCTGATCCCTATCATAAGTCTATGAGCATTTTTCTGTCCCATATGCTCTTTGCTACCCCTGGTCTTGTGTTCTTGTACTTAGGAGCAGCCGCTCGTTCCACCGCAGGTGTTGCACTTCATGCAGGTACCGTTGCGCACCAAAGTGAAGTTACCGCACTCTCCGCAGGCATCGCCTTCATAACCCTGCATTTTTGCCTTGCTGACAGCCGCCATTTTTTCACTTTTTGGCGAAGCTGGGGGCGGGCCTGCCATGACCGATGCACGGCTTTCACGGGCGCTGCTTTGACCGGCACTGCCTGCTCCCATTTGAGCCGAGGCGCCCACAGCCGTATCAAGGGTCATAATGGTTTCCGTGGTGGTCACGCTGTCCTCTTTATCTTTGCGTTGATCACCGGGATTCAGAAAATACAGGTTACTCGAACGGATATACCCCTGCGACACGGTGCGCTCGGCCATTTTTAATAGTTTTTCTGCAGCTTCACCTTCGCCCATGGCATCGGGCATTGTATCGGCATGTTCAACGTGACCAAGCTCGTAACGTCCCAAATACGAAACGGCAAGTTCACGGAAGATGTAATCCAGAATAGACGTTGCCATTTTGATGGAACTGTTGCCCTCGACCATGCCCGCGGGCTCAAACCGTGTGAAGGTAAAGGCGTCAACATACTCTTCTAGCGGCACGCCGTATTGCAGGCCGATCGAGATCGCGATTGCAAAATTGTTCATCAGACTGCGAAACGCAGCGCCTTCTTTATGCATGTCGATGAATATCTCACCGATGTTGCCATCGTCATATTCACCCGTTCGCAGATACACCTTATGGCCACCGACCAGTGCTTTCTGAGTGTAGCCTTTACGACGATCAGGTAGTTTTTGGCGTTCTCGGGCAACCACCCGCTCAACAATGCGCTCGGCGATGATTTCAGCACGGGCCGGGGCAGACTGCGCGCCCAAATCTTCCATCCGAGAAGCTGTGTCGTCTTCGTCGTCATCCACCGCATCAAAAACTGCGGACGCGAGGGGTTGAGAGAGTTTTGACCCGTCACGATAAAGCGCGTTGGCTTTAAGACCAAGCTGCCAGGATTGAATATAGGCCGCGCGGCAGTCGTCTATGGTTGCCGTATTGGGCATGTTGATGGTCTTGGAAATTGCACCTGAAATGAAGGGTTGTGCGGCTGCCATCATGCCGATGTGACTTGTGGCAGACAGATAACGTTTGCCTGTTCGCCCACAGGGATTGGCGCAATCAAAGACGGGGAGGTGCGCCTCTTTCAGACCAGGCGCTCCCTCAAGTGTCATGGCACCGCAGGCGTAAATATTGGCCGCATCAATCTCTTCTGATTTGAAGCCCAAAGCTTTCAGCATATTAAAATCGAGACGGTCGAGGTCTGCGGCCTCTAACCCTAACCGGTCGGTGCAGAAGTCTTCGCCAAGAGTGTACTTGTTAAAGACAAACTTGATATCAAAAGCGTTTGCCAATGCGTCTTCAACAGCTGCCAAAGCATCACCGTCAAAACCTCGGTCCATCAGGGATTTGTGGTTTACGCCAGGGGCCTCTTCCAAGCTGGCATGGCCAACAGCGTATGCCTGAATCTCTTTAATCTGAGCCTCTGTATAGCCCAGGGTTTGAAGCGACAGAGGCACAATACGGTTTATGATTTTGAAGTAGCCACCCCCAGCAAGTTTTTTGAACTTCACCAGTGCAAAATCTGGCTCAATGCCCGTCGTGTCGCAGTCCATCACCAGTCCGATGGTGCCAGTAGGCGCAATGACAGACACCTGTGCATTGCGGAACCCGTATTCAGTGCCTGTCTCAAGTGCTGAGTCCCAGGCTTTTTTTGCGGCGGATGTGATTTCAGCATTCGGGCAGTCTGCCCCATTCAGCGGCACAGGTTTGATACTGAGTCCCTCATAGCCATCGTGATGGCCATAGGCGGCACGCCGGTGATTACGGATAACCCGCAACATGTCGGCTTTGTTGGTTTCATATCCCGGAAAGGCGCCAAGTTCTTCCGCCATTTCAGCCGATGTTGCATAGGACACGCCGGTCATGAGGGCTGTGATTGCCCCACACAAGGCACGGCCTTCATTGCTGTCGTACGCAATACCGTTCGCCATCAACAAACCGCCGATGTTTGCGAAGCCCAAGCCGAGCGTGCGGAATTGATAGGACCGTTTGGCAATTTCCTTGGAGGGAAACTGAGCCATAAGGACTGAGATTTCTAAGCTGATGGTCCAAAGCCGCGTGGCATGTGTAAAGCCATCGACATCAAAGCCGCCGCCGTCTTGGCGGAATGTTAGTAGATTTAAGGACGCCAGGTTGCACGCTGTATCATCCAGGAACATGTATTCGGAGCACGGGTTTGATCCGTTGATACGTCCTGAGGTGGGGCACGTGTGCCATTCGTTGACGGTGGTATCGAATTGCAAACCAGGATCGGCGCACTGCCAGGCTGCCTCAGCGATGCGGTCCCACAACTCTGCTGCGTCAACGGTCTTTGCGATGCTACCGTCGCTTCTGTTGGTCAGATCCCAGGGTTTGCCGTTCTGCGCTGCTTCTAAGAAAGTATTGGTAACCCGAACGCTGTTGTTTGAGTTCTGGCCGGAAACCGTCAGGTAAGCTTCAGAGTCCCAGTCTGTGTCATAGGTCTCAAATTCAATCTCCGAGTACCCTTGCCGGGCAAACTGGATGGCGCGTTGCAGGGCATTGTCTGGCAACATGGCTTTGCGGGCTGCTCTGACTGCTTTTTTAAGCGCATCGTTTTTAGCCACATCAAAGCGGCTTTCGCCATCGACTCCATCCCAGTTGCGACAGGCTTGGAGGATGGCATTAAGATGAAACTGGCATTGCTTCGATCCGGTGACCAAAGCGGCGACCTTTTGTTCCTCTCTGACCTTCCAGGTAATGAAGGATTCAACGTCCGGATGATCGACATCCACAATCACCATTTTAGCCGCGCGGCGTGTGGTGCCGCCTGATTTGATTGCGCCTGCGGCACGATCGCCGATTTTGAGGAAGCTCATCAGCCCTGACGACTGCCCACCGCCGGAGAGTTTTTCTCCCGCGCCGCGCACCGCCGAGAAGTTTGTGCCGGTCCCGGAGCCATATTTGAAAAGGCGGGCCTCGCGCGTCCACAGGTCCATAATACCGCCGTCGTTCACTAGATTGTCGCCAACGGACTGGATGAAGCAGGCATGGGGTTGGGGGTGTTCGTAAGCGCCTTTCGACTTGGTCAGGCGGCCCGTTTCAAAGTCTACATAAAAGTGGCCTTGTGCCGGACCGTCGATGCCGTAGGCCCAATGCAAGCCCGTATTAAACCACTGGGGTGAATTCGGCGCTGACATCTGTTTGCACAGCATGTAGCGCATTTCATCGAAATAAGCTTCGGCGTCTGCGTCGCTGTCGAAGTAGCCGCCTTTCCAGCCCCAATACGCCCAGGTGCCGGCGAGGCGATCAAAGACCTGACGGGCATCGGTTTCCCCACCGTAGCGGTTTGTGGTTGTTAAGCCAG
>CAYGSZ010000229.1:0-4435 GCA_964352705.1 uncultured Rhodobacterales bacterium
TCGCGACCGAACAGATTGTTAGGGAAGAACATGGCTGATTTGTTTGATCGATTTGAGCCGCTTCTGGCGCGCCGCGAGGCGTTGCTTGGGGATGGCGGACACGATCCGTTTCAGGTTCAGATGGACGAAATTCTATCTCAGACAGAAGCCATGATTGGTGGCCGCCACACCATCTTAGCCGGCACCAACAATTACCTCGGCCTAACCTTCGCGCCCGAAGCGCTGCAAGCTGCTCATGATGCTTTGGATGCCGCTGGTACGGGCACCACAGGCAGTCGTGTCGCCAATGGCACTTACAGCGGTCATAAAGAACTGGAGCAAACTCTGTGCTCGTTCCTTGGCAAAGCGCACGCGATTGTTTTCTCTACCGGCTATCTCGCCAACTTGAGCATCTTGTCCACCTTGGTCGGTCCTGAAGATTACATCCTCATGGATGCCGATTGCCATGCCAGCATTTACGATGGTGTGCGCATGGGCCAAGCCCAAATCATCCGCTTCAAACACAATGATGCGGCTGATCTGGATAAACGCCTTGCGCGTCTGGCCAAAAAGCCCGGCAACAAGCTGATCGTGGTTGAAGGCATTTATTCCATGCTTGGCGATAAAGCGCCTCTTAAGGAAATCGTCGACGTTAAGAAGAAATACGAAGACACTTACTTGCTCAGCGATGAAGCGCATTCGCTCGGTGTGCTTGGCCGTTACGGTCGGGGTCTGCCGGAAGAGCTGGGCGTTGAAGACGATGTCGATTTTATTGTCGGCACCTTCTCCAAAAGCGTCGGCACCGTTGGCGGCTTCTGCGTTTCCAATCATCCCCAGTTCGATCTTCTGCGTCTTGCTTGCCGTCCGTATATTTTCACGGCGTCTTTGCCGCCCTCTGTGGTGGCTTCGGCCCGCGTTGCGCTTGGTTTGGTCGAGAATGGTGGTGCCTTGCGCAAGCGTTTGATGCGCAATGCCGAGCGTTTGCACACCGGTCTTGCAGCTCTTGGCTTTACCCTTGGGGGTGAACTCAGCCCGGTGGTGGCCGTGGTCGCCCCTGATGTTGAAACCGGTGTGGCCTTCTGGCGCGGGTTGATCGATGGTGGTGTCTACGTAAATCTCGCCCTGCCTCCAGCCACGCCTCACAACTACACACTGCTGCGCTGTAGTCTCAGTGCTGTGCATACGCTTGAGCAGGTTGATCGCATCATCGAAGTGTTTGCCGGTGTGGCCGCTGAACTGGGTGTGCTGCCAGCCCAAGCCAAACAGAAGGCGGCTCTGGGTTAACTCAATAGGCTTAAGGCGGCTTAATTTATACCGCCTTGGCGTTTTGTCTTAAGCAATAAACGCAATCCGGTTCGTAACGGTGTGGCCCGTTCGCGGTCGGTCAATTCTATTTTGACTCCTGAGTGCCGTTCTATTTTCCACACCGCGTACTCCAAGCCACCTTTAAACGTGAAGGCGGCCTTGATCAGACGCAGTACGTTCAAAAAGCGCCCCCACCAACGCCGCAAGCGCCAGTCCCATGGTGTACGCGTCGGGGCTTGGCGCTCTGCCGTGGCCTCAATGTTCAATTCCAACAGCGCGGCCTGACCGATTTTGATAAACCGATCCTTTTGAATCTCAACAAGCTCGTTGGCTTTGGTGTCCGGCTCTGGGCGCAGCTCAGATTTATAGGTCGCACGAAACGCTGTGATCCAGAGGTCTTCAATCTCAAACGGCCCCTCCATCAGGGGAACTGTTTTGCTCAGCAGAGTCCTGACCGCGCGGGCAAGGGCTTTTTCAACTGCCGTGCGCGCGTTTTCGTTGGCCGCGTAAACAATACCCGCCGGTTGCGCAAACCTCGCCCACAGCGCCGAAGCAAACGTTGTTTCTGATGTGCCACGGACGAAGGCCCCGAGCGTCATCACCGCGACCTTAGCCCGCACCACCCGGCCCTTAAAGTCACATTCATGGTAATACACGTTGGGCGGCAGCAGCACGCCGAAGGTGGCGCTGACCGCGTTGTTTAAGGCGGGCTTTAAGGCTTCGGCCAGAACATAAAAGTCCAACATCAGGTCTTTGTCGGTGCCGAGCCGCAGGCATGAGCCATAGAACACCACCGCCTGAACGCCGCTTCCGTAAGTCTGTTTTAGGTGCTCAACCATTTCCGCCGCTGCCGGGAAGGGCACAATCTTGCTTTCTTTCGCGATCAGGGCGTTGAGCGAAGGGAGGGACGGCGTGGTCATTTTTCTACCATCGCACGAAGGTCAGAATTTGGCTGCTGTCTAATCGGATCGGCGTGTCCGCATCCGTTTTGTAAATCTCACCGTCCAAAGTGTAATTCCCATCAAAAGAGAACGCTACATTCTCTGTGCGGCGCACGGTGCGATGCTTGGTGGCTTTGAGCCTCCGCTGTATCAGCCCGGCCATGGTCGATAGAACAGGCATCGCTCCGGGGCGCAGGCTTATATACTTAATTGAGCCTGAACCGTGCGACGGTTGTGCCTGAATACCCAGCAGCATCTTGTCCATAGGTGTGGCCATCACCACAAAGAACTGCCCCTCTTCTGACCATACCCCGTCGTCCGCCGTCACGCGGACGCTGCCGCTCTGTGGACCTGCTTTAAGCGCGCGCCAAAGCAACAGGCAAACGGCCGCGCTATGGGACAGCGTATTGGGCAACCCGAGGGGGTAAATTTTACGACGGCAGTACAAAATGCCATCTACCACGTCCGCGCCGCCAAAAAACGCGCCATGCTTCGGTGGGGCGTCGCCATGATGCAGTGTCAGAATCGCTTGAGAATGCAAGGTGCGTGATAGCGTGTCATTGCCGCATTGAACCAGCAACTTGGCAAGAGCTTCTCGCCGGTCCCCGCTCAAACTCCAGGCCGCAGCGGTCATGTTGGTTTTGCCCGAAGGCAGTAGGGCCAGCGCCGGCAATGTGGTGTATGGCCCGTCATTCAAGAGGCCTGAAAACACCAAGCCCGCCGTGCCATCGCCGCCATCAATAGCCAAAGTCTCAACTCCCGCCGTGGCGCAGTCTGCAAGAATAACGGGAATATCCGAGATCTGGTCGATCACATAATGACGCACCCAGGCCTGACCCGCGATGAGATCGGTCAGCCACCTGTCGTCAGCCTGATTCTGGGTGCTGAGATGATTGCTGATGATGGCGAGGCGCGGGGTGGTCAAAGCAGCGGAACCTTAAATTGAAGGAGGTCTCGAACCCATACATAATGTTTCAAAAGCTTTGATTTGACGATATTGCATCCTCCCGCCATGTTGCCTCTGCTTGAAGATTTCCTATGAAAAACCGGACTCAACCGGTTACGAGGCCATTTTCCGGCGCTGACTCAGGGACCTGAAGGGCAAAGGCCGTCTAAATAACGGTCGTGAATACCATGTTCAAAGCGCTCGACGTTTATCTCTTACGGCAGATAATGCCAACCCTGCTTGTAACATTGCTGATCGCGGCGGTGATTCTGCTGCTTGAACGGATGTTGCGGCTGTTGGATATCGCTGTTGGTAATGGCGTATCGACCCTGGTTGTCTTCCAGATGCTGTTTAACCTGATTCCCCATTACATCGGCTTGGCCTTGCCCGCCGCCCTGTTTTTGGGTGTGCTTCTCGCCTTTCGTAAGTTGTCGTCACAATCTGAACTGGATGCCATTCAATCCTCAGGCATTGGCTTAAGCCGTTTCATCCGTCCTGCCGTCATTCTTGGCCTGTTCATGATGATCTTCAATTTGATCCTGGTCGGGTATTTGCAGCCGTTCAGCCGCTACGCCTATCGCGCTCTTTTGTTCAATGTCACCAGCGGGGTGTTGGAATCCGGCATTGGCGAGGGCGTCTTTATGGATTTGCCGAATGGTTACACCTTACGGGTCGAACAATCCCGTGGTGCAGGGCGTGAGTTGTTTGGTGTGTTTGCTCACCAGCAAAAAGACGATGGCACCATCGTCACCTTAACGGCGAAGCGCGGTCGGTTGGTGTCGGGCGGTTCAGACCAGCCCACCAGCCTCCGATTGTTCCAGGGCAACCGTTCGGAATGGTCTCCGGGTGCAAGCTCGGCCAATACCGTCAGCTTTGATGTGTTTGACTGGCCGCTCAATCTTGATCAACTGATCCGCTTTCGAATGCGCGGGGGCGATGAACGTGAGTTGACGATTGACGAACTGCTGCGTGGCTACGTCAAAAATATGTCGGTCGATGAAAACGGCGTGCGGCTTGTACCGGTCAATCCTGAGATTTATCCGGAGGACCGTGTGCCAGCGGCTGCTGCCGCCGCTGAACTGCACGGTCGTATAGTCTTCTCGTTGTCCATTTTGTTTCTACCGATGCTGGCGGCTCCTCTTGGCATCATGACCCATCGGGCCAGTAAATCCTTTGGTCTGGTCATCGGCTTGTTGACGCTGGTGGTCTATCATAAGATTCTTGAGTTCAGCGAAGCCTATGCGACGGTGGGCGGCGTCGCGCC
>CAYGSZ010000230.1:0-4435 GCA_964352705.1 uncultured Rhodobacterales bacterium
AGCCTTGGCTATACGAAGAACTTGGCCCGGATGCGTTTAGTCAGGCACCAATCGGTACGGGGTCATACGTGGTGGAAGATTGGCGTTTAGAAGCCCAACGCCCCCTGCTAATAGCCAACTGGCAGAGCTGGCGGCCTCCGGTGGAAATTGATACGGTTGATATGCGCCTGGTTAAAGATGCCCCAACGCAAGTGCAGGCACTGCTCTCAGAACAGGTCGACATCGGCTACAACTTCGGTGTTGTTGAGATCGATCTTCTGCGTGCCCAGGGCTTTAAGGTGATCACCCGGCCCGGAGGGCAGACCACCTCTCTCGCCTTTTCGAATACTAATCCGGACTCCCCCTTTGCAGATCAACGTGTGCGGCAGGCCCTGAACTACGCCGTAGACAAAGAAGCCATCGCCGACATTATTATGCTGGGTACGACACAACCGGCCGGCCAGCCGGGCTACCAGGGCATGACCGGGTACAATCCGGATGTTGCGCCTTACCCCTATGACCCTGCCCGGGCAAAGGCGTTGCTGAACGCCGCTGGATATAGCGATGGACTATCGTTCCGCGCTGACGTTTTGGTGGCCGGCGGCATGCTGGAAGCCGCAACAACCTATCAGAAGGTTGCGCAAGACCTTGCCGCCGTTGGCGTTGACGTCGAATTCAACGCCGTCCAGGGCCAGGACTGGATTCGCAAATATTTCAGCGGCGACTGGGGTGGTGCAGATTCTATCTCCGCCACATGGAACGGCGCGTCTTACTGGGATGTTGTCCGCGCCATTGAAATATTTTCGTGCAACAAGCCGGGCGCTTTTTTCTGCGACGAGCGTGTGATGCCGGTTATTGCGGCCTCACACGGCATGTTTGATGAACAAGAACGCGCCGAGACACTTCAAGACCTGTCCAGAACCATGCATGACCTCGCGCCGGCATTATTTCTGGTGTACATCGTCGATGTGATTGCGGTGAGCGACCGGCTTGGGGACCTGCCCTTTCGTCACAAACAACTGGCTGTCGATCAACTGCGTTTACAAAACTAGTTGGGCAGTTGAAGCACGCTGCCATAAAGAGACGTGCGCAGGGCGTTTTCTAGATCGTCCGCCTCCGGACCGAGATACTGGGTCATAGCCACCGCAACGATTTGGTTTTCTGGATCAATAAAGAAGGTGGTGTTGGCGAAACCGTCCCATCTGAATTCACCTTGGCCTCCCACAATAGTATGCGGCTGGTCGTCCAACCGAACACCGATGCTGAGACCCCAGCCATAGCCATTCGCCTTGGCCCACGGATCCGTGTCGGAGAAACGACCTCGGGCGTACCAGTTCAGTGGGCCTTGTTCCGGCGAAAGATGATTGCGGGTCATCAAGGCGACGGTTTCGGGCTGAAGCAGGCGCACGCCCTCTAATACACCTCCATTCAGCAACATTTGAGAAAAACGCAGGTAATCGATGGCTGTGCCAAGCAAGCCGCCACCGCCGGAGAAAATGGTATCTCCTGCACTGTAGAAATCGATGGGTGGCATCCGCGCTGCCGCATCCTGCAGGACGCCCGAGTCATCTGGGGCGTAGACTTTTGCCAGGCGGTGCTGCTGGTCGTCTGGGAGTTGAAACCCCATATCATTAAGACCAAGCGGCGTAAAAACACGGTCACGCAAAAACACATCGTAAGGCTGGCCTGACCAGATCTCGACCAGACGCCCGAGCACATCGCCGGAAAACCCGTAGTACCAACGCGCGCCCGGTTGAAACAATAGGGGCCTACTGGCCAAATAATTAACGCCCTGCTCAATGGTCTGACCGCGTGGGAACACCTTCTCAAAACTTACGTTGAGAACGGGATCATAATCGAAGGGATACCCGATCCCGGATGTGTAGGTCAGCAAATGCCGGATGGTGAGCGGTGAGGTTTGTGGCTCTGTCTCTGTGGGGTCGCTTTTGCGATTTTTAAGAACAGGTGTGTTTGCAAAGGCCGGGATGAATTTGGCAACCGGATCATCGAGATCAAACTTGCCCGCTTCATACATCATCATAACCGCAACACCGGTGACGGCACGGGTCATGGAATGCAGACGAAAGATGCTATCGGTCTGCATGGGCAGAGCGGCTTCAATATCGCGGAGTCCTGACGCTTTATGTGTGACCAGCTTGCCATTTTTAGCAACCGCCCAAACGATGCCTGACCGGCGTCCCGTTTCAACCAGCGCTGCCATCGACGCATCCAAATGATCGACAGCATAAGGTGACAGGCCGACATCCAACGGGGCGGCCTCATCCATAGCAACAGCCGGCGGCGTCACCAAAACAACGGATAACACCGCGAGAGTTTTAAGCGTGCCGCGCATGGCCCTACTTTGCCAAAGCGCCATAGACGCCTTCTCTGAGCCGGAAAGTTAATTCTTCTGCGTTGGGACCCAGGTATTGGGTCATGGCCACGGCGACAATGTTCTCGACCGGATCAAAAAAGTATGTGGTGTTGGCGAGACCGCCCCAAACCAGATCGCCCGCAGAGCCGGGAACGGTATGGGCGGTGTTTGGCAAACGCACCCCAATGGCTAGGCCCCAGCCATAGCCGGTGAATGGATGCCCCGGGTTAAAACTATCGCCGAAAGACAGTCGGCCCTGATCTGGTGTTAAGGCGTTTGTGGTCATAACCGCAACCGTGCCCGCTTTGAGCACGCGCGCGCCGTCCAGTGCGCCGCCATTGAGGATCATCTGACCGAAGCGCAAGTAGTCCGGTACCGTTGAGACAAGTCCGCCACCAGCAGAGAACATTGTTCCCGGTTGGGTGTACGGCCCGGATGCCGGTGCAGAGGTGGCGACTAAAGCCCCTGACTCGTCGGGACCATACACCGTGGCTAAACGATCATTGGAGCCGCTGCGGACCCAATAGCCTGTATCGTCCATACCCAGACGCTTGAGCAAACGGCGGTCGAGAAAATCATTAAATTTGCGCCCGGACGCCACTTCAGCAACAGCCCCGAGAACATCAGAATGAAAGCCGTAAATCCAGCGCTCGCCCGGTTGAGCCAGCAGAGGGTATTGGGCGAACTTCTGCACCATGTCACTTAATGTACCGTTGAGATCGAGAATATTCCGCTGATCCATGCCGACAC
Source organism: uncultured Rhodobacterales bacterium (assembly GCA_964352705.1). Lineage (GTDB taxonomy): Bacteria > Pseudomonadota > Alphaproteobacteria > Rhodospirillales > Rhodospirillaceae > WLXB01. Next base: position 3,104 of record CAYGSZ010000230.1, read on the forward strand.
CTGTGGGCCAATCCCGGGCATACCCCAGACCCGAGGTGTAATTGAAAAGATGGCGTACGGTCATGGGTGGGTCTTGAGGCACCGTAGCAATAACCTCATCGCGATTGAGCTTTGAGATCACCTGCATACGACCAATTTCAGGCAGGTAATTGGCAACCGGGTCATCAAGTCCGAGCTTACCCTCGTCGACCAGCGTTAAGATGGCTGCCGCTGTGACCGCGCGGGATTGCGAATACAAACGAAACACCGTGTCCGTTTCCATCGGTAAGCCAGCGTCCATATCCCGCTGACCGTAGGCTTCTAACTGAACGAGCTTGCCGTTTTTAACAACGCCCCAAACCACACCAGCCCGCAAGCCCTCATCAACCAGGCCGCGCATTTTACTGGCCAGGCGGTCCAAACCAGCCTTGGTCATGCCAACATCTTCAGGCGATGAGGTGGGTAACGGGTCTTTTGCAAACACAACCGTGGAGACCACAAACAAAATGGATGTGGCTGCGCAGACCCGTTTAAAAGACATCAGGACCTCCTTGGTGTTGATCTAAAGAGCGCGTTCCATAATCTCGAACGCGGCCCGCTCACCGGATTCGGCGGCAGCTTCCATGCCATTCTCAATACTACGGGTTTGTTCCCCGGCCAGGTGGAGGCGTGCGTGAGGGGTGGCCATGACGCTCGCCCACAGACCGACTTGGCCCGCATTAAAGACATGGCGGCAACAGCCCGACGCGGAGTGCTTGGCCCAGGAGTGAACCTGGAGCACCTTGACCTTCCCTTTTGTTGAAGGCCGGATACGCGCCAGCGTATCGACGATAAATTTACCGACGTCCTCTGCTGGTAACTGATCTAAACGATACGCAGCATTGCCGTTGACCCAGCAGTCGAGGCCAAAGATTTCACCCTCTTCGTTGGTGCGCGCAAAGACTCGCTCAATCGCCGTGTCTGTAAACAGACCTGGATCACCAATATCGTCCCAGAACGGTGCGGAGAACTCCATGAACACGCGCAACGTATTACCGTGGGCAGATTGCCGCACAGCATCAAACTGTGTACCGACAAAGTTTGGGTACACGTCAATATTCCGGAGTGCCGTAAACGGGACGGCCGAAATGGCATACTTACCAACGTAACGGTCGCCATCTATGGTTTTGACTTCGACTTCTTTGCCGGCCATGCTGATGGAACGCACAGTCTTGTTGAGATGAATAGGTCCGCTTACTGCGGCTGCCATCGCTTCTGGCAAGCGCTGGGTGCCACCAGCGATTTCATTAAAAACAAGTTCAGCGTCTGTACCGCCGCCATAGGTGGTTCGTGTTCTATCATCTGCATCTCCCA
>CAYGSZ010000231.1:0-4430 GCA_964352705.1 uncultured Rhodobacterales bacterium
ACAGTGCGCCAGCGACGGCCAGGGCGAGAGCGGGCACGATGGGCAGGATGTAATGCGGGAGTTTGGTCGGCACCAGTTCAAACATTAGCCAAGTCGCACCGGCCCAGGCGAGGGCGAAGCGAATAGCTGGTGTATGACGTTCTTGCCACGCTAAAACCAGTCCCGGAAGAAGGATCAAAGAGGCTGGCCAAAGTGTTATGGGTGACAAAAGTAAATGAGTGCCGGGGTATGCACCGTGACCTTCTGAGCCACCAATGAGCTTCGGGAAAAAATCTTCTGTTAAAGACGTTAAGATGACGTTGCCATCTCCGCTTGTTGACGCGGCAATCGCCCACGGGAGAATAAATGTCATCGAGAACAGCGCACCAACCAGCGGGCGCGTTTCACGGAGCCATCTGAAATTTTTATCCGCTGCTGACAGCGCAATAGCTGTGGCCAAGACGATGGCTATAATAATCGGACCCTTAATCAACAGTCCTGCGCCGATGCCGCCCCAGAGCAACAGAAAGCCGCCTATCTGCGGCCTGCTCTCAGGTGTCGCTAGATAAAACTGTGCCAGCCCTATGTGTGCGAGGACAACTGTGAGCAGGAGGGTTGCGTCTGTCTTGGCGAGCTGCGCTTCAATGATCGTGAGTAAAGTGCAGGCTGTTAGGCTGGCTGCGATCAGTCCGGCCCGCCTCCCGACTGGACCCTTAAAGAGTTTGCATCCGAGCAAGAATATACAGATTACTGCCAGCCAGGACGCAATGGCAGAGGGTGCTCTGTACATCCATGTTGTGTTTAGTTGACCATTCAATTGCCCGTCGGCAAACACTTTTACCGACGCATATTGTAGCCAGTGAATACCCACTGGCTTTTTCGTGCGAGGCTCGTCCTGAAAACGGATATTAACCAGGTCGCCGGTTTCCAGCATTTGCTTCGTTGCCTGCATGAAGCGGGATTCGTCTCTGTCTGTCGGAGGCACCGTGGTGAGGCCCGGTAAAAACAAAGCCAGGCAAAGTGCCGTCAGCAGAATATAGGGTCGGATGCCTACCGTTAAGTCATGCACAGGATGTCAGTATCCTTTAGCTAAAAACATCGGCATCGGCCCAAAAACAAGAACGGCCTCCATTGGAGCGGAGGCCGTTCATACTAAGCATGTACGCTTAGATATGCTGCATTTGAATTAGCGCGTTGGCACAGGCTCATCGCCGGAATAATCGTAAAAGCCTTTACCCGATTTACGGCCCAACCAACCGGCTTCGACGTATTTCACCAGAAGCGGGCAGGGACGGTACTTGGAGTCAGCCAGCCCCTCGTAAAGGACAGACATAATCGACAGGCAGGTGTCTAGGCCAATAAAGTCAGCCAATTCTAACGGACCCATTGGATGATTGGCACCCAGCTTCATGGCTGTGTCGATGGCTGATACGGAGCCAACACCCTCATACAGAGTGTAAATTCCTTCGTTAATCATTGGGATGAGAATGCGGTTAACGATAAAGGCCGGGAAATCTTCAGACGAAACAGTCTGCTTCCCGAGTTTCTCAGCTACACCGCGCACGGCTGAGAATGTGTCTTCTCCTGTTGCAATGCCGCGAATGAGTTCGACCAGTTTCATCACCGGAACCGGGTTCATAAAGTGAAGGCCCATGAACCGTTCTGGGCGATCCGTACCTGCGCCCAGTCTTGTGATTGAAATTGAAGATGTGTTCGAGCAGAGGATCGCATCACTTTTCAAGATTGGACAAATGTCCTTGAAAATTTTGTGTTTAACGTCCTCGCGCTCTGTTGCTGCTTCAATAACCAGATCAGCATCGGCCATGAATTCCAATGCCGCGCCAGTCGTGATCTTAGCCAGCGCATCGTTTTTGGCCTCTTCGGTAATGCGGCCTTTTGACACCTGTCGGGAGATGTTTTTATCGATATCTATCAGCGCGTTTTTAAGCTGCTCTTCGCTGATATCGAAAACTTTAACATCGTATCCCGCCAGCGCGCTGACGTGTGCAATGCCGCTTCCCATTTGCCCGGCACCAATAATGCCAATGGTTTTAATCTCGTAATCAGATTTTGACACTCGGCTTTCATCCTTTCTCGCCTGCGAAGCGCGGCGGCTATCATCGTTCATCTTAATTTTCCTTCAGGGGAGCTTAAACTAGAGGGCTTCGGAGAGCTGAGGAACCACGTCGAACAAATCGCCTACCAGTCCATAATCAGCGATTTGGAAAATGGGGGCTTCCTCATCCTTGTTGATTGCAACAATAACTTTACTGTCTTTCATCCCGGCAAGGTGCTGAATGGCGCCAGAAATACCGATGGCAATGTAGAGGTCGGGTGCGACGATTTTACCTGTCTGTCCAACCTGATAATCGTTGGGGACATATCCGGCATCAACAGCAGCCCGGGATGCGCCCACAGCAGCACCAAGTTTGTCGGCAAGGGTTTCAATAATCGCGAAATTTTCAGAACTACCGACACCACGACCACCAGAAATAACTATTCCCGCAGAGGTCAACTCAGGCCGCTCCGACTTGGATAATTCCTGACCTACAAATGTCGAAACCTTTGGGTCTTCAGCGGCTGAAACGCTTTCGATTGCTGCGGAGCCGCCTTCTGCTGCCGCTTTGTCGAAGGTTGAGCCGCGAACTGTAATTAAAATGGTTTGGTCTTTGCTTTGCACGGTGGCCAGCGCGTTGCCAGCGTAGATCGGGCGGACAAACGTATCTGCTGAAACGACGGCTGAAATATCTGATATCTGTGCGACGTCGAGCAGCGCAGAAACGCGCGGCATAAAGTTTTTACCAAACGTTGTGGCTGGTGCCAGAATGTGGCTGTAATCGGCAGCTACACTTTTCACTAAGGCTGCCACAGGCTCGCCAAGCTGATGCTCGTATTGAGCGTCATCAGCCACTTTTACGGTGCTTACGCCTGCAATCTTCGCCGCTTGTTCTGCAACCGCACCGCAGTTTGATCCTGCAATCAGAATATGGATATCTCCACCAATCTGATTTGCGGCTGTTATTGTGGTCAGCGTAGAGGGCTTCAGGTCTTTGTTGTCGTGTTCAGCTATGACAAGGCTGGTCATGAGATCACCTTCGCTTCGTTGCGGAGTTTGTCGACAAGTTCTGCAACATCAGCAACTTTAACGCCGCCAGATCGTTTGGCAGGCTCTTCCACTTTTAGGGTTGTGATGCGGGGCGCAGTATCTACGCCCAGGTCTTCTGGCGTGATTGTATCGATAGGTTTTTTCTTGGCCTTCATGATGTTGGGCAGTGATGCATAGCGGGGTTCATTGAGGCGCAAGTCAGTCGTAACGACACACGGCATTGTGAGAGCGACTGTTTCCAGTCCGCCATCAACCTCACGAGTGACTGTGGCCTTACCGTCAGAGAGCTCAACTTTCGACGCAAAAGTTCCTTGTGGCCATCCCAACAACGCCGCCAGCATTTGTCCGGTCTGATTGGCGTCATCGTCGATTGCTTGTTTGCCAACCACGACGAGATCAGGTTTTTCTTTTTCGACCAAGGCCTTAAGTAATTTAGCGACAGCGAGCGGCTGCAATTCATCTTCGGTTTGAACCAATATGCCTCGGTCTGCCCCCATGGCGAGGGCCGTGCGAATGGTTTCCTGACACTGTTGAACGCCCATGCTGACGGCAACAATTTCTTCAACTGTTCCGGCTTCTTTAAGACGGACGGCCTCTTCGACAGCAATCTCGTCAAAAGGGTTCATGGACATTTTGACATTGGCGAGTTCGACGCCTGAATTGTCCGCTTTAACGCGAACTTTGACGTTGTAATCGACCACTCGTTTGACGGCGACCAGGACCTTCATATTTTCGGTTCCGTTTATAATGGCGAAAAATTAAGCAACTTTGTGGCTAGTGCGACTTTTTTAGCCACATCAGCACCCCAAAAAAGGGGTAAACACCTAATCCTTTGGCTGGGGTTAGTCAACGCCCAATTGTTGCATTGCAGCATGGCTTTAAAGGCTTAAACCCTAACAATTATCGGATTTAGAGGCTGGTTTGTAACGTATCTGGGCGCTTTTCAGCACGCAGGTTAGCGTTCGCCGCCTGGTCGCCAGAGAACGTCGCCATCTTCGGCCAGGTTGGCAACCCGCGCCATGACGAAAAGGAGGTCAGACAGGCGGTTGATATACTTCATTGCAGCGGTATTTACGGGTTCTTCTGCGGCTAAAGCCGTCATCATACGTTCTGCGCGTCGCACAACCGTGCGGGCGTGATGAAGGTGGGCCGATGATGCCGCACCGCTGGGTAATACAAATGAAGTTAAGGGCGATAGAGCCTCGTTGAGGTCGTCAATATCGGCTTCCAGAGCCACCACCTGCTCTGGAGTGATGCGTAAACTCGCCCCAGGTTCTTCGCTATCTTGTTCCGGCACACATAAGTCTGCGCCAAGGTCGAACAGGTCATTTTGAATACGCAACAG
>CAYGSZ010000232.1:0-4373 GCA_964352705.1 uncultured Rhodobacterales bacterium
CAGACTCGTTAATGGGTCCGACAGCACCATGAATGACTTTGACGTGAGCGTTATCCGTTCCAATTTTCTCTAGCGTTCCAGTCAAGGCTTCAACAGAACCTTGCACGTCTGCTTTGACAACAACCGGCAAGTCTTCGCTTTCACCAGCCTGAATCAAAGCAAACATTTGTTCCATTGTACTGCCGCTACCGGCTGTCAAATTGTTACGCTTCTTGCGGGCGCGGAAATCTGCAACTTCTCTAGCCCTTGCCTCACCCTCAACAACGATAAAGTCGTCGCCGGCGTGGGGCGTTCCATTAAAGCCTAAAACCTCAACAGGGGCCGATGGCAAAGCTGACTTGATTTGTTTTCCTTGGTCGTTAACCAGGGCGCGTACGCGGCCCCATTCAGCACCAGAGACAAAAATGTCTCCCACTTTAAGCGTGCCTTTTTGAACCAAAATCGTGCCAACAGACCCTTTGCCGGTTTCCATCTTTGCTTCAACCACAACGCCTTCGGCGGAACGATTTGGATTGGCCTTAAGGTCAAGAAGTTCGGCTTGAAGCTGAATCGTTTCAAGCAACTTATCTAGGTTTAACTTTTGTGTTGCTGAAACTTCGACAGTCAGGGTTTCTCCGCCCATTTCTTCAACAACAACTTCGTGGTTCAATAATTCTTGGCGCACTTTGTCGGGGTTGGCCCCTTCTTTATCCATCTTGTTGATGGCAACAATAATCGGCACTTCAGCAGCCTTGGCGTGCTTAATAGCCTCAATCGTTTGCGGCATGATGCCGTCGTCGGCGGCAACAACAAGCACAACAATATCGGTGACCTGAGCGCCACGAGACCGCATAGCTGTAAACGCTTCATGGCCTGGTGTGTCTAAAAACGTGAGTTTTTTATTGCCGTCCAGACGCACTTGATAAGCGCCAATATGCTGGGTGATTCCGCCAGCTTCGCCAGAAACGACATCGGCCTTACGCAACGCGTCCAACAATGATGTTTTACCGTGATCAACGTGTCCCATAACCGTTATAACCGCTGGGCGATCTTCTGTAGCGTCTTCATCCTCAAAATTGTCACTTAGACCTGTGAGCACATCATCTTCGGAGACGCGCCTGATCGTGTGTCCAAATTCCTGGGCCACCAATTCTGCTGTATCAGCATCAATCATTTCATTGATCGTCGCCATAATTCCGAGTTTCATAAGGGCCTTGACCACATTGCCAGACCGTTCTGCCATGCGGTTAGAAAGTTCCTGAACAGTAATGCTCTCGGGAACAATGACTTCACGCACAATCTTTTCTGACGGCATAGCCGTTTTTTGCTGCTGTATTTGTTTGCGGCGTTCTTTTTCTTGTGCACGGCGCAAGGCTGCCATTGAGCGTCCCCGCTCAATTTGATCGTCCCCTTCAAGGGCGGCTGAGATTGTCAGCTTGCCAGATCTGCGGCGTTGCTCTGCAGTCTTTTTAGCAGGAGCCTTGTGACCAGTCTTTGCCTTCTTGTTCTCAGACTCTTCTTCTTTGTCATTTTCTTTATTGGAAATGGGAGGCCTACGATTGGCAGCCGCAGATTTTTCTGGATCAGGTGGTACGACGGGTTCAATTGGGATATCTACGACTGGGTCTGGAGCGCCCTCAACAGCGGGCTCTTCTTCTGCAACGTGCTCTGCAGCAGGCTCGTCAGCTTGAACTTCGGCCTTGGCTTCATTGGCACGTTGAAGTTCAGCATTCGCAAGGTGCTCTTCTTCAACCTTACGGTCTTCTTCTTCTGCGCGTTTTGCATCCTGCAGCACCTTCAATCGGTGCGCTGTTTCTTCTGCGCTGAGTTTGCGTTGAACCGCATCAGCAGCTTGTTCAGCGCTTGGCTTTTTCAGCGTTCCAGGGGCTTGAGATTTAACTTCCTGAACCTTGCCGTCAGCGCCCATCTCGAATTGGCGTTTGCGTTTGCGCTCGACTTGAACGACTTTCGTCCGGCCATGCGAAAAGCTCTGGCGGACCTGTCCAGTCTCTACCGTCTTTTTCAATTCGAGCTTGCCACGTCCTAAGCTCAAAGGTTTTTTTGCTTCGTCGGCCATACGGTTTTGTACCATTCTGTTTTGGGAGCCCGTGCTCCCCTCAGTCTAAATCTTCTTAAGGTCTCAGTCGTCTTTCTTTGGCTTTGCCACGTTGGCGACGCCATAATATTTTTTTGACTCTGCCGCTAGGCTGGTCGTTAATTTGTCTGACGCTAGACCAACATGCACAGCATGGTCTCGTCCAACTGCCTGTCCCAACTCAGCGCTGGTAAAGGCGTCTATCACTTCAGCATCAGGTGCCATTCCCGTCACTTTTCGACGTCCACCTTCCGCGCCATCACTGGCTTCCAAAATCAGCGCGGTCTGACCTGCCGCCGCCTGGGCGCGAACTTTCTCAAATCCAACCGCAACCAAGCCAGCGCGACGTGCCAATCCGAGGCGATCAAGGCAACGGCGCTTAAGGCTGGCTGCAACATGATCTAGCAAGCCATCCGGCACTTGAACTGATCGTCGGGCGGCCTTTGAAAACAGACGCTTAGACGCTGCAGTCTCTATCATATCTCGCTCTGGGCTTAACCACAAACCCCGGCCTGGTAAGCGTCCCGCAACATCAAATACGATCTGTTCATCCGGCCCAATAACAAAACGCAACAACTCAGCCTTAGCGCGCTGCACACCGCTGGCAAAACACTTCCGCAGTGGCCCAGAGTCCAACTCTGGTTCCGGGTTGGCATCGTCACGCGGGTCTAAGTTCATGACGGTTTCGTCCGATGAGGTGGCGTCAAAAGTCACGTTTACTCGATACCCTCCGCGGACTTTGTTTCAGGGGACTCTGTGTCACTTGTTTCCGTGTCTTGGTTCTCAGTGTCTTCGTCCTCAAACCAGTGGGCTCGCGCTGCCATGATCATTGTATTGGCGTCCTCCATGGACATAGATCCTACTCCTAGGATTTCGATGAGCTCATCTGAGGCCAAATCAGCCAGATCATCTCTGGTTTTAACGCCACCTTCGCCAAGGGTTACCATCATCGCCGTGTCCAGGCCCTCAATGTCTGCATTGAGCAAATCTTCTGCAACACCCAATTCATTCAGTTTGGTGATGACTTTTTGATTTTCTTCTTCGATGAACGCTTGCGCGCGGGCTTTAAGCTCCGTGGCAATGTCTTCATCGAACCCTTCAATTCTTATCAGTTCCTCTTCGGGGACGAAGGCGACTTCTTCCAAAGACGTGAAGCCTTCGGTAACGAGAAGATGAGCAATGACTTCATCTACATCCAGCCCTTCAATGAAGGCCTTGCTGCGGCTACGGAATTCTTCTTGGCGGCGCGAACTTTCTTCATCTTCTGTCAGAATGTCTATTGTCCAACCCGTTAGGTGAGAGGCAAGCCGAACGTTCTGGCCGCGTCTGCCGATGGCTAACGATAACTGGTCATCTGGAACAACAACTTCAATCCGGCCAGAGTCTTCATCCAGCACAACTTTACTCACCTCGGCTGGAGCTAAGCCGTTCACGACAAACGTTGCCGGATCTTCATTCCATTGAATAATGTCGATCTTTTCGCCCTGAAGCTCTGCCACAACGGCTTGCACACGACTGCCGCGCATACCAACGCAGGCACCGACAGGATCAATCGACGCATCTTTAGAAATGACAGCAATTTTGGCCCGACTGCCAGGGTCACGGGCAACAGCCTTGATCTCAATAATACCATCATAGATTTCTGGTACTTCCTGAGCAAACAGCATCGCCATAAATTCGGGGCAGGTACGAGATAAAAAGATTTGTGGCCCACGGGGTTCTTCACGAACATCAATGATGTAAGCGCGCACGCGATCACCGTTCTTAAAGTGTTCACGTGGAATAAGCTCGTCACGACGCAGCAAGCCCTCGGCCCGGCCCAGGTCAACCACAACGTTGCCAAACTCCACACGTTTAACCAGCCCGTTGACAATTTCACCTACGCGATCTTGGTATTCTTCAAACTGGCGCGCCCGTTCGGCTTCCCGCACACGTTGAACGATAACTTGTTTGGCCATTTGTGATGAAATGCGGCCAAAATCGATTGGCGGCAGTGGATCAATTAGAAACTCACCGACCTCTGCGTCTTTTTTCTTTCGCTTGGCCTGCTCAATTGTGAGCTGGGTATTCTCATCTTCAACTTCGTCTTCCTCAGCCATAACTTCAAGATAACGGGCCAGACGAATCTCTCCGGTCTTACGGTCAATGGTCGCGCGAATGTCTTTTTCTTGGCCATATTTTGACCGACCAGCTTTTTGCAAAGCCTGCTCCATGATCATGAAGACTTCCTCGCGTTCAATCGATTTGTCGCGCGCAACAGTATCCGCGACTTGAATCAGTTCTGGGCGGGGCATCGCTA